>SYDY01000105.1 GCA_005801425.1 Bdellovibrionales bacterium | reverse complement strand
GCGCACCGTTGGCGAAGTCGCCAAATTGTGCTTCCCAAACAATAAGTCCGTCGGGTGTATCTAAACTGTAACCCCAATCAAATCCGAGGACACCTGTTTCTGACAAAGGACTGTCAATCACATCAAACGGTGCTTGTCCTTCGTGCAAATGTTGAAGAGGAATATGAACAGCATCGTTGTGTTGATCATGAAGCACGGCATGACGATGACTGAACGTACCGCGTCCAGAATCTTGCCCGCTGATACGAACCCGTATGCCCTGGGATACAAGTGACGCGAATGCGAGATTTTCTCCGGCACCCCAATCGAGTGGCTTTTCACCGCGCACCATTTCAAGGCGCGTTTGCATGAGACGCTGCAACTTGGGGTGAATGGTGAATGTGTCGGGGATGTGCGTTTGCGTTTCGGCAAGTTGCACCAGGACCTCTTTGGATAGGCCCGTATCGACACGCGGCGCTTCGTCATCGTCACCACCGCGGTATCCACGCCAAAGTTTTTGGCCGGGCGGTTGGTGCTCGACGGTGCCGTCTTGTGCTTCGACCAAGGCAGCTTCAAGGCGTTGTTGGCTTCGCTTTACAACTTCGAGGCCTTCTTCGTCGCTGAGGTCGCCCATGCGTACAAGATTTGCGAGGTAATTTTGTCGTACGGTGGGGCGCGATCGAATGTGCTCGTACATCACCGGTTGGGTAAACGTGGGTTCGTCACCTTCGTTGTGACCATATTTGCGATAGCAGTACATGTCGATGACCACATCGCGCTGAAACTTTTGCCTGAAATCAAGGGCAAGATGGATCGCCTGGGCGACACCTTCGGGATCCTCGCCATTGACGTGGAAAATGGGGATATCCAGCATCTTGGCAATATCGGTGGCGTATTGGCACGAACGCGCCGATTCGGGCGGTGTGGTAAAGCCAATTTGATTGTTGACGATGATGTGCACCGTGCCACCCACCTGATAGCCGGGAAGTTGGCTCATGTTGAACAATTCTTGCACAACACCTTGGCCAGCAAAGGCAGCGTCGCCGTGAATAAGCAGCGGCATCACATGTTTGCGTTCAAGATCTTTTAAACGATCTTGTTTTGCACGCACACGTCCTGCCACCACGGGGTTGACGAATTCGAGATGGCTTGGGTTGAAACATAACGAGAGATGCACATTTTTTCCGTTTAACGTGGTGTGCTCGTTGCTGTAACCCAAATGGTATTTGACGTCGCCGCCACCTGTGCGTTCTTGCTTATGACTATCTTTGAATTCTCTAAATATTTCGCGGGGATCTTTGCCCATGACATTGGCGAGAACATTCAAGCGTCCTCGGTGGGGCATCCCAATGACCACGGCGGTGATGCCATGTTCTGCGGCGGTATCAAGAGCCATGTGCAACAGCGGAATAAGACTTTCACCACCCTCAAGAGAAAATCGTTTGGCGCCTAGAAAGTTTTTGTGAACAAATTGCTCAAACACTTCGGCATCGGTGAGTTTTCGCAAAATATGATGCTGTTGATCGCGGCTTAATTCAAGGTGATTTTCGCATGTCTCCATGCGCTCTTGCAGCCATCGTGTGACGTCCAAATTGTCGATATGCATGAACTGTACACCGATGGATCGGCAGTATGTGGCTTGCAAACGTCGCATGATGGAGCGCAGCGTAAATGTACCTGAACCATGCCATGTGCGTGCGGCAAAGGGCAGATCAAGATCTGCTTCGGATAAGCCATGGTAAGCGAGTTCAAGTTCGGGATGGGCACTTGAACGTCGTCCTAAAGGATCGAGATCGGCGACCATATGTCCGCGTACCCGGTAAGCACGGATCAGTTGATCTACCCGTTCTTGGCGTGCGGCGGTTTCGCGCAAACGCTGCGATGAAATATGAAAAAGGGTACGTGCGATGGATGCGTGGGCATCAAGCAATGCATCAAGGCACTCTGCATCAAGACGCAGCAGCAATGTTTCGCCGTACGCGTACACATCGGCAGAGCGTGGGCGTTGATCGATGATGGCCATTTCGCCGACCACTTCGCCTTCGTGCAATCGCGCGATGAGTTGTGAGCCGCGCTTGATGGATACCCCGCCCGACGCGATGAAATAAAGCGCATCGCCGGGATCACCCACCGCAAATAAGCGTTCGCCATCCGAGAGGGGGATTTCTTCAATGATGCCTGCGACCAATCGCTGATCGGCGTCCTGCAGGGCGCTAAAGAGTGCAAGTTTTTTTACATAGGGCAGATAAAGCGCAGTGCGTTCGGGTGATGCATGCCTAAATACTTCAAGTAATTTGGAATGCGCAGGGACCGCGGCCGCGGTGGTCGTAGGGCGAAAGAGGGTACCCTGGGGGGCTGTGGGCGTAAAGGCATCGCCGTTCGGTTTATGGTCCCGGTCCATATCTGCGAAAAAAACGCGCCAGGTCTGGCTTACGCTGCTTGGATCATGCCGATATTGTTCATAAAAATATTCAACAAGCGCAAGACTGTCTGCGTCAAACGCGGCGAATTGTGGGTCCATGATTTGGCTCAATTCCCATGTGAAACCCAGGCTTTCCCGGGTGTCAGTGATCGTGAGGGGACCTATAGTAGTATATCATGCTGCGTCCTTAAAGGGTTTTGGGATCTATTTCTGCACGGGTGGGATACTTTGGGCTGTAATTTTCAAAATGCTTATGTGACAAACGACAAGGGCTCTAAGTCGTCACTTCAACCGTTACACTCTGTTGTCTTCGCAATTCAGGCGGGGTGAAGGGCGAACGTCGATACTCCAGTGGGGGAGTGTGCGGCGCAACGAGTGCGGAAAAATGTGCGTCAGCGGGGATCGGGATACTGGAGTCGATACGGTAACTGCGTTCCCACATGGTGGATCTTTGCGCTTCCCGAGCCACGTAAACATACAAGGGCTCGAGTGCTTTGCAACAAAAACAGGTTTTGATATGTTTGCCTCTGGATATGGTTATGACTTCTGCCGCACCCAATTGCACAAGGGAGCGTTCTGCGCATTGACGTTGATTGATAAGATATTTAGCAATGCCTGTCTTTTGTTCGAAGCTGATACTTTCCCAGCTATTTTTAGGATCACTTAATATCTCGATTGCGGCGAGTACATGGGGCTCTGCGCGTGATTGTTGGGCTTCTTGTTGAAAGTATGCAACGACTTCTTTCTGCGCACCCCCAAGATTACTCAGTATCGCGTTGAATACGGTGGGAGATATTTTGCCTGGATCCAGTCCCTCGCTCTCGCTGATGCCCATGCTTTCCCATAAGCCATGCCCTGAAGCGCCGGTTGCGAGTTCGACATTGTCTGGCAGGATCCCCGATTCTCGTGCGGCAATGGTTGCGATGGCTATGACGTGTTTTGCGAATCGTGCATTCCCATAGTCATCGCCTGAAATTGAAACGTAAATCCGACCGTCAATTTCTACAAATCCAAGCGTTTTTTCATAGAGGGTCGTTTCTCCGGCTAGCATCACATTGGCAAGATCTCTCTTGATTCTCCTTATTTCTCGTCTTCCATCGGGTGTTGCACTTCTTTCTTTCTCGCCAAGTATTTCCACGACCCGCATATACAAAAAAGAATTTGTTGAGAGTGTTTTTAATGCTGTTTGGAGGCAGCTTCCTATCTCGCATGCTTCTGCCAGTGTGGGGATCCGAATCACAGGCGAGCGGCGCATTGTTTCCTCTGCTTCACGCCGTAGGGTTGCAGCCATGCGCTCTTGATCTATCCTTTCATGCCGTGCTTCTACTTTTTTTTGATGCCTGAGACTGTTCTTGCTGGGTTTCTTGGGCAATGGATTGGGCGAAATGCTGCTTAATGAATCTTGGCTTGAAAATAGGTCTTCAGCGGAGCTGCGCTCTGATGATCGCTCCGAATGGCTTGAGGAGGTTGCAGCTGAGGATGAAACTGAAGGTGCCTGCGCTGGAATGTCTAATTTTTGAAATCTGCTCTCGAGCACGAGGAGTTCAGTGGCAGACGCTGCATGTTTCCTGCGTCGCAAGGTCGCTGTGTTGCTTTCTAATGGGGCGGGGATCGAGGGTGGTTTTGCCTGAACAACGAGGTCCTTCTTTTTCTTGCTTGCATCTGTGGGTTTGCTGAACGACGAATGGTGAGACGTGGACAAATTCATAGGCTGTGTTGTTATTATGTGTTCTTGAGTGGGATTGATGTAGGTGTCTGTGTTTGTTGATTTGTCCGATGTGGATGGAGGTGTCGCGCGGAAGAAACTGAGGCAGTAGGCAAATGCCGCTTGAGGACAGTCGCGAAGCCTCTCAGTCGTTGACATACATAAGGTGTATCTGCCTTATGCTTTTATTTCCGGAGTTGTTTTTGAAATTTATGCAGAACGAGTGTGGGTCTATGTGGGTGTTTTGCGGGCGCTATTTCGCCGCAGGACCGCCCGTAGGCATGTTTTGGAGCATCCCGGCAATGCGTGTTTTGAGCGGCCCCTCTTCGGCATATTTCACAAAGTTTTCAAAACTTGTGCGCATGATCGCATTGTCCCCATTTTGCATGGCGAGCATCCCTCGAAAAAACCATCCTTCGGCGGCGGTGGGGTTTTCTTTGAGCAATCCATCAAGTGCTGTAATGCCTAGGGCCTGCTCGCCGCTTGCGGTTTGGATCACAGCCGCGTGAATACGCCCTTCAATGTGTTTTGCATCCACGGAGAGCAATTTATCGTTGATGGCTTTGGCTTCTTGGATTTGCATGGCGCGCAATAATTTGTGCGAAAGCTTGGCCAAGGCATTTGTATCGGATGGATTGGTTTTAAGCGTTTCAAGCAATAGAGGAATTTCAGGATCGCCTTGCTCTTGTGTTGTCGGCGGATGACCTTGTGGCATTTCTTGTGCTGGCTTTGTGCTGGGCAATCCCGAGATGATCAACGCCAAAATACCGACCACACCCCCACCCCACGCGGCACCTATCCATTGCGCGCGTTTGATGCCCGCTTGCGCGGCCGAGGCCTCACTGCTTTTGGGTTTAAGAACCAGCAGGGCAATCAATGCGCCGGCGGTAAGGACAATAAGGGCAATGGCCCAATCGGGTAGGTTGATGTTCATGGGCTCCACTTTACACGCCTCCAAAAAATTGCCAATGCCACGAGGGCCATAAGGGGGGGTAATATCCATACCCAGAGCGTAAAGCCCTCTTTTTTAGGCGCAAGTCGCACCCAATCTCCGTATCGATCCGTAAAATAGGTGATGATGGCTTCGTCGGATTTTTTTTCCTGCACCATGGTTCGCACTTGACCCATCATGTCGCGGGCCATGGGTGCAGGCGATTCGGCGATGGGCATCCCTTGGCACACAGGACAGCGCAACAAGCCACCGATGGCTTGAGCGCGGGCTTCGTTTTCAAGTTCTAGGGGGGTAGAAAAAAGTGCCAAGAGTAACAGCAATATGTTCATTTTTTTCCTCCGTCATCCTCGCGAACGCGGGGATCCAGAGCAATGACTGCAAGGCCTGCTTGCATGCTTTCAATCGTAAGCGCGCCGCTGTGTTTGCGCCTGATATTGCCTTTGGCATCAATAAAGAGGGTTTCGGGGACACCCGTGACACCATGATCCATGGCCACTTTGGATCCTGCATCGATGAGTTGTGGAAAGGGCAGTGGAAACTTCTCGATAAAAAGTTTCGCGGCTTCGGGGGTGTCTTGGTACACAATGCCAGCAAATATTACCGACTTGCCATGCTGTTCTGCCATGTTTTTGAGTACGGGATATTCTTCTTTGCACGGGACACACCATGTGGACCAAAAATTAAGCACCACGGGTTTGCCTCGTTGGGCGGTGAGGTCAAACGATTTTCCATCCAGCGTGGGCAATACAAAAGGCGATGCGGGCTTGTTTTCGAGTACAAAAGGGATGGCGTGTGGATCGGTGCCAAAGCCTTGCGAAAGAAGCCAAAATGCAGGGATCAATAAAACGACTGCGAGGATTGCTTTACGCCAGTTCATCATTTTCTCGTTTGTTCCGTGGCCACATGGCAATGAGTGAACCCAATACAAAAAACGGCAGTGCCCACCAGATCATGGATACCATGGGGATCACAAAAATTCGCAACGAAACGCGCTGGCCTTCATTTTCCACGGCCATCAAACTCACGTACAAATCACGTCCATGGTGGGTGAAAACTGCAGGGGTTCCCACGGGTTCGCGTTGTGTTGGATAAAAGTTGAGTTTGGGCGTGAGGGTGGTGATGTGCTTGCCACCCTCCGTATAAGAAACATCAATCGTGGTTCCCAACGAAAAGCGATGAGTTTCTTGTTTGGTGTTGGATTCGACGTAGCGAAATGTAAATGGCGCAATGGTGAGCACATCGCCTGTTTTAAGGCTTCCTTCGGTACTTTCGCGAAAAGCGTGGGATGACGTAACACCTACAGCAATTAGCAAGACACCCAAATGGACGATGTATCCTCCCACGCGTCTGCTGTGCCCGTACAACATGCTGGTAAGCGCATTGGCCCATGCTTCTTGTTTGCGTTGACGTCGTTCAATAAACGGCGTGATGAGTTCGCGTACAGTGACGGCAAACGCAAAGGCGATCAGTGCAAAGGATAGCGTTGCAGTGGCCGAACGTACGCCGCTTACAAAACATGTCGTTGCGGCAGCAATGGCAGCGGCGGTGGGAATGCGCATGCGGTGGATGAACACATTGCGTTTGGATTCACCCCACGGCAGCGAAGGGCCCACGCCCATGAGGAATACAAGCATCATGGTGATGGGTGCGGCCATGCGATCAAAGTAGGGCTCGCCCACGCTCAACTTGACGCCTTGGATGGCTTCGGCAAGCAAAGGAAATACGGTGCCGATGAGTACCGTGATGGTGAACACCACGAGCAACAAATTGTTGAAAAGAAACGCTGTTTCACGGCTCGCCAATACAAAGGGTGTTTGGGGTACTTCGAGGAGGTGTGATCGGCCTGCGATTAAAATCACACTCACAAGGGTGCACAGCGCAAGAAATCCAAGAAACACAGGTCCGATGGGCGACTGGGTAAATGAATGCACTGAATTAAACACACCGCTTCGGGTCATGAACGTACCCAAAATGGTGAGCAAAAATGTGCTGATGATCAACGACAAAGTCCACGTGCGCAACTGACCCCGATGTTCTTGGACGATGCTTGAATGAATGTATCCTGTGGCCGCAAGCCATGGCATGAACGATGCATTTTCCACAGGATCCCACGCCCAATAACCACCCCAACCAAGGACTTCGTAGGCCCACCAACCGCCGAGCACGATGCCGATCGAAAGAAATGTCCATGGGATCAACATCAAACGTCGCATGACTTTGTTCCACGCGGGCGGCAGTGAACCGCGCAGCAATGCCGCGATGGCCATGGCAAAGGGCACCATCATGCCGACATAGCCAAGGTAAAGCATGGGTGGATGGATGGCCATGAGGATATGATTTTGGAGCAGTGGATTGGGTCCTGGGCCGTCTGTTGGGATGGGTGAGAGGGCTCTAAACGGATCGGCAGGTCCTGCCACGAGGATCGTAAAAAATGCTGACACCAAAAGCGCAACGGTAATGGCGTAGCCTGCAAGTGCGGTGTCTTTGCTCCTGGTGGCCCTTGCAAGCAAAACGACGTAAAGGCCCGCGATGGCAGTCCAGAATAAAATAGATCCTTCAAGGGATGACCACAACGACACAATCGTGATCCACGTGGGGGTGCTCAGGCTTCCTACTTGTGCCACATAGGCCACCGAAAAATCGTGACGAAGAAGCGCTGTGATCATGGTGAGGTTGGCAAGCCATGTGCATGCTGCAAATGCATAGGCAGCACGCCGTGCGGTATGATGGAGGCTTGGGTTATGATGCCGCGCGGCCATAAGCCCAGCGACAGCACCAAAGCCCGATGCGGCAATGGCCAGAAGTACAAAGGTATGACCTAGCAAAGAAAGCATGGGGCGTTGATCTAGCACGCGGCCCTGACCTTTTAGAAGTCGTGAGTTTACAGGAATTATCAGATGTAGGCTTTTGTCGTATTTGTCTCTTAAAAAGCTCGCCAAGTCTTAGTTTGGCTTCATCACGCAACATGTTTTATGAAATGCCGATATGAATCCTATCCTACGATTTATGGGACCATAGAATGACCAATATAAAAATTACAGATCAAACTGGCGCTGCTGGTGGCGGGGCGACGGGTGGTGCTGTTGTTGCACCAACCCTGTGTGAAGGCCTTGTAGAACGTATTGGCACGCGTTTGCCCGATGGTGTGATTAATTATCATTGGCTTGCTGCGGGAAGCGTCTGCACGGTGAGTGTGGGACAAGATACGCGTACAGGCCGGTTAAGCCTTGTACGCAGCCAGCAACTGGGAGGTGCGTTGGATCATCTGCCTGGGGCGGCCCAGGAAATTGCGCTTTGCAAAAAATTACGAACCTCTGAATGTCCACCTGAGCTTGCATTGCCGACACAGTGGCAATTGGGTCGGTACGGTCTACTCAGCAGTATTTATCCTTCCGAGCACATCGGGATGTTTGAGCTGTTTGCATTCGCTGAGAGAAGAGTGAATTCCGGCACCGAGTGGTGGATCCCTAACCAATTCCTTCATTTTGATGACACGATGGCGATCGTGTGTCCTATCGTGAATGCGGCTGCATACTTGCATCGCCAAGGGATCGTTCATTGCGATCTTAAACCGGAGAACTGCTTTGTCACCCCCCGTGGGGCGATCAAGGTGGGTGATATGGGTGCCGCGCATTATGCGGGTGAACACGGGCGCTTTGCCATTGGAACAGCCCCATTTATGGCACCTGAGTGTTTTTCAGCAGGGCCTGTTCCTGTTGCCTTGGATCAGGTGAGACCCGAAATTGATGTCTATGCATTGGGCTTGCTTGCAAACGAGATGGCGACAGGACGATGCAGCCTCATGGAGGATTTCCCCGGTGTTCCCGTATGGGATATCGGTATTTTTATAGGAATATCGGATAGGGATCTATTCAATGAACGTTCGCACATTTTGGCGAAGCGTGATCCGCTAGGCACCGCATTTTACGACAAAACCGTCGCACATTGGATTTCACCCGATCCTTCAGTTCCACAGCACGATGCGAATTTTGGTCTGCTTGCTGCGATCCTGCCAGCGATGATGCATCCTGACCCAGCGATGCGACCCACGACGGATGGGGTAGCCAGACATTTCTTTGGCGGTGAACTAGAACTCTCGGTGGCTCGACGTGAGGGCTACCAGGAACGCGTACGGCAAATGTTTATTCGCTTCTGTGCTCCTGTTGATATGTTGCGCGCACTTGATGATGCGAGTGCAACTGGCAATGGTGCATTGTGGTGCCATCTTACCGTGCCGATGCGCGAGCAAAAGAGTTTAGGGTTATCGATTGAGCAAAATCTCGTTCAGCAATCCATGGGATATGTCGTGGTGAACGAAGAAGAGATCCCCATGCGTCTTGAGGCAGAATATGGGAAGACGATTGCAAAGATGGCCTGATTTTAAAAAACAACTCCCCAGCATGTGTGCCGATACATAAATATTACATGGGGGTTGTTGAACGTGACATCCGTAAAAAGTGTCGGTGCAGAAGAGTGGATGCCACGTGCATTGGCTGATGTTGTTACGTATATTCCTAATCAATTGCCCGATGGTTATGATACGCCGAATTTGGTCGGTTCTGGGTCCTTTTGTACCGTGGCGCTGGTAAGGGCGAAGCCGCATGCATTGGCTCTTTTGCGTGTTCAAGGTCTTTGCAACGATGATCCAGTGCTGCAACAGCGATTGTATGCAGCGGCTGCGCGTGAGATCCTCGCTACAGAACATCTCAAAGGCAAGATTTTGCAATGCCCTGAGATGGCAGGGGATATGATACTGCCACAATCATGGCATTTTGACGTTTCAGGCAGGCTTACAAGCATTTTTGGTTCAAACGATATGGGGCTCTGTGATCTTTTTGCGGTCATGGCCAATGTGCGTGATAAAAATTTGTGGTGCGTTAAAAACAGCATTTTGTTGCATCCGGAAGATATTTTGTCATGCAGCATACAGGCTGTGAATGGCATGCGATTTTTGCATGAAAAAAATCTTGGACACTTTGATCTCAAAGCTGAAAATTTGTTTGTAACCCCCCAAGGTGCCGTAAAAATCGGTGATTGGGGATCATTGTGGTTTTTGGGTCAGTCACATCAAGGATTTTTGGGAACAGCGAGTTTGACGCCTCCTGAATATGTGGATCTTCTCCAAGATCGTTCGGCGACGGTGGAACTTGCCGCCTCTGCCGATGTGTACAGCCTTGGAAGCATGATCAGCGCATTGCTTACGGGACCTGCGCCCATATTTGTGTCTGTTCATGGGGATCCATCGATGCCACACGGTGAAGATGTCGTGGGCCGCTTAAAAGTGCTTGCCCGTGGCGGTTCACGTTCTCAAAAGCTGTATCGCGCGATGGTGCAGACATGGACGTCTCCTCCTCACAGTATCAAAGAGGCTGCAGCTTTTAAACGTCTCTCATGGATCGTGCCCATGATGATGAAACCTTTGGCCCAAGATCGACCTACGATGGCCCAAGTGATGCCTGCTTTGCTTGATGGAGAGCTCACATTGTATCCCGACGCGCGTGAAAAACATATGTCCAATGTGCGTGATTTACTGGATCGTTGTTTTGGCACCGAAACGCTAAGAAAGATGCGGATTGCACAGTTTATTGGCAATACAGAAGACTGGTGTGATTTGACATGGCCGATACGTTTTACCGGTGAGGCGGTGAAGGAAAGTGACCATGACGCGCGCGCTGTATTTAAACAACGATGGAAAATGATGGGACAGTCCCGCGAACAGCCCCTTTTGGGCGCAAAGAAAACGCTCGAAATGGCGTATGAATGTGCACTTTCTGAAGCGATTTCTACCGATGAAGAGAGCCTCGTGACAGAACTGTGACACATGGGCTTTCTGCCTATGCTATAAAAGTCGGTCATGGGTGACGACATCGGGCTCGTGGGCTTAAGCCACCGCCGCAATCAACAAGACACCATTGCACGTTACGTGATCACGCCTGACGCCTGGGGCGACGATCGTTTGCGTGCATTGCATGATGCATGCAATTTCGCCGAAAGCCTCTATCTTGCCACATGCAACCGGGTCGAACTTCTCTTTGTGTGCAAACCGGGTGTTTCAATTCCAACCTACCGTGCGCGCATCGCAGCATTTTTCGAACGGGAAGAGCGCGACTTGTTTGCTTATGGTGGTGAAGGCGCCGTGGAACGATGGATGCTTGTGGCATCGTCTCTCGATTCCATGCAGGTGGGTGACGCGCAAATTTTAGGGCAGTGCAAACAGGCTTTAGAACGGGCAGAACGGCTTGGGATCTCAGGACCCAGATTACGACGTGTTTGCGATGCCGCCTTTACAGCCGCAAAGCGTATCCGAAGTCATACGGAAGTTGGTCGTCATTCCGTTTCGATCATGTCATTGGTCACAGAACCTTTGCTTGCCCATATTCAATCTTGTTGCGATCTAAATAAAACGGTCAATGTGGTGTTTGTGGGCGTAGGCGATATGACCGAACAGGCACTTCGCATTTTGAAAACATCGTCCTGTGAAAATGTGCAGATGCTGTTTGTGAATCGTACCGTGGCACGTGCGCAAGAGCTCGCGGTCAGGTGGGGTGGCGATTCCATGGCACTCGATGATTTTGTGGCACAACCTCCATCCATGGATGTTTTGGTTACAAGTACTGCATCGCCCGAAATATTGTTTGATACCGATTTTTTTAGACGTATATGTTGTAAACCGCTGGTGATCGATCTTGGATTGCCGCGCGATGTTGATGCACGTGTTGTATCAACGCTCGGTATTGCGTTGCATGACTTGGACAGCTTGCAAGAGATCGCATCACGCAATCGCGAAGCGCGCCAGATGCAATGGGTCGAAGCCCGTGTGATGGTCGACGACGCCCTTGAACAATATGCCTTGAACGAACGAAGCAGTCGTGCCTCGGAAGGTATTGTGACGTTGCATGAGGCATATCATGCCGTTTTGCGTGAAAGCCTTGGTGGACTACCGCAACATCTGTTGGCTCCCGGGGGTGATGAAGCGATCGCCCAATGGGCAGAGCGTTTGGTCAATCGTCTTCTGCACGTTCCTACGATGGGTTTGAAACGATTGGCCTCTGAACATGGCAAAAAAGCCGTTGACACGTTTATGGAGTAATGGATGCGAAATTTAACGATAGGGACCCGTGGAAGCGCACTGGCCGTGACACAGGCCGAATGGCTGAAAACCGTACTTGGAAGCCGTGGTATGGAAACGCGGATTCAAACCATACGTACCCACGGCGACAATGTGACTGAGAAAAGCTTTGCCGAAATGAATGTGCAAGGCGTATTCACCAAAGAAATAGAAGAAGCACTTCTTGCGAAAACCATCGATATCGGGGTGCATTGTTTGAAAGACCTTCCCACGCGTGATGTACCAGGACTTCGTGTGGCAGCCATTTGTGAACGTGCCGATCCCCGCGAATGTTTGGTGATTGCCGCGCATGCCTACGACGCCCACGCCCAAGGCTTGCCGCTGAAATCGGGTATCTCTGTGGGAACGAGTTCCATTCGCCGTGAATGGTTTATTCAATATATTCGGCCCGATCTCCATGTGCGTGGTTTGCGTGGTAACGTGGGTACGCGGGTGAAGCATGTGGTGGATGGAAAATACGACGCCATTGTGCTTGCGATGGCGGGTTTAACACGATTGCAGTGGGAAGCACCGCCTGGCATCATACTTGTTCCGCTAAGTGTGGAACGCATGATCCCATCACCAGGGCAAGGTGCGCTTGCTTTGCAAGTGCGTGACAATGATGCAGATGCCATAGCGACCACCGAAGCATTGAATCATCCCGAAACAGCCCGCGCCGTTCATATCGAACGTTCGCTTGTGCGCATGTTCGATGGCGGTTGCCATTTACCTCTCGCGGCTTTTTCGGAATCAATTCCTGGCGGCATGCGTGTGCGCGCATTTTACGGTCAAGAAATGGGGCGCCTTACGTTTTGCGATGTGCAAGGCGATGATGACAACGCATTGATTGATGACGTATTTCGGAGTTTGCGCGCGTGAAGGTCTTGTTAACCCATGGTGACGACACACTGCCTATGCTTCAAAAGCAATTGGAAGCGTCTGGATGCCGTGTTGTGCATATTCCGTTGATCACACAAACTCCTGTAGGGGCGGTTCGTGAACCGCCCGATAAAACGCTGATTCAAAGTCTGCACGGGTGCTTCGCGAAGCGCCCCTACACAAGAAAAATAAGTGGCATTGTTTTTGAATGGATCGCGTTTGCGAGTCGCAATGGTGTTAAATATTTCCCGGATATTGATGTTCCAATACATGTCAAACTTGCAGCCGTGGGCGAAGGCACTGCGCAAGCAGTGCGTGAACGCTTTGGGCGATGTGATCTTGTTAATTCTGGCGGTGATGCGGCCTCGCTGTGTGGAGCATTGCTTGCACAACCGAATTTGCAACACGTACTTTTGCCCTGTGCCCGCGAAGGACGCGATGTGCTTGCCGATGGACTTCGTGGCGCAAATATTGCGGTTACGCGTGTGATTGTTTACGAAACTGTGCTTTTGGATCCTGGCCCGTGGCATGAGTCTTGGCAGCCGGATATTGTTGTGTTTGCAAGCCCATCGGCTGTGCGTGCATGGTGTGCTTGGAAGCTTCGACCCGAACTAAATCGTGTTGTGAGTATTGGAAACGCAACATCAGAAGCATTGCATACCGCAGGTATTCACGTGACAGCACAAGCACAAAGACCCGATGCGGAAGCATTGTGTGAGGAAATTGTAAAATGAAATCTGTCTCCTTCATTCGTCCCCGTCGTTTGCGCACCAACGCTGTAATCCGCGATTTGGTGGCCGATGTGCATGTGCGCGCATCGCAACTTGTGATGCCTTATTTTGTGATTGCGGGCGTTGGACAGCGCGAGAGCATTGCATCCATGCCTGGGATCGATCGTGTGAGCATCGATGTGCTCGTGCGCGATATCGAAAAAGCGTACAAAACCGGTTTGCGCAATGTCTTGTTGTTTGGCGTGCCTGGGAATGAATGCAAAGATCCCTATGCCCAAGCGGCCGCATCGGACGATGGACTTGTGCCTCAGGCGGTCCGTGCATTGCGTGCTGTGTTTGGGCGCGATCTGTGGATCAGCACCGACGTGTGTTTGTGTCCTTATACCGATCACGGGCATTGCGGTTTTGTACAACATGGTGTGGTTCAAAATGATGCATCCTTGGACGCCCTTGTGGCCATGGCCTTGGCCCACGCCGATGCTGGCGCTGATATGGTGGCACCCTCGGATATGATGGACGGTCGTGTGGCTGCCATACGCCACGCTCTTGAAGAGCGCAGTTTGTATGATGTTGGCATCATGGCTTACAGCGTTAAGTATGCCTCGGCATTTTACGGGCCATTTCGTGATGCGGCTCATTCTGCGCCTGGCATGGGCGACCGCAAAAGCTACCAAATGGACCCCCGATGCAGCAGGGACGCTTTGCGTGAAGCTCGTTTGGATGAGTTCGAAGGTGCCGATATCATCATGGTCAAGCCCGCACTGGCATACCTTGATGTGATCCGGGCGGTCCGTGAGACCGTGTCTGTGCCTGTGGCCTGCTACAACGTAAGTGCTGAATATTCCATGGTAAAAGCCGCAGCAGCCCAAGGATGGGTGGATGAATGTGCGGTGGTGCTTGAGTCATTGATTGCCATGAAACGGGCAGGTGCCGATATCATCATAAGTTACCACACACGTGATCTCCTTGCCGCCGGGGTGCTCTAACCAATATACTTCGCGCGGAAGTTGGACATCGTTTCCATGGGTCGTGTCGCACGTCATATTCTATTGCCCTTTTTGCTTGTGGTGGGTGTTGCGGGTGCTGAACTTGGGTGGTGGATCACGTTTCAGGTGCGTGCAGCATCCCAATATGCCGATGTTCGTCGCGAACTTGTTCTTCTCCAGGCACAGAAAAACGCCAATCAACCGACCCAGGAAGTGCTCGCCTCCATTGACGATGAAGCTGCCCGCCGTGTGCGTATGTTTGTTCTTGAAGGCATCTTCTTTTTCGCGTTGCTTATTTTAGGTGTCGTTTTGATCCTGCGTGTGATGCGTCGTGAAGTTTCTCTGGCGCGCGCGCATGCCAATTTTCTTGCGGCTGTGACCCACGAATTGCAAACGCCCTTGGCATCGATCCGATTGGCCGCAGAAACCCTTGAATTGCGGGGCGATCACGATACCATTCATCGCTATACCGACCGCATGCTCAAAGATGTGGCGCGCATGCAAAACCTTGTCAAAAATCTTCTTGCAAGCGCAACCTCGGGAAGTAAATCACAAGCACGTATGTCCTACCGTACGTCGTTGGATGATGTCCTCATCGATGTTGCACGGGAGTTTATTGCACAGGATCCTGATTGGCATGGTGGTGTGGTAGTGGATGCCAGCGCATCGGACGGCTATGTCAATATTGCGCCCGAACGACTGCGTGTGATCCTCGTGGATCTTCTCGAAAATTCCCGTAAATATGTCTGCAAGGAGATGACGCCACAGATCACAATAGTCTCTCGCGTGCATGCCTCGCGGATTGAATTTGAACTTAAGGACAATGGCATTGGTCTTTTGCCCGATGATTGCGAACGTGTCTTTGAACAGTTTTATCGTGTGGGTGATGAGCGGGTGCGTGAGACACCAGGCAGTGGTCTTGGCTTGTATCTCGTGCGCGTGATGCTGCGTGAAGCGGGCGGTGATATTGTGGCCCACAGCGAAGGTGTTGGCTGTGGCACGTGTATGAAGGCCTGGCTGCCGAGGGTGACGGAGGAAAAACGATGACCGCACAGATCTTGCTTGTGGAAGATGAATTGCATCTGGCACTTGGGATCAAAGAAAATCTCGAAGCCGAGGGTTATGCCGTGATCCATGCTACCGATGGCGCCGCAGCCTTGGAAGCTTTTCGTGCAGGCTGCCATGCCATGGTGATCCTCGATGTGATGTTGCCCAAAATCAACGGTTTGGATGTATGCCGCGCGATCCGTGATGGGGGCGACAGCACGCCTATTTTATTTTTGACCGCCATGGGCAGTGAAGATGATCGTGTGCGTGGTCTTGATGTGGGCGGCGACGACTATTTGCTTAAGCCCTTTGCATTGCGAGAATTGTTGTCGCGTGTGCGCGCCATGCTTCGCCGTGCCACTTGGAACGGTTCTTCTGACGATGCACATACCACGTGTCAGATGGGTGGGGTCTGTGTTGATTTCAGACGCTTTGAAGTAAAAACTTTGCATGATGGTCATGTGGAGTCGTTGTCTGCCAAAGAAACGGCCATGCTGCGCCTTTTTGCGACGCATCCCCATGAGGTGGTGAGTCGCGAAGAAATTCTTGAAGCGGCATGGGGACACGACGTCTATCCTTCAACGCGCACGGTCGATAATTTTATTGTTCGCCTTCGGCGTTTGATTGAAAATGATCCAGCCCATCCAGCCCATCTCGAAACCATTCGCGGCATGGGTTACCGCTACAACCCAGGCAAGGAAGTATGATGAGTGAACCTCTTCTTGTGCGTGCAGCACGTGGTGAATCTGTGGAACGATTGCCTGTATGGTTTATGCGGCAAGCAGGGCGATTTTTGCCTGAATATCGCGAAGTGCGAAGCAAACACTCTTTTTTGGAGATGTGTGCAACACCTGAACTTGCGCTTGAAGTCTCGTTGCAGCCGCTTCGTCGTTTTGAACTTGATGGAAGCATTATTTTTTCCGACATCATGACACCGCTTCTTGCATGTGGTGTGGAAATGGATTTCGCGCCGGGTCCTGTCATTGCAAAACCCATACGGACGATGGCCGATGTGCAGGCTTTGGAAATTCCCGATGAAGGCCATATTGGTGTACCGACGGTGCAGGCGATTCGCATGCTTCGCCAAGCGGTAGATCCTAAGGTTGCCGTCATCGGTTTTGCTGGCGCGCCGCTTACGTTGGCCGCCTATTTGGTCGAAGGCCGCGGTGGCAAAGATTTTTCAGCACTTCGTGCTTTTTTATATGCAGAACCTGAAGCGGCCCATCTGTTGTTTAACAAGCTCGCAGTTCTGACAGGGCGCTATTTGCGTGCCCAAGTGGCGGCAGGTGCCCAAATGGTGCAATTGTTTGATTCATGGGCTGGTATTTTATCGGCCGACACCTATCGTACGTTTGCGCTGCCTGCGGTCAAAAAAGTATGGTCCATGTTGGAAAGCACCCACGTTTCCAAAGTGTTTTTTGCACAAGCTTCCGCGCACTTGTTACCACTTGTGACATCTACCGAAGCCTGCGTGTTTGGTTTTGATTGGCGTCTTTCCATCGACGAAGTTCGTGCGCAGGTGGGCCCCAACATGGTGCTGCAGGGCAATTTGGACCCAGCCATGCTTCGCGCGCCAGAGCCTGTGTTGCGTGCCGCAACGCGTGCGATGCTCAAACAAACCCGAGGTGGTCCGCATATCGTGAATGTGGGTCACGGTTTACAGCCTGAAACGCCGATTGATTCACTGCATGTGGTGATTGATGAAGTGCGGTCTCATGTCTTTTTTTAATGTGCAGATGTTCTATTGTAGGGGCGGTTCGTGAACCGCCCTGTTTGCATATTACAAGCGCCGCAAGGGCGGTTTGCGAACCGCCCCTACATAATAAAATTAGGACATCTTACCTAATTTGAAACGAAAACTCAGGGTTCATGATCAGATACATCAGCTTCCTCTCAAGCGCTTCTTTGCTTAAATAATTCGGCAATGTGATCTGATTAAAGCACGTGGCCATATTGGGAAGATGCATTTCATCTTTGGTATTGAATGTGATTTGAAACAGTGGGTCCATGCGTTTAAATCCACCAGGCGGTGGATTGGTGACACTTGTGATCAATCGCAGAAGCATACGCTGTTGATCTTGTGGGAGCGCGTGAACGATTTCCCAAAACCATGCCGTGATCTGACGTTGTTGTGGCGTTGCCGTTTCAAGAAGTGGTACCGTATTTTGTTCCCAATCGGCGGTGTCTAATTTGGGTATTTCCGATAATAATTCTCGCAACTCTTGTACGGCAAAGGCTTCAGTCATGGTGGGCGGGACGACATCCCAAAAACCCGACAACAACGGCGTTAAAACGGCCATGGGTTCTTTGGTTAGTTTATATTCCACATAAAGTTGTATGTATTCATCCCTATTTCTCGTTGTTACCGCGATGTCTTGGCCATGGGGTTTTAATGCAATTGTTTTTACTTCTCCTGCGATAGTGGCATCGACGCAGAATGCCAAATCCATGGCTGAAAGGTCAGCTGGTAATGCATTGCGTATGATTGTTAATTGTTTATAAAGATCAAGATCTTTATCTTTGAGGTCATCGAGCCCCACCGGTTCATTGCGCATATGCTTGAGTATGTAATTTGGAAAATCTAATGTGGATTTTGTTTTTCGGATAACGGATTGTCCTAGGAGACGTCCAAATAATTCAAGCAACGCCGATGGGTTGACCCGTGGGTCGTAGTGCTCATTGGGGACCAGATTTGAGGCAGGTTTTGGCTCAACATACTGGCCTGTTTCACCGCATGTTTTAAATAGGCCGAATGTGGGATCTGCAAGGCCTGATAATAAATTGGTTAACCAATCTTTATAAACACCGCCGCCATCAATGCCAGGTTCATCCTCAAATCCAATGTTGATATCGATTGAACGCCAATGGTCGATGTTCCAATCAAGCAATGCATTGATACTCTGTAATATTAAGGCCTCGCGTGAAATGGTCATATGCTGACGTTGATGGGTTTGTTGCATATTTTTTAGAAGCCATGTGATTCTTTCATCAAAAGGGTCGCTTGGAACATAGTCTCTGCATGTGACGGCATTGCGTTCAATGCGTGCGATTTGAAGTGATGTGAGTTTCTGTTTAATTTTATCTTTAACGCGTGGGTCGTTTAATGTCGTTTGTGAAGTTAATGCGGATGACGAGCGGTCGAATGCGATGTCCCATCTTTCATTAAACCTATACGCGGTGCTTAAAAAAGTAGGCTTATTAAGAATGAAAAAGTCAGGCGTTTCTTCTAGGAATTTTACTCTTTCAGAAGGATAAAGCGAACGAAAATAGTCATCCCACGTCGTTGCAAATTCAATATCTGGGATGCGTTGCCATGAATCATAATAGCGTTTTCTTAAGACACCTCCTGATTGTATGAATATATCCGCAATTTTCCCCGAACGAACCGTGCTGTCTGGGATAATGGTGAGGTCGAACGATGTTGCCGTGGGTCCCGTTAAAAAAAGAGATAACCATCTTTCCTTGAGCAAAATATCACCGTCTTGAAGGAATATATCCCATGCGCTGAATACGTGGTTGGCGCGAAGATGGGTAAGAGCGTGTCTTTGTTCTGATCCCGTGTCCAGGCGTTGCCAACATGCAAGCCAATGGGCGCGTATGGCTTCAGAGGTAGATGCCACGAAATGATTGGAAAGTAGCATGACATAGGATGGCGGGATATCTTTAACCTCTTCTGCGCAATGGACGCTGTCCATCTTTTCAATGACCTGAAACCAACGTTCTCCCAAATCCTGATTGATGATATTGTTAAACCCTTGTTCGCGCGCATATTGAAGAATGATTTGATCGGGGATCATGGCATCATAGCGCGTGTCATTTGAGCTCTGTGAACGGCATAAAAACCAATGGGCGATCAATGTGCTGTCTTGCATGAAAACAGCGTGAAACGAAAGTACATCCTCGGTGGGAATTTGCTTTAAACATTGTTGCTGCATTGCTTCTGATACACAGGCAAATGCCGTGAGCCATCGTTCATGAAACATCTTCGGTGCATTGGGAGTTAAAAAAATGTGTCGATGCTTCGCATCCAGTAACGTTTCATCTTTGAATTGCGTGATGATGGACGTATCGGTTGTTGTCCAAAGTGCTTTAATTGCCAGATCGCGTAGCACACCCAAATCGTTGATGTGATGCTCACAGGTCTCTTGTAGGTTTTTGCATTGCTCTGATGTTAATCTGTTGAACATACTGTCTGGAGAACCCTCGGTATGTGCCTCCAATAACTCTAGGAATTTCTGGGTGATTTCTGGATGATCAATGCAAAAAGGTTCGGACATATTAAGTAAAAGAGATTGCGGTGTGATGGTGTCTAGAAATGCGATTTGATCTTCGACTTTCATGGCTCTTATCGCATTTGTAAATGCCATGCGAAAATGCATATTGGATGATGATAAAAAGAAAACGGGATGTTCTAAGACGCATGTTATTGGGATGGATGCTGTAAATGCTTTTGTCTCTACGCCGCTTGGAGCAATTCGGTCTGCTCTACAAAACCACGCTTCCGATAATCGACTGTCTTTTTGAAGGAGATATTCTTCTGCGCATCGAATCAAGTCGTCGGGTGTGGCATCCTTTAATAGGATTCTCATGCTGCATGCCGGGATACTCGCCCTTTTAACATATCGGGTGGGAACGACTATTTGAGAAATAATAACTTCAGTTTTACGTACGTGCGCATCGCTTGCCTGTTCAAACGTATCAGGGGCGATGATTATCACGTCTCTTTGTGCGGATTGCATTGCGTTGGGCAACAATGCATTTCGTGTGTCGCCGATGGCTGGTGTTCCGCTCAATGTCGACATCTTGGATCCCTGACATCTGGCGGCCTTTCAGGACTATACGTATCTTGCCAGGGGCGAGCAAGAGGTTGTGATGTATTAGGCGATCTCAAAAGTGGTGAGATCGTCGCATGATGAGCTTACGCAATTCTTCCACCCACAAAACAAAACTTCCCACGGCGAAGAGTACCGCGAACTCCTTGATGCTTAAGGGAACCGTGTGAAATATACGACCCAGCGGCTGCCAGAAAACGACCGCAATTTGAAAAATATTACCAATGACAAGTCCACCCAGAAGCCACGGATTTTTCAGAACACCCAGATTAAGTGCTGACTTCCATTCGGACCGACAATTGAGAACATTGTACCATTCGCAGATGGCAAGCAACGTGAAAGTTTCTGTACAAACCTGGGCTTGGGGGATCCCTGCTGCGGTTCGTGCAATAAACCATCCAAGCGTTGAAATCACGATGGCAGGAACCATGAAACCCATTCGCGTGAGTAACATACGGTTAAGAAACGGTTCATCAGGGGCAATGGGTCTTTGCCTCATCTCGTCGCCTTCTGCAGGTTCCATGATGAGATTCACCGTGACGAGCCCCTCGGTGACGAGATTGTTCCAGAGGATTTGCACTGCTGCAAAAGGGGGTGGATAGCCGAGTAGCATGGCCAGGAGGAGAACGAGGACTTCTGCGGCAGATGTTGACAATAAGAACAGCACGGCCTTTTTGATATTTCGATGGACGACACGTCCTTCTTCTACCGCCGCAACAAAGGTGGCGAAGTTGTCGTCGCCAAGAATGATCTGGGCGGATCCTTTGGCCACCTCAGTTCCTGCGATGCCCATGGCCACGCCGACATCGGCCATGGCGAGTGCGGGCGCATCGTTTACGCCGTCTCCTGTCATGGCGACGATCTCATGCCGCTTCTGGTAGGCATCGACGATGCGTAGTTTTTGGGCAGGGTGTACACGTGCAAAGACGGTGATCGCATCGATGCTCTCTGCAAGTGCAGCGTCGGACATTTCATCAAGCTCGCGTCCATCCACTGCGATGTCACCCTCGTGTGCGATGCCTAGGGATTTTGCGATGGCGTGGCCTGTTGCTTTGTGATCACCAGTAACCATGACAGGTTTTATGCCTGCCTTACGACAGCATGCGACGGCGTCCTTCGCCTCGGGTCTTGGTGGATCCATTTGTCCGAGCAATCCGATCAGCGTGACTTTGTTTTGAAAGGGGGCAAAGCCGGATCGACCGTCAATTTCTGCATTGTCAACCACTCCGATGGCAAGCACACGAAGCGCACGTTCGGCCATGCTTTGGGCTGCATCATGCATAGCCTGTCGAAGTGTATCGTTGAAAGGGACGTCACCTTGGGGGTGTCGTGCTGTAAAACATAGATTGAGCACAGCCTCGGGAGCGCCTTTGATAATAACCCGCGAGCCTTCGAGGGTGTCGTGTTGGGTTGCCATCATTTTCGATGTGGCGTCGAAAGGGATCTCTGCGCGTCGTGGCCAACGTGTCCTAAGTTCATTGGGGATGATGCCACCTTTGATCGCGAGCGTGAGGAAGGCCACTTCGGTGGGATCGCCGATTGGCTTCCATTGTGGAGAGGAGCCATCAGGCCCTTGAAGCTGTGCGTCATTGCACAGGACGGCCGCTTCAAGCAACTCCTGCAATTCTTTTTCATCGTGAAGTTCTACTTTGTGCTCATTCACAAGGAACTGACCCGTTGGCTTATAACCTGTACCTGTCACATTGATTTCGCGTCCATTCGGTTGGCAGAGTATCGTAACGGTCATTTCGTTTCGGGTGAGTGTTCCTGTTTTATCGCTGCATATGATCGTGATCGATCCCAGTGTCTCGACGGCCGTTAGGCGTCGGACGACAGCCTTGCGCCGCGCCATTCGCTGAACACCCACTGCGAGTGCAATGGTCATGGCCACAGGGAGGCCTTCGGGGATCATCCCAACGACCGCGCTGATGCCAATCATGGCAATTTCGCCGAATGGCATTCCGCGTAGTACGCCAATGGCGATAATCATCACGAACAGCGCGATCGCGACGTAGATGATATAGCGTCCAAACTGGGCCACACGTCGGGCGAGCGGTGTTTGGGGTTGTTCCGCAGATCCGGCAAGTGTGGCGATGTGGCCGATCTCCGTGGCGAGTCCCGTTGCGACGACCACAGCACGTGCGCGGCCCGCTGTGACATGAGTTCCCGCGTAGACCATATTCTTGCGGTCTGCGAGCGGTGTCTCTGAGGCAAGGGGAAGGAGATCCTTGGCAACTGGGAGCGATTCACCCGTGAGCGTGGCTTCTGCTATTTGCAAGGCGGCTCCATCAAGGAGACGTGCATCGGCGACAACGACATCGCCTGCATTCAGCACGAGGATATCCCCAGGAACGATGGCGTGGGCTTCAATGATCTGATCTCGTTTATCGCGTACCACGCGGGCTTTGTGGGTTGTAAGTTTGCGCAGTGCCTCAAGGGACCGTTCCGCACGTCCTTCCTGAAAAGCACCGACCAATGCATTGATCATCACGATGGAAAAAATGACAGCAGCGTCGACGATCTGTGTGAGCAGGAGTGCAATGCCTGCCGCGGCGAAGAGGAGGTAGATGAGTGGGCTTTTGAATTGCCCAAGAAAGATCAGCAGCAAGGAACACCGTGTGGCTTCAGGCAGAGCGTTCGGGCCGAAATGTTCGATTCTGCGTATGGCTTCCTCGGCTGAGAGCCCTTCATCGGCGTTTGATTCGGTGGCTGCGACCGCTTCTTCTGCGTGAAGCGCATGCCAATGCTGATGTTGATTTTCGCTGGGCTGCATGAACGATTTTTTTTTCACCACATCCGCCTTGAGTAGGTTACAGTATAAACGTATGGGGAGGGCTCATGTCCAAAGAATCCATCATCTATATGCAACGTGCCATTACGCTTTCTCGGGATAAAATGCACGAGGGTGAAGGTGGGCCTTTTGGCGCCGTTATCGTTCGGGGCAATGAGATCATTGCCGAGGGTTGGAATCGTGTGACATCCACGCAAGATCCAACCGCACATGCAGAAGTGACAGCCATTCGTAATGCGTGTGCAAAACTTGGTACGTATGAATTGGTTGGCTGTGATATTTACACCAGTTGCGAGCCATGTCCTATGTGTCTTGGTGCGATTTACTGGGCAAGAATCGCTCATATTTACTACGCAAACAGCCGCGAAGATGCGGCATCCATCGGTTTCGACGATCAATTTATTTACGAAGAAATGGCTAAAAATATTGATTGCCGTTCATTGCCGTGCCTTCGTATTCAAATGCCAGAGGCATTGCTTGTTTTTATTGATTGGAAGAACAAGGAAGATAAAATGCATTATTGACTGAGGGCGGACACAGGGGTCCGCCCCTACAAAAAAACGGATCACGCGAACTGAAATGTGGTTTCGCCAAACTCAATGAATTTATCGATTTTTTCTTTAAGATTTTCTTTGCTATCATAGGGTGGCAGAACAATTTTATTGAAGCATGTTGCCGTTTTTGGCAGGTGCTCTCGGGTGGTACCTTCTCCGAAGCAAATGTTGAACTGAGGGTACATATTTGCAAATCCGCCCGGTGGGGGATTGGTGAGACCTGTAACCAATTGAAGAAGTTTGTGTTGATCGTCATGTGAAAGACTTTCGACGACTTCCCAAAACCATGCCACCATGTTGCGTTGTGCCTCGGTGGCTGCCAGGGGGATCGGTTGTGTGTGTTCTTGCCATGCATGGACATCAAGCGCGGATGTTTTGCAGAATAGCTTTCGAAGTTCTTCAACGGAAAATACTTCAAGCCAGGCAGGGGGAACATCATCCCAAAGGCCAGAAAAAATGTGTGTTAAAACATGTTCTTGTTCTGTGACAAGCCTGTATTTGGCATAGCATTGCAAATATTCGTTACGGTTTTCAAGTGTCACGGCGAGTTGATCGCCGTGGGGTTTGAGTTCTATGATGCACTGTTTGCCAGCTGTCTCTACGTTGATTGTAAAGGTTAATGACAATGCGTCAATGGCTTCGCGATCCATCTCAAGGATGCTCACCATGTTTTTGTATTGTACTGGATCAACGTCTTTGAGATCGATGAACCCAACAGGTAAATTGCACATGCTTTTCATGAAGAAATTGGGGAAATCTAAATCGGTTGTGACTTTTCGTCGAATCACCTGACCGAGGACGCGTCCAAAAAATTTAAGCATGTTTTGTGCTTCGGTTTCGTCTTGAAGAACGGTTGATGCAGCATTGGGACAAACCATCTGGCCTGTTTCGCCGCATACCGTAAATAAGCCAAGATGAGGGTTGGCAAGATTGCTTAAAATAAGATTGGTCCAGTCTTTCCAAAGGCCACCGCCGTCGGCACCGTATTCTCCTTCGAATGCGACGTAAAGGTCGGATCTTCGCCAGGTATTCTGATCCCAACCACGGGTTGCATCCATGCTTGATTCTACAATGTTAGCGCGCGTCACCGTGATCTGGGGACGGCTGTAGTAGGATGAAGCGACACTTGGCAGTGAATTGTGTAGCCATGCCATTTTTGTATTGAAATCAGCGTTGCTTGGTACGGCGATATGAGGGATTTCACTTAATGTAAATCGTAAACGTTGCAGGCTACCCATTGTTTTTATTATTTCTGATTGACTTCTCGGGTCATCAAATACTTCACGGGATGTAAGGCACTCAGGCGATTTTTCAAGTGCAAGATCCCATCGTTTTTTAAATCCATAGCCATTGTCCAAGAAACGGGAGTCATTCAAGATAAATGCATTGGGTGCGTTGTTTAATAGTTCGTGTCGTTCTCTTGCGTGGCACGTTAAAAAATGGGTGTGCCATGAGGTGGTGTCTTTGGGGTAGGGCATGCGATTGAAGGCTTCGTAAAATCGCTCAAGAAGCACCCCCCCATGGGCGATGAATGCTTTCGCAAGTTTAGGGGATACGACATCGGCATCAGGAATAAGGGCGAGATTGGGTTGTGTTCTTGCTTGGGGGGTGAACATGGCAAGCCAGCGTTCTGTAAATAAGACATCATTTTGATTAAGAAAAAACTTCCATGCATCGAACACGGCTTGATCAGCAACTGCATCCAATGCAGTTATTTTATTTTCTTCTTCCAGAGCATACCAAGCAGAAAGCCATCTGTCTTTCATTTCTTGATGGGGTGAGCGTATCAATAGTTCGAACATGGGGATCACTTGAAGATCTGTCAGTGAGAGAAGCGCATCATTGCGGGTTTTGAAGCTTTTTGTTTCGAAAACTTGTAGCCAGCGATATTGCAGACTTTGATCGCCGATGGCAAAAATGTTTGGGGCATATTCCACAAGAATAGACTCGGGGATCGCATCGTCATGGGAATTGGTGTTTGGCCGTTGTGCACGACACGCAAACCAATGATTGGCCAGGCGAAGCACCTGAAATTCCGGTTGTAAAAAACAGTGAAAAGAGAGAACGTCTTCGGGCTTGAGGGCCTCAAGATATGTTTGGCGCGATCCTTCGTCAAGGCTTTGAAAAGCATTAAGCCAGCGTGTATTGGATGCTTCAGGCGCATTATTATGAAGAAACAATGCCGCATTCCCTGGGCGTAGAACGGTATTGTTATCAAGGGCATTGATACGCTCTTGTGTTTTTTCCGTAGGCATTAAAAGAATTTCAATGGCGAGATTGTGCAATGGTCCATCGCCATTGAGGTAATATTTACTCGCTGCTTGCAGAGAAGTGCGTTGATGCGTTTCAAGCATCTCGATCATATCTGCCATGACGCCTCCGGTATGACCCTCAAGAACTTCCATGAATTTCTGGGTGATCACAGGGCTTTCTGGTAAAAATGGATTGGGCAATCTTAAAATGAGCGCTTCGGGAACAATCTCATCGAGGTGAATTCTTTGCTGCTCTTCTGGAAGCGCTTGCAATGCTGTTGCATAGCGGGTGCGCATGATGAACATCTTAGAACTTAGAAATGTCGTTGCATGTTGTAGAACGCAAAGATCGGGAATGGATGCGATAAAACGTTCGCGGTCTTCTGTGCGATAGATTGAATTGATAATATGGTATGCTTGACGAAACCATTCATTTGCAAATGCTTGGCTCTCGCTGTGGATAAGAAATTTGACTGCATTGTCAATCAAGGCTTGTGCGTCATAATGCTTCAATTCAGTGAGTGCATCGGGTGAGGGCACCATCATTTCGATGTGACTACGTTTGTACGTTGCGCCTGGGGTGGCTGAAGTGCTTCTCGTTGTTGACAGTGTTCCCTCTTTTGCAGTCCCATCGAAATGGTCAGACGGTGTCCATGCTGTCGTTTGTGTTGAACAGTCGACATATGAACTTTTGGCAGGCGTGGGAGATATTGTAGCAACGGGTGATGTCATTTTGCTTCTCCGTGTGTGACGGAGTGGGCATATGTCATCGAAATGGTTTTTAAAATACTATTTATATTTATAATATGTTTTAATATTGTTTATTGTACTGGCGGATACTTTTGTAGCTTTCGTTGCAGCGATCGCCTGTGCAAACCCAATCGGCGCGCAGCTTCGGATATATTGCCATCCACATCACCGAGAACGCGGTTGATATGTTCCCACTCGGCGCGTGCCAAAGAGGGCGTATGCACATTTTCACCGGTCGTGGTTGTGGTTTCTTCGGTTGGGGTCGGAAAAAACGCGCGTAAAATGTCGTCAACGTCGGAAGGTTTGGTGAGATAGGAAACAGCCCCTTGGCGCACGGCTTCGATGGCAGTGGCGATGCTGCCATAGCCTGTCAGGATCACAACGCGTGTGGTGGGATCGAGAAGGCGAAGTTCGCGCAAAAGCGCAAGTCCTGAAGGACCATTCATGCGCAAATCGACCACTGCAAATTCGGGTGTATCGTCTTGTGCAAGTTTCAACGCACTATCGTGATTGTCTGCGGCAAGCACATGAAAACCACGTTCGGTAAATGCGCGCGAAAGTCGATTTCGCAAGACATCGTCATCGTCAACAATCAAAATCGAGGGTGTGTGGCTGTTGTTGGGGAGCATTAATTTTTCTCCATGGGGATCATCACGGTAACCGTGGTTCCCACGCTTTCTTGTGAATGAATTGTAATTTGGCCACCCAAGCGTGCAATGATTGCTCGGGCGAGAAATAGACCTAATCCTGTGCCTTCGCCTGGATCTTTGGTTGTGAAAAAGGGTTCTGTGGCGCGTTTTGCGATATGATCTGGCATGCCATGGCCTTGATCATGGATATGCACATAGATCATGTTTTCTGATATTTCCGTACTTATTTTAACATGTTGTTCGGGCGATGATGCCATGAGTCCATTGTGCACAATGGCGCGCAAAGCTTGGGCCATGGCCAAACGTGGAACCACAAGAGTGGCATGGGGATTTTGATGTTCCACATGCACGCGGTTTGCGTGTGAAAATTCACGCAAACAATGATCAATGAGTTCTGTGAGGGTGACGCGTTCATGAGGATCGATGCCTTGCATGCCGTGCGTGGGGTGCATGCGTTGCAATACGGTACGGCATCGATTCACTTCACTGCGAATAAGCGCAATATCTTCAAGAAGAGGTGAGGTTGGCTCTTCTTGTACGATGCGGTGCTGTATTTCACCAGTGACAATGGCGATGGTTGATAAGGGTGTTGATAGTTCGTGGGCTGCTCCTGCAGCGAGGGTTGCCAGGGCTGCAATATGTTCATCCAAGACCGCTTGTGCTTGCGCCGTTTGCAATGACTTTTGCAGGATCGCATGTTCGTGGGTCACTTTTTGGACAAAATAAAACAGCGTGATCGCCGAGACGAAAACCGCAGATCCAAATCCTGCCACCGCAAACAATCGTATTTCTAAGGCCGGAAGCGGGATGTAGACTGAAAATAAAAATGCTTCACACAGCAGTGCAAAGCTTGCCAGAAAGATGGCTTGTTTGCGTGGTAATGTGAGTGCGGGCAACACCACATGGAGCAAATATAAAATAGAAAATGGATTGCGTGCGCCGCCGGTGTAAAAAAGCAAGGTACTGATGGCAAAGGTATCAAATATCAACGAGCCGACGACCCAACGCTGCGTGACAGGCGCATGGCGATGGAGTCTGTGCCATACCGCAATGTTAAAGATGGTTTCTGCGGCGAGCACAGGGAGAAGGCCTGTGAGGTCAAGATGTATTCTGAAAAAGAGATTGCATAGGGCGATGACGATCACCTGACCGGAAACAGCAGCCCAACGCAGGTGCGAAGCCCAACGTAAATTAAAGCGATGATTGCTATCGTTGTTTGTAGGGGCGCTGCTTGCTGCGCCCTTGTTTATTTCAATAGCCATACGCCGGCTCCGACTGCCGATACTTGCAACAACACCAGAAAAAACGCAGCGATAAGAACGGGACGTCCTTCGGCCTTGAGTGCAGCCGGCGTAATGGAGGTACCCACGGCGACCATCGAACAAATAATGAGCTTTTCACCAAAGCCTGCAAGTTGTGATGCAAGAGGGGCAGAAATAACATCGGCTGTGCGAAGCATGGCGGCAAAGGCAAATCCTACGACGAAAAAAGGAAGCATGGGAGGGCGTTTTTGTTTGTCTCCATCGGTTTGTTTCACATGCAGCATACGGCTTAGAACCACAAGTACAGGAACCAGCAACGACACCCGCGCCATTTTGACAGCGGTGGCAATGATACCCGCCTCAGGACTTACGGCAAACGAGCTGCCGACCAGTTGATTGACCGAAGGCAAGGTTGCGCCCATGAAAAGCCCTGTTTCGCTTGCATTGAAGTGCATGGCGATGGCGATGGGGGGCAATGCAAGCATGGTGGCAAGTCCCACGATATTGACTGCACCAATGGCAATGGCCGATGCGCCCGACTCGCGGGAGCCTTTCACAAGGGGGGCTGTCGCGACAATGGCGGAGCTTCCGCAAATGGCGAGGCCCACGGAAAGCAAAATGCCCACAGGGCCACTGGTGCCGCATCGGCGGGCGAGGGCAGGCCCCAGCATGATGGTACCAATGACGATCGCGAGGATCGTCAGCATCACGGGAAATCCTAGGGACACAAAATTACCCAATTGAAGTTCGGCACCAATGCAGATGATGGCCACTTCCAAAATGCGTTTTTCTGAAAATTTAAGGCCAGCCCCAAAGCGTTCTTCGGGAAGTCCAAACGTGTTTGCAATGACTGCGCCTGCAATAATTGCGAGAATCACCGCGTTAAACATCGAAAATGTTTTCGCAAGAAAAATGCAGGCGACCCCCACAGTGATGGAAAAAAGAACACCAGGTAAAATACGTTTTGCTTGGGAGATCATCTCGCTAGCATGCCACATTTATCGCGTGATGAAAAACAGGCGTTGTGGTAGGGATATGTGGTTTATATTTCTATGGGATAAAATTTGTCGGACATTGCGGCATACCATTGGTTTAAAAAAAGGAAGGTATTATTTACATCTGCGGAGTCTGGAATCGTTACTTTGCAATTGTGTCGTATTTCAGATGTTCTTCCAAGTGCATCAATGGCGATTTTTGTTTTTTCGGACCATGTTGTCCTCCAATTTTCTTGCGGCAATGCACTTAATGCGTCGAGTATTGCCGAAGTGCTTTCTTGCACATGAATAAATGTTTCATGCTGTTTATCGGGATCATTCAATACAAGTCGCTGTAGCAAGCTTCCTGAGCGGTAGAGCAATAATGAACCTAGGATCATTTGCTGGTCTATATCGATTTCTTGATGCCTGATAAACACTGTTCGCGGATTTCGCACGCAGGCGGCTATCCAAAAATCAATATCCTCACCCTTGCCTGATGCGACAACTTGTAGGTGGGCGCAATTTCTGTTGACCAACCAGGCACAACGAATTTCTTTGGCGACAAGGGGTGATGCCAAGCGACGCATGCACAGATGCGCAACAAAAGATGGAATTTCCGGTGCCATCTTTCTAGGTGTTGGAATACTATCCATAGAAAGTTTGTAGCCATCAGAGGATGCAATTTGCTGATCGAGCATCGCCGAAGCCATTAGAAATCCTAATCGATTTACGGCATCAATGGGTTCATGTTGTAGCGCGATCTCAGCATATTGCTTGGCTTTGCGAAAACCTAAGCAGTGTCGTGCATCATCTAAATCGATGCAAAGATGTGTGAGTGTTGGTGTGCTTGCCACCAAGTGTCCAGCAGAACTCAGTGTATTGATTGCTTGAATTTCATCATCGGTTGCGTCCCACCAGAGAGATTCTGCTCGTTCATCAATCTTATCAGAAGAAATGACATGATTTGCCGCGAAGCGTTGCGATGACATTGCTTCAATTAAGCTGTCGAGTGAACGGACTATTGCGACGTTTATGGACATAAGATGTGATTTTATCGACAGTTGTTCGTTTGATGTTGCGCATTTAAGCCGTTGTAAGGCCGAGTAATCAAAAAAGTCATAATGAATCACACAGATCTCGGTGTATTATTATCCAATGAGCCGAGAGATGGACAATGGGCAATAAATCCCCCGGAGTGGGCGGATCTGTTGTTGTTGACCCGAGGCAATTTACTCCTGCCCAAAATATTGATTTGCAAAATAGCCAATCAGCGCTTTTACCCAGTAGACAGCCAGATCTCCTCGAACGGGGCGATCCTTCAGTGAGGCGACCAAGCCAGAGTGTTGGCACAGGCAATCCGTTAGCAGCTGGGTTGATGCCTAACAGCCAGAGGAGTGGAGTATCGACGTCTTCGCCTTCCTCCAGTGAGGGAACAACAAAGGCGAAACCCAATCAAGCAACAGTGGGAACAACGGCTGCGACGCGCGAAGTTCTCGCCAGTATTCCAAAAGAAATCTGGGGGAAGATTGAACTCGGGAGTTCAGCGTTCTTCAATCTTAAGAATGGCGAATCGATCTCAGTCGTACATGAGGGGGTGGAAGTAAAAATAACAAAGGAACAAATTCTTGGTAGAGGAATTGGTGGCTATGTGTACGGTATTCGCGTTGACATCGGGGGGGAAAGTGCACGTTGCGTTGCAAAGGTTAAGCATCTCGTTGGAAATGAAAAAGAAGATATTGAAGGACATGTTTTGGGGAAAATGAATGACAGTTCAGGTCATTCATTGGAATTCTATGGCGAATATAAAGACGCGGGCAAAGCCACAGTGCTGTTGATGGAAAGAGCAGACGGTGACTTATCGCAGTTGCTTTCCCGTACACAGGATGCAGAAAGAGCATCACAAATCCGACGAGTTTTTGAATCTGTTGAGCATCTTCACAATGAACATCACGTTGCACATGGAGATATCAAGCCAGACGCATTCTTGCGCAAGACAGAGGGTGAACGACAAAAACTTTTTTTGGCCGATTTTGGTGAAGCCACATCACATGAAGAATCTTCTTTTGAAAAAGATACGAGTGAAACAGAAGTTCTTGCAGATATTCGACGTGCAGCATTAACAGGATTGGGGATTTACGGTAAAGAAAATCCGACGAAATTTATGGCGACGGTATGTGAGTCAAGGGCGCGTGGCGATGCTATTTATGCGATGGAACCTGAGGAACTCGCAAAATACGGCCAAGCCCTTAGAGAAAAGTATCCAGATGATGGTGTTATGTTGTTATTTGCGGACATGATGAAGGGCGATATCACAACGATGTCCGATGCAAGATCTTTATTTGAAGATATTGCGCCTAAAAAATCAGACCCGCCTGATGTGCCAGAGGGTTTTCGTTTTCTCACTCCCATTGGAATTGAGAAGCAATCACAGCCGGTGCAATGTGTGCTTAGGGTTGTACGACTTGACGAGATCCTAACCCCTGGAAAGATAAAAAGCCTTGAGGCTACATATGACCAGATGGCGCCCATTGATGGAGATTGGCACTCGGCAATTGAAGGAAAGAAAGCAGATTGGGGCCCCGAACATTATTTCAGAACTTTAGAAAATGATGTGGAAATCAAGGCAGCGTTTCTCGAAATTAAAAAAGACATTGAGTCGGGAAAGCAAGTTGCATTTGTAGGTGGCGATAAAGATGGGCGACTTATTCAGCAACTGATCCGCCATTTTCTGCCAGAACATGCTGACAAAATTCCGATTGCATATGGGGCTTCAAGTTCGGCTTTGGACCATGATCCGTCTTGCAGTGCACATGAAAAGCAAGAAGCACTGGTACGAAAATATTTTGCTCAGAACAATTTCAACGTTAAATGAAACCTCTTAAAGATCTTTCTTGAGTATAGAAGATATCTTAGCCATTCATGACTGAGCGTACATCGTTTAATGGAGAAAAAATGCAAATCCCCCATTGGATCGCAGGAAAACCCATGGTGCCGCACAGAGCGCGTATGGGCGAAGTTTTTAATCCATCCACAGGCGCGGTGATCCGACATGTTCCGATGGCTGATCCTGTCCAAGTGGATGCTGCCGTTTCTGCGGCACGTGAGGCTTTTGCGTCGTGGGCATCAACCCCGGTGTTGCAGCGTGCGCGGGTGATGTTTCGTTTCAAAGCGCTTTTGGACGCCAATATCGATGCGCTCGCACGGTTGGTGAGTGAAGAGCACGGCAAAGTGGTCGCCGATGCGCGAGGCTCTGTTCAGCGCGGTATTGAAGTGGTGGAATTTGCGTGCGGCATGCCCCATGTGTTGCGCGGTAATTTTTCCGAAAACGTAGGCCGTGGCATCGACTGTTACGATACCCGTTTGCCGATTGGTGTTTGTGTTGGAATAACACCGTTTAATTTTCCGGCCATGGTCCCCATGTGGATGTTCCCGGTGGCCATCGCATGCGGCAATACGTTTGTGCTTAAACCCAGCGAACGGGATCCTTCCACGAGTGTTCGAATTGCGGAACTGATGCAAGAAGCGGGTTTGCCCGATGGGGTGCTTAATATTGTGCATGGCGACAAAGAAGCGGTGGACGCACTTTTGGTGCACCCCGATGTGAACGCCATAAGTTTTGTGGGCTCGACGCCCATCGCAAAATATATTTACGAAGTAGGGACGGCCCATGGCAAACGGGTACAAGCCTTGGGCGGCGCAAAAAATCATTTGGTGGTGATGCCCGATGCCGATATTGCACAGGCGGCCGATGCCATCATGGGCGCCGCTTATGGTTCGGCAGGTGAACGATGCATGGCCATCTCCGTGGTGGTTGCGGTGGGAACAAGCGCCGATCCTGTGATTGATGCATTGAAGACACGTATTGCTGCACTTAAAATCGGGGCAAGCGATGATCCACAAAGTGATATGGGGCCCCTGGTAACCCGTGTTCATTGTGATCGTGTGCGTTCCTACGTGGATCTCGGGGTCGAAGAGGGCGCGCGTTTGGTGGTCGATGGACGAAATGTTTCTGTGCACGGTTGCGAGCAAGGATTTTTTCTCGGACCCTGTTTGTTTGATCACGTCACCCCGAACATGCGTGTTGTCCAAGAAGAAATTTTTGGCCCGGTGCTTT
>SYDY01000104.1 GCA_005801425.1 Bdellovibrionales bacterium | reverse complement strand
CAAGGTTGTGTTCAATCACAACCACCGTATGCCCCACGTCGACCAAAGCTTGAAGTACGCCCACAAGTCGGTGGACATCATAAAAATGCAAGCCCGTTGTGGGCTCATCAAGAATATACAATGTATGCGTTCCTGGGCGTTTCGATAACTCACGGGACAATTTGATCCGCTGTGCTTCGCCCCCCGAAAGCGTTGTGGCACTTTGCCCAAGCTGAATGTAGCCCAACCCCACCTGCTGCAAAGTTTCAAGCTTACGACGAATACGGGGGATTGCAGAAAGAAACTCTGCGGCTTCATCCACGGTCATCATCAACACATCGGCAATACTTTTGCCTTTAAACGTCACTTCCAATGTTTCGCGATTATATCGGCTTCCTTGGCATGTATCACATATCACAAATACATCGGGCAGAAAGTGCATCTCAATACGAATGATCCCATCACCCTCGCATGCATCACACCGCCCGCCTTTAACGTTAAATGAATAACGTCCAGGTGCATATCCCCTCACTTTGCTTTCAGGGAGTTCGGCAAACAAATCACGGATCAATTGAAATGCTTGCGTATAGGTTGCCGGATTGGATCTAGGTGTACGACCGATGGGACTTTGATCGATATCGATCACCTGATCAAAAATATCTGCACCTACAATGTCTTTGCATGGGATCTTACCTAGCCTTTTTTTTCCCATTTTTGCCACAACGGCAGGGAACAATGTCTCGTTCACCAGTGTACTTTTCCCGCTCCCAGAAACACCCGTGACACAAATAAAAGTCCCAGCAGGAAACGACACATCGATCCCACGCAAATTATTTCCATGAGCTCCGTGAACGACAAACACATGCCCATTGCCACTTCGTCGTGTTTTCGGCACCGGGATCTTTTTGCGACCACTCAAATAATCGCCCGTCATGGAGTTTTTGCAAGACTCGATATGTTTTGCTGTCCCCTCGGCAACCAATGTTCCGCCCATGCGCCCAGCACCTGGACCCAAATCAACGATGTGATCCGCTGCACGCATGGTATCTTCATCATGTTCAACCACCAAAACCGTATTGCCCAGATCACGCAATCGTTTCAGCGTACGAAGCAATCGATCATTGTCGCGCTGATGCAAACCGATGGATGGCTCGTCGAGCACATAGATAACACCCTGAAGTGCACTTCCTATTTGCGTTGCCAAACGAATACGTTGTGCTTCACCGCCCGAGAGCGATCCCGCCGAGCGACCTAAACTTAAATACTCGAGGCCCACCGCACTTAAAAATTCCAAACGCTCTCGCACTTCACGTAAAACGCGATCCGCAATGTGCTGTTTCATCGGAGGAAGTGATAATTCTTTAAAAAACATCGCACATTCCGAGATCGATAAATCGCAAACGTCATGAAGACCAAGATCCGCGACTTTAACCGACCGTGCTTCTGGCTTTAAACGATAGCCATTACAGACATCGCACTGTCCCTCGGCCAGATAACTTTGCAACTCATCACGCATACGATCGCTTCCAGCAGCGCGCCAACGACGAAGTACGTGGCCCGATACCCCTTCAAAGCTCTTCGTTCCATGAAGAATTAAGTTTTTGTGCTTCTGGCTTAAAGCTTTCCACGGTTTTTTCAAATCAATATCATGCGTTCTCGAAAGATCCCAAACCGAATCACGCAAGGCAAACGCAAACACACTTTGCATGGGCTTAATGGCGCCCCCTGCAATGCTTTTATCCTGATCATCGATCAGTTTATCCTCATCCACGCTTAAACTAATGCCCAAGCCATCGCAGGTAGGGCATGCACCATGGGGACTATTAAAAGAAAACATCCGAGGTTCAAGCTCTGGGACACTCACACCGCAATCGACACATGAAAATTGTTGTGAGTACAAATGACGTTCGCCATCGGCCAAGGCAACGATAGCAAGTCCTTCGGCTTTTTTTAGAGCAAGCTCCACAGATTCGGTCAGACGCTGACGAATGCCCTCTTTAAGAACAAGACGGTCCACAATCAAATCGATATCGTGTTTTTTGTTTTTATCTAGAATAATATCATCACTCAGATCGCGCTGCTCGCCATCAAGGAAAATACGACCAAAGCCGTCATTGAGCCATTCTCGCATTTCTTTGCGGTATTCACCTTTACGCCCGCGTATGATCGGCGCCGCAATGATTAAACGCGATCCCTCAGGAAGCGTAAGAACTTGATCAACGATCTGCTGTACCGTCTGGCCTTCAATTTTTTTACCACATTTTGGGCAGTGCGGTTGTCCAACACGCGCATAGAGCAGTCGTAAATAATCGTAAATTTCAGTCAACGTTCCCACCGTCGAACGTGGATTACGGCTGGTCGATTTTTGTTCGATAGAAATAGCAGGGGAAAGGCCCAAAATACTGTCCACATCGGGTTTACGATTTTGGTCTAGAAATTGTCTTGCATATGCAGACAACGATTCAACATAGCGACGTTGTCCCTCCGCATAAATAGTATCAAACGCAAGTGAACTTTTTCCACTCCCGGAAAGACCTGTGATCACCACCAAACGATCGCGCGGAATTTTAACGTCAACATTTTTTAGATTGTGCTCTCGGGCACCTTTAACAACAATTTCATGCTCCATAGTGAACCTACAAGCGAATATCAACGAAACGCTTTTTCCGAAGATCTTTAAGCCAAAGATCCATCTGGGATTCGAATTGTTCCTGATAAAGTTTATTTCGGATCGTATTGATTGTATCAGGATCGGAGCAATCTCTTACGGATTCTTTTTTGCGCTCTTTCACGCGAATAATATGATAGCCAAATTCAGTTTGAACGATAGGAGAGATGATTCCAGGCTCTATGGAAAATGCAACGTTTTCAAATGCTTCAACCATTTCGCCTCGCCCAAAGCAACCAAGACTGCCATCGGGCGCACCTTTATCATCAGAATACTTCATCGCATTGTTTGAAAAATCAGCCCCATTCACCAGTGACGTTCGAATTTGTATTGCACGTTGATACAAACGTTTTTTTGCGTCAGACGATGCATTTTTCGGGATCTGCAAAAGAATATGTGATGCGCATACCTGGTATGCTTCATTCGTATTGGATTGCATCGACTGGCATCGCTGATTCACATCGCTATCGTCAAGCTTGATTTTGCTGTGTACCGTCATCTGTACAAGCCGTGAACGCTCAAGCTGATCACGTAGTTTTTTCTCATACTCAGACCAGGAAAGGCCCTGACTGTACAACGCAGATTTCAACTTTTCACGATTTAAATTGTTTGATTTTAAAACCTGTTCTATCGCACGATCCACATCGGTCTGAGAGATCGAAAGCTTATCACGATTCGCCTCAAGCTCAGCCGTAACAAGCCTCTCGCCGATTTCTATTTCAAGTGTTTTTGCTAAAATTTCTTTTCGTTTTGTCTCACGCTCGGCAACATCAGAAATTGACTCCGTCGGCCGTAAAAAATCCTCCGCTTTTTTCTGTAACTCAAGATACGTGATCACATCGTTATCTACCACCGCCACAACACGGTCGATACTCTCTCGCGCAGCATAAGCAGAAGAACACATCGTCATAAAAACAATACTAATAAAGTTTCGCAAATTCGCCCTCACTGATCTGGATATCCGCCTGCCCACGAAGGTTTTTCACAAACTCTTTTAATGCTTCCTGGGAACGCACTGCCTGTTCATTACCCAATGCAATACGCGATAACACTTCTTCCCTAAGGTATTTCTCAATCTGGATCTGCTCACGGATCATCGCATCAATTTCTACACCCGTCATCCCTAACTCATGCAGTTCTTTCTCATAATCATCCGACGCCCATCCACCACGCATTTCAGAAATCGCACGTTTTACGTCATCTTCGGTAATACGGATCGGCTGCATCTCTATTTTCTGTAAAATAAGCCGTTTATCGATGAGATCTTCCAGAATTTTTCGATATACTTCTTTTGGCAACGCATGAATGGCTTTCAGCCCCATACGCAAAGCCACATTTTTATCAAGTTCGGAACGACGAATTGATGTTCCATTCACGGTAACAAGCACCGCGTCTTTCTCAAGCCCTCGATGACACGCGCATAAAACAGTGACACAGAGAAAAACAAACTTCAAATTATGCATGCTCATCCATCACTCGCAATACACCCAAGATTTTCCGCCCCGTTATCAAAACATGGTGTTCATTGCCTTCACGCGGCGAACAAATCAATAAGCGACCCGATGTTTGCATCATGTAGCTTTCTGGATGTTGTTGACACAACAAAGCCACATTTAACGTGTCCACGGGCGCACCTTCAGAAAACGTTAACAGAACACGAACATTTTCATCATCAAACGTTAAACGAAGATGTGTTGCACCTAATTTTTTCATGCGACAACGCATTAACATCACTTCTCTAAGATGAATGGCCTCTTCCGGCATATGCCCGTACCTTGCCTTAAGAAAGTCGAAAACATCATCAATTTCACTCTCCTCGTTCGCAGAACTTAATTTATCATAGAAGTCCAAACGATGGCCTGGATCTGCAATATACACTTCGGACAAAAGCGCCGTAAAAGGTACCTGTATTTCAGGATCTATGACTGAAATCACATGAGTGTTTTTTGCTCGCTGCAGAGCTTCAGCCAACAATTCGCTGTATAATTCTAAACCCACCGCAGCAACATGGCCGCTTTGATTCGAACCAAGGAGATCACCACCGCCACGCTGTTCAAGATCATGTGACGCAACCCCATAACCACTCCCCAGCTCGCAAAATCGTTTCATGGTTTCAAGTCTGGCCTGCGCTTCATCGGTGATCTCCATATCGTTTGGAAGTAACAGATAAGCATAGCCACGATCACGTCCACGGCCGATCCTTCCACGAAGCTGATAAAGTTGGCTTAATCCAAAACAATCCGCACGGTTGATCATCATTGTATTGGCGCTGGGAATATCGATACCACTCTCAATGATTGCCGTACAAACCAACACATCAATGTGGCGTGCAATAAAAGCCACCATAATTTCTTCCAAACGTGCTGCAGGCATTTGCCCGTGACACACAGCAATACGTGCCGATGGGGCCGTTTCTTGAATCAACCCCGCCAGCGTATCAATGGTTTCGACACGATTATGAACAAAGAAAACCTGGCCACCTCGTACAAGCTCTCTTCCAATGACTTCTTCTAGAAGCTGAGTAGAAAACCTTGTGACTTCCGTATGCACATTAAGGCGCCCTTCTGGCGGCGAAGATAAAATAGATAAATCACGAAGACCCGCCAACGCCATATTTAATGTCCTCGGAATAGGCGTGGCACTCATGGAAAGAATATGGGTTGTTGCGCGCCGTTTTTTTAAAGCTTCTTTGTGACGAACGCCAAAACGTTGTTCTTCATCGATCACCAAAAGTCCCAGGTCCGAAAATCGAATGTGTGAGCCAAGAAGACGATGCGTGCCTATAATAATATCTACACGACCACCCGATAAACCTTCAACTATTTCTTGGGCTTCTTTGGTCGTACGAAATCGACTCAATACGCGAACTTCAACACCCAATCCCGACAGCCGTCCACTAAAAGTGGCGCCGTGCTGTTCAGCAAGAACCGTGGTAGGAACCAAGACAGCAACCTGATGCCCCGATGCAACCGCGAGATATGCCGCACGAATAGCGACTTCTGTTTTCCCAAAACCAACATCACCACACAACAAACGATCCATGGGACGATCGCGTTGTAAATCAGCCAAAATGTCATTTATGGCTGCCCTTTGATCTGGCGTTTCATCGTAAGGAAAGGATGCTTCCAATTGACGGTATCCATCATCAGGAGGAAGCAATTTAAAACCTTTACGCGATTGTCGCTGCGCTTGAAGCTTGATCAATTCATGTGCAAGATCGAGAACCGCATCACGAACACGTGATTTTGTTTTAGACCATGCATTACCACCCAATTTATCAACCCGTACACCAAAAGTAGCACCCGGATATTTCTTAAGAAGCGAGGTTCTGAAAACAGGGACATAAAGTATATCCCCATCAGCATAAGTAAGATGAACAAAATCGCCATCCACACCATGCAATGTTAGACGGCATAAACCACGATAAATGCCGACCCCGTGATCAACATGGACAACAGGATCGCCTTCACGCATCCGCGCCAACATGCCAAGCGACTTACGGTCATCGCGAGTACGTCGTGTTCCCGTTGTGCCTAAAGGGGCACTTCCAAACACTTCACGATCCGTAAGAATGGTTCGTTTATTCTCCTGATCGCGCAATCCCTGAGACAAACCGGCATGAACGAGAAGAACATGAGACGACTGACGAATGTCTTGCGACAAGATGTTATCACTTAATCGCGTGCGTACACCCCGAAACGAGAGAGCCTCCTGCAATGCACGACGCTTGCCTTCGGTAGAAACAGAAAAAACAACACATTGGCCGATGCCTTGTTCTCTACGGCAATAGGTCGCAAGTGCATCGTAAAACAGGGTAGGATCGGCTCCCTTGCGTGCTTCCGAAAAATGGCGTTCTAAATCTGAAAGCGCTGTAAATTCATGCAATGTTTCAGCTGAGCTTCGATCGTCAATATCGTTGACACACTGCACGTCGGATTGTTCCTCAATCCAGGCAACAACATCGGGACCAGACAATCCCAAAGCATCTTTCAAAATTAGATTATCTTCGCGCAATGAAAGTTCTGACCATGCAGCGTTTGCTCGTTCATCATAGATAAGAATCTCACGCTTCACAGCGGCGACATCCCACACAACTCTAGATCCCAACATCAAACTTTGACGCAAAGGATCTATACCCTCATAGAAATATGAAAGATAACTTTCAATGGCATAAAAATAATGATGCTGTTCTACCTGCAAACTAAGTCGCTCTGCATGAGACATATTTGCAGATTTCTGATGTATTTTCGTAATAAAATTAGACACCGATTGAGGTGTAAAACAGACCTCTCGTATGGGATAAAACTGGATTTCTGCACATGATTTGGTTGCAGTGAGAATATCTGTGATTTCGTCACCAAACGTGTCAATTCGGTGCAATTCTAAATTTTCAGGGATCCACACATCGACAAATCCACCACGAAGAGCAAAAGTTCCCTGATCCTCGACTTCTGAGACACGGCGAAATCCGCAACAAAGCAGGGCTTCAACCAATTTTTGACGGGGAATATGATCGCCAACCCGTACCGTGCAACTTGCTGCTGCAAAGTCTTTCTCTGGCATCCAATATCGCATCAGCGCCGATGCTGAGACGGCCGTGACCGCGGGTTGTTTCTTAAATAAAAAATGGGCACGCCATGCATTGCGCATAAACACATCACGGTCGTCAGATCCCAGATCCCCCACAGCGGGGTGGGTTCCGCCCGGCAACGCCCAAACATCATGCACGCCAAACACCCTGCAGTCCTGTTGAAATCGCAAGGTCAATTCATCATTGGGAAAAACAATCGCAACCGTCTTGGCTTTAGAATTCTCAACGTAGCGTGCGCATGTGTAGGCAAGCTGCGACATCGTCGCATGACGGATCCGCCTGGTTGTTTTTCCTGAACCAAACAGCTGTTCTTCTGTTTTTTTCGCCATGTTTGCCGCCACTTCAGAGCAATGCTAAGGTCAAAAAATGCAGATGCCGTACTCTCCATATTGGATGATGAGTCTCGCACTCTGCTTTTCGGCGTGCAACCCTATGGCAAGCCAACACAAACTTACGATGGCTGCAGAAACATTTAATGACGCCGTGAGATGGCAACGCTTTGACGCCGCCGTCAATTTCCTCCCAACGGAGGCTCGTGGCGACTTTTTGCGTACTTTTCTTACAGATAAAAATGCCCTTCATCTTACGCATGTTGCCATTCAACACATCCAGATCGTGCCCCATAGCTCACCGGCGGCGGCTGTTGTTCTCGTACTTTCAGAAGGTTATACTCTCCCAAGTATCACCACATGTAATCGTGTCATCACACAGCAATGGGAATATCATCATGGGCGATGGGAGATCATCTCAGGAGCACAGGATCAGGCAAATTTATGCCTAAAGAGTGCGCCTTAAGGCCCCATTGACGGATCCCTGGTTTTGCCGCTAGACGTCCCATTGGACGCGGTTGCATGAAAGGTCGGGAAAATGGCTACTTCGGGATTTACCTCAGAGCTGTTTGATCTTTACGCCCCCGATAAATGGGCGAGCAATGTCCACAACCTTAAACGCATGCAAGCGAAAACAGCGTTGCTTGCCCTCGTTGATGTTGCAACCACCTCTTTTCAAGGATCTCTTATTGGGCTCCAACGAGGAAGTTCCGATGAGATCCCAAATATCAACAATCAAAAAAAAGTTGATGCTCAGTGGATTTATTGGTATCGCGATGCGGCGGGTCGTGATGCCATTGCCTCTTTTCTCGACAAAACTTCGCTCGACAAGTTGACCATCTTTAATATCGCCCCCACCGATAAGCATGTCACCCTTGCAATCATCGTTCGACAAAATGGCGTTGATGTTCAGGTTCGCGTGCCCCCAGGTGCGATTGTCGATCAGCGCAACCTTGCAGCAAAAATTGATCGTTCGTGGGATCGCCAGCAGCTCGAAAAACTTCTCGCGGATCTACTCCCTGATGCACGCATAGGATTTGAGAATAATCCCATTGCATGCACTGAACTCTCAATAGAAGTTCTCACGGACATGGCGTCAGAAACACGCAATAGCAAAGCGACGTGGTCGGTGGGGTATCATCTTGCGCGGGAAAACGCCCTTGAGCTTGGCGGTGAGATTGGAACAACCCTAAGTGCAATGGTTGATTCTTTACTTCCATTGTATCGTTATATCGCTTGGACCCGTGACAACGATGCCATTGAAGTCACCAAGCACCTTCAAGAAGAGAAAGCACAAAAACGGAAAAATTCCACACAATTTCAGCCTGGGGATAAAGTTCGTATTGTGACAGGATTGTTCCGCGGGAAAACCGGGGTCGTGCAAGAAACTGACACAAAAGCACAGGTCAAAGTCAACGTGGGGGCTATGTCTGTTGTGGTGGCCGGCGGTGACTTGGCACCTGCGTCCGCGGGTTAGGACTATTCGATCACAAATCGATGAAGTCGCTTTTTCCCAACACGCACAAGCAGTCCTTCTCCTGAAATAGCTGTGGCCATCAACGCCGCTTCTGGAGAATTCACAACTTCATCACCAATCCGAACAGCACCTTGCCCCATCAATCGACGGGCATTACGTTTAGAATCCGACAATTCACTTTTCAGCAATAAATCAACAACAGTAATCGCGCCCTCGACGAAATCAGAGCGGGACAATAAAGTTGTTGGGATCTGCGTTGCATCGCTGTCCTGTGTTCTCGGACATGTGCTAGAAGCAAGAATATCAGCGTTCAGATCACGGCCGCCAAAGGCACCTTGAGCGGCCCGGTGCGCCTCAAGAGCTGCCTGGTTGCCATGCACAATAGCTGTCGATTCAAATGCAAGAATGGTTTTGGCCTGATTCAATGCAGCGCCCTCAAAGCCCTCAATGCGTTTGATTTCTTCCATAGGCAGTTCGGTAAAAAATCCTAAAAAACGCACCACATCATCATCGTGGGTATTCACCCAATACTGATAATATTCAAAGGGCGACACACGTGTAGGATCAAGCCAAACGGCACCAGAAGCCGTTTTACCCATCTTTTCTCCACGTGCTGTTAAAAGAAGTGGGAATGTGACACCAAAAACTTCCGTCTGATCCAAGCGACGACAGAGATCGACCCCTGCAACGATATTTCCCCATTGGTCATCGCCGCCCATCTGCACGCGACATCCGTGTTTTGATAGCAAACAATGAAAATCGTAAGCCTGTAAAAGTTGATAGTTAAATTCGAGAAACGATAAACCACGCTCTAAACGTATCTTAACCGATTCGGCAGAGAGCATTCTATTGACGGAAAAATGGCGCCCAACATCGCGTAAAAATGAAATATAGTTGAGCTTAAGAAGCCACTCGGCGTTGTCTTCCACAATCGGATGGGTCTCTTTGAGACCCAAAATGGCATCTGTTTGTGCACGGATGGCTTCGGTGTGATCGATGATCTGCGCTTCCTCAAGCATTTGACGCATTTCGGTTTTACCTGAGGGATCACCCACGCGAACCGTGCCCCCACCCAACAACACCAAAGGACGATGTCCACCCCGCGCAAGGTGCCGCAATGCCATCAGTGTAACCAGGTTGCCAATGTGCAAACTCCCGGCCGTGGGATCATAGCCCACATAGGCGGTCACTCGCTCTTTCGAGAAAAGTTCACGGACAGCCGTTTCGTCGGTCACTTGGCGCACAAAACCACGTTCTTTAAGCACATCGAAAGTATTTGTAGACGCCATAGAACCCTTATGGCGTAGGGTTCTAAATATGGTCAAGTTTGATTGAGATCGGTCTGGATATTGACTGTTAAGGGCGAGCCTGGCTTGCTGATACAATGTTCGTAGCCATTGCCTTGACTCTGATAGCGGCTGGACCGCTGTCCATTGACGAGGATCCGCGTTTTCACGAGTTTGCTGGAGCACGATCGATGGCAATGGGCAACGCCCATAGGGCTGTTGGAACGAGCAATGATACACTTGTCCTCAATCCTGCTGGCCTTACAAGCGCCGCACGTTACTCGATCGATCTTGCCTATGCCCATGGTTTTGAAGACTTACCCAGTCATTACCATCTCTCTGTCGTGGACTCAAAATCGACCCCTGTGGCAGGAGGTCTTGGCTATACTGTCTCTAGACAAAATGGAGATACGAATCATCGCGTCTACCTGGGGAGTGCCTACCAGGTGGCCCCCATGCTTAGTATGGGATCAACCCTAAAATATGTTCATGGTATATATACAGATCCCACTGGAGAAAAAATTACACGGGATTTTTTCACAACAGATCTCGGTTTTATCTTCAAGCCTGGCTCTGCTTTTGCACTTGGTATCACATTGCACAACATCGTTCGCAGTCATGACAATCCTTTATCCACATATCGTATGGGCTTCGCCACATCACTCACTCTCGGCCCTGTCTTGTTCGCAGCGGATGTTGTTGCCAATGGATTCGATTTTAAGTCTAAAGATATGACTTACCATGGCGGCATCGAAGTCTTCCTCTTTGGACTGTTGGCTATTCGCGGCGGCTACATCGGTGCTTGGCTTCCACAACAACACAATATCCTCGAAATATCATTTCAAAACAAAATCACGGGTGGCGTTGCTTTTGTGAATGAAATTGGCGCCATAGATATGGCATATCAACAATCTATCAATGGCAATCTAACCAGAGAGCTCATAGCAACCATTAAGTTTTTTCTTTAATTTGATGAATCAGATGTAACCCATATTTCAAGCGTATTTTGTACCAACGGCATTGCTAAAATTTCTTGGGGTGTGCCACAAGCGATCATCACGCCACGATCTAAAACCAACACAACATCACAAACATTTTGTACAAAGTGCATATCATGCGAAACAAGAACAATAGCTGTATTGTTTTCACGTCGATCGGCATTTAAAAAATGCCCGAATCGACGTGTTTGGCGAACATCAAGTGCATTGGTCGGCTCATCCAGCAAAACCAAAGATCGCTTTGACACAAAAGCCTGACAAAGCATTGTTCGCTGTTTTTCTCCCAATGACAGTGAAGCGCAGGATCGGTTCAAAAACGTATCCAGCTCAAATTGTTCAAGTAAATCGTTTTTAATCTTACCCGAAAATTGTTGAAACCACGATTGGTCAAAAAAAGATGCGAGCATCAAATATTCTTTAACCGTCAGCTCATGATAAATCGAATGATCTTGCATCACCAAAAATCGATACGCTGCACGTTCTTTATGACTAAGATCACTGATCTTGGATTGACCGTAAAAGACACATCCCTTATCAAGGGGAAGTAGCCCAGACACTGCATGTAACACAGAGGTTTTCCCGCTACCGTTGCATCCGATAAGTCCTACGCATTGACCTGCGTGCACAGAAAAATCAATACTTGTGATGCCACGTGCAGACACCGATTCAACAGATAAAATAGGACGCGTGGGCATCATAAAACTCAAAGTGAAAGAAACACGTTATGGCACAAATTCAAGGGATCCACCACATCGGTATTGCCCCAAAAGATATCGAAGCATCCATACAGTTTTTCCGCGATATTTTAGAACTTCCCTACGACGGTTCCGAAGAACTTCCAAAGCGCGGCATAAAAACTCATTTTTTTAGAACCACGCAAAATAAAGACGACACTCAGATCGAAATCATTGAATCACTCTTTGAACCCTCAGAAATAAGTAAGTTTGTACACACCCGCGGGGGAGGGATCCATCATCTATGCCTTCGCGTGAACAATCTAGATATGCTGCACGCAAAGCTAAGCAAAGCCTCTGTTGAAATGATTGGCCAGGGTCCTCAAGAAGGGGCTCACGGTACACGGGTTATGTTTATCCACCCACGAAGTACCGGTGGAATCCTTCTGGAGCTTGTCGAATCAAATATCTAAATGACGAACATTAAGAGCATGACTTTCTATAAAATCACGGCGTGGTTCAACCTGATCGCCCATCAACACGGTAAACATGGCGTCAGCGGCAACAGCATCATCCACACGGACAGACAGAAAACGGCGATGTCCTGGATCCATAGGTGTGTCCCACAATTGTTCTGGATTCATTTCTCCAAGACCCTTGTAGCGCTGCAAGGCAAGCCCCTGACGAGCGATCGTTTCAATGCGCGCAAAGAGTGCTAGGCTATGGTCAAAGTGTTCTTCAGGCTCATCACCGCGGGTTAAGCGAAAGGGCGCATGGCCGACCGATGTCATCTCGCGGAAGAGACGCAGAAGTTCACTCCATTCATTTCCTGACAGAAAATTGCGAGGGATCTGCAACACATAATTCGAGCCGTTACGACGGCACGATAATGTAATATCACTTCCCTGTGGACCTTCTTTAATCGCCAGAGGAAGCATTTGAGGAAACAATGATTGGAATGTTGTATTCAAACGTTTTTCTAAGTCTTCTGTTCCTATATTGGCCAGTAGATCACTGCCCAAGGCATATAAAAGCCCTGTGATAACATCGGGGTCCATTTTCGTTGAGAAGCGATGAAGCAAACGCCCATATGCCGATCGTGCATTCCATACACGCAGAAGCTCATCACGTGTCCATGCACCTGTATTGGCACTGTGGACCGTCATTTTTTCTGCAACGATCCCAAAAAGATAATCATTCAATTCGGTGTCATCTTTAAGATAATTGTCTTTTTTCCCACGTGATACTTTGTAGAGCGGCGGTTGTGCTATGTAGAGATACCCATTGCGTATGATCTCAGGCATGTGCCTATAAAAAAATGTAAGAAGCAACGTCCTAATATGGCTTCCGTCAACATCTGCATCGGTCATAATAATGACTTTATGGTAACGTAGCTTGGTAATATCGAATTCTTCAAGTCCGATGCTCGTTCCAAGTGCTGTGATCAGAGTGAGTATCGTCTCTGACGCCAACATTCTATCAAAGCGCGCTTTTTCTACGTTTAAAATTTTCCCACGTAACGGCAAAACCGCCTGGTTTTTTCGTGAACGCCCCTGCTTTGCTGATCCACCTGCGGAATCGCCCTCAACGATATAGAGCTCACACAGGGCAGGATCTCGCTCTTGGCAATCTGCCAGCTTTCCTGGAAGGCTTGCTGAATCAAGAATGCCTTTTCGCCTCGTTAACTCTCTGGCTTTTCGTGCGGCTTCTCGAGCACGAGACGCATCGATCGCTTTTGAAATAATGCTTTTTGCTACCGAGGGTCTTTCTTCGAGGAAACTTCCTAGTTTTTCCCCAATCACAAACTCAACAAGCGGCTTGACTTCAGAACTCACCAGCTTATCTTTTGTTTGTGAACTAAATTTGGGGTCTGGCATCTTCACAGATAGAATACCAACCAAACCCTCTCGAATATCTTCGCCCTGGATCGAAACTTTTCCCCCCTTTAATAAATCATTGCGTGTCGCGTAATTATTCAATGTACGCGTCATTGAAGAGCGAAAAGCCGATAAGTGCGTGCCGCCATCGGCGTTGGGGATATTGTTTGTGTACGCAAACATTTGTTCGGCGTAAGTATCATTCCACTGAATCGCAATTTCAACCAACATCCCATTTTGTTCGGAAGAAAGATAAATCGGCTCAGGATGCAATGTTGTCTTATTTCGATTGAGGTATTCAATAAAAGATCGAATACCCCCGTCGTATGCAAACGTTTGATTTTTTTCGCCCGTTGGATCACGTTCATCGGTAAACGTAATGCGAACGCCTTTATTTAAAAACGATAACTCACGAAGTCGGTTGGTCAGAATATCGGCTGAAAAAATTGTTTGTGTAAAAATCTGCGGATCTGGTTTAAAACGAATTTTTGTGCCCGTCGTAGACGACTCACCGATCATTTCAAGATCAGCATCAGGATCCCCACGTCGATAGACTTGACGATATTTGTGACCTTGTCTGCAAATATCCAAGGTGAGTTCTTCGCTCAATGCATTGACAACAGACACACCAACGCCATGCAATCCCCCAGAAACTTTGTAGCTGTTATCATCAAATTTTCCACCGGCATGCAAAATAGTCATGATAACTTCTGCGGCAGAACGGTGTTCCGTAGGATGCATATCAACAGGGATCCCACGACCGTTGTCTTCGACACTTACAGAATTATCATTATGTATTGTTACAAAAACGGTGTCACAGTAACCAGCGAGTGCTTCATCTATCGAGTTATCAACAACCTCAAAGACCAAATGATGCAAACCCGACCCATCATCGGTGTCACCAATGTACATACCCGGTCGTTTTCGAACGGCTTCCAAACCCTTGAGGACTTTAATTTGCTCTGCGCTGTATGCCGGCGTGATTTTTTCCTGAGTAGCGCCCAAAGGTCACCTCACGATATTTGCGACTGAACCGACAGACACACAAAAAGGTGCGGAGATCGGAAATACGATGTCGCAACAGTACTGATCAAAAGGTTAGAAGTTAATCATTTTTTTGGCTTTATTTCAACTGTTAAGCAGGTTTACATGTCCATCCGTGACTTCGTATTTACTCATCTTCGGGTTTTCGGGAAGCTTTGCAGCCCCTGTAGTGCTCAACCATACCTGTGCCTCACTTTGAACCAGGTCGTTAAAAAGAACCGAACAACGTTCGGAATCCAATTCGCTAGAAACATCGTCCAACAATAAAATGGGTGGACTTTCTAAAATAGACCGTAACATATGTACTTCAGCAAGTTTAAGCGCCAAAACCAGGGCACGTTGCTGTCCCTGAGACGCATATTGGCGACTGTTATAATTCCCCAAAGAGATGAACAGATCAGCCCTGTGAGGCCCTGATGATGTCATTCCCAGCGCTCGATCACGGGGAAGGTCCTTTTCCAAAGTTTTTTTAAAATTTGTTTTATAATCACTCATGTATTCAGAAGAAAGGAGGAATCCCGCGGTTAGTTCCATGTTCGGAGTAGGATCTTTTCCCATACTTATTTCAGTGTAAATTTCAATGGCCAGGGGCAACAATGCTTTGAGTGTTTGCGACCGATAAGTATGAATTTTTTCTCCATAGCCAATCAGTTGTTCATCCAATGTTTTCATCAATACGGGATCAATCCCATTCTGACTTTGACGAAGTACGTGATTACGGGATTTTAAAACCTTCGCATAGTTAACCGAAGACATGAGAAAATCGGATTGTATATTTGCAACCATACGATCGACAAAATGGCGCCGCCCTTCGGCTGGGCCTTTCGTGATGCACAAATCATCCGGAAAGAATGCTACAATATTAACCATTTGTAGCAATGATGATGTTGCAGGCAATCGCTTATCGTCCACGGTGATAACCCGGTGCTTGGGCTGCAAAGAAACATCGATAACGTGACGAACACCACGCCTTATAAACCGTGCACTTATGCGTGCTGCCGATTCTCCGTGGCGTATCATTTCATGAACACGCTGTGTTCTAAAGGAACGCCCTGTCGCACAAAGGTACAAAGCCTCAAGGATGCTTGTTTTTCCTTGTCCGTTATTCCCCTGCAGAAGGACCCCCTGTGCAGGAATAGTCAATTCGAGTTGCGCAATATTACGGAAATTATGAAGCGATAGTGATTCGAGAAACACAGAAGTCCTTTACAGTCTCATGGGCATAACAACGGCTGTAAAACCCTGATCTTCGATAGGACGAATGATTGTGGGTGACAAATCATCTGATACGCAGAGAACAAAACCCTGTTCGGTGATCAAGCCAAGAACGTCCATGATATATCGTGCGTTAAATGCTATTGAAAGTTCTAAAGGGCAGTCGTCTAACATGATGGTTTCACGGGCAACACCAAACTCAGGATCTTCAGCAACAATTTCTAGCTTTCCTGGTTCAAAAACAAAACGGACGCCATGCGTTTTGCCCTGAGATAGCGAAGAAACGCGTTTTAAGGCATCACTAACAACAACGCGCGAAAGCTTTATTTCGTGCTTACTTTGTTCTGGAATAACCTGTTTGTAATCAGGAAATTTTGCATCAATCAAACGCGTAATAAGCGTCACATTCCCTATTTTAAAATGCCCTGCAGTTGATGAAAATCCAATCTCAATATCATCATGAGAGGCGCTAGGATCTGCAACAATACGTTTAAGTTCCTGAAGGGCCTTGCGTGGTACGAGCACACCAAGAGGCGTTTTTATATCTCTGTCAAACGTGCATGTTGCAACCGCAAGACGATGGCCGTCAGTAGAAACCATGCGCATGCTGTTTGCTGTTGTTCTTTCGCAATAAATCCCACCGAGACTCGCACGGTTCTCGTCGGTTGAAACGCAAAATTGCGTACGCTCGACCATCCCTAAAAACTTATCAGAAGGCACAGAAAACATTTCCACTGAGGCGTCTTCGGCCATTTCAGGAAAGTCCTGCGAAGGCATACCCACAAGCTTAAATTGACTTGATCCTGCAGAGATCTCTAGCCAATGATTAGCTTTGCCCACAAGCTCAACTTGGCTAGCTGAAAGCGACTTTATGATTTCATAAAGCTGCTTGGCTTGTACGAGAACTGAGCCTTCTTCGAGTATTTCGGCTGGATAGGTCCCACCAATAGCAACTTCCAGATTTGTTGCACGCACGACGAGGCCACCCTCTAAAGACGAGGCTTGCAGTAGCACATGTGACAAAACGGGTCGATTCGTTTTACGTTCCGCAATACCTTGGATGCGGAAAAGGGCACGTATTAATTCGGCTGTTTGAATAATAGAACGCACGTTTTCGTCTCCAGATAGCTAAACGCACCCTGTGAGTATTCGATCCGACTCAAAAGCACAAAAACGCAGATGACGTTGTTGTCGACTTATTAGCGACGTCTGTGCCCGAACACAAGACATCATCTCGCTTGCTTTTCTTACCCACGGCTCTTTCTTATTCTTATAGTATTAAGATCTGATCTATAATAATAGGAGTGCTGTTTTTCTGTGGATAACATGCTTAAGTCTTTGTATTTAAAAGAGTTTCCCCTGTGCGTAAACCTGTGTGTTAGTTGTGTGCAATGTTGTGTGTAACTTTGTGCACAGCCTTGTACACATGTTGCGCACAGGGTTGTGCACAGAGTTATGCACAGGCAATTATTCTTCTTTTTGTGGAAAAAACGATCATTCCAGCCACTCTTCGCTAGAAACATTTTTTGCAGCACTTGCCTATTTCTGGGGGCGCGGCTATAGACCCCAGCTCCCTCGGTGTACGACACTGGTGGTGTTTTTAGTACTACGATGACCTTCACGGTGAGAACGCAATGAAACGCACGTATCAGCCCCACAATCGAAAAAGAAAACGTACCCATGGATTTTTTACGCGTATGGCTTCGCCGGGTGGCAGGGCTGTCTTGAAACGCCGTCGCAACAAGGGCCGTAAGCGCTTGACCGTTTCTGCAGGCACATCGAAATAAGGTCGGAGAATGGCGCTTGTCATGCTAAAAAAACGTCGTGACTTTGTTGCGATGCGTTTTGGGTGTAGACGGGCACGACGTGATACTGTTTTGCTTCTTGTCCGCTCAGGGCAAACATTGGCGACTCGGGTGGGGATCACAATTACAAAAAAAGTTGGAAATGCGGTGGTTAGAAACCGTGTTCGACGTCGTATGAGGGAAATCCTTCGGGGGGAGTGGACACGGCTGCTTCCAGGACATGACTACGTTTTTATTGTGCACGAAGAAGCGGCAAAGGCTTCTTTTGAGCATTTACGAAATGATATTTTGTCGGGTTTACGATGTGCCGCGCCATCACGTACGCATGCATTGGTTTGATCCATCTGTACCGATGGACTCTCTCAGGTTTGCTGGGGAGACAGTGTCGATTTTCTCCCTCATGCTCTGCCTATGCGATCGATGCGCTGCATATCCATGGTTGGCGTGGGTTTGAACTTATTATTAAACGTTTGTTGCGGTGTCACCCATGGTGTTGCGGCGGTTGGGATCCGGTTCTGAAAGATGAGTGAACAGCAGCGAATTATTTTGGCTCTTGCGTTGTCTTTTGGGATCCTTTTTGCGTGGCAAACATTTTTTGCCCCTCCTGTGCCTGTCCAGGATCAAGTGGCAGCAATTGCTGATGTAAAACCTGCCGATGCTTTAAATCCAGTTGACCCGATACCTGCGGATCCTACTCCGTCTGTTCAGCAGGTCTTGTCGCGTGAAATGAAACGAATTCCTCTTGAAAATGGCGTCATGCGCACAGAGATCGCAGACGGCTTCCCTTCACTGCGCATGGTTGAATTGCGTGATTTTAGCGAAGAAACAGGAAAGGATCCTGTACAGCGATCGCCGGTTTCTTTGGTGTCACAAGGGAAGAATGGGCCTGAGCAGGCAGTTGTGCATGTTTCTATTAACGGGACTGAACAAGCCTATGTTGCGGAAACCAGGCCTTTGGGAGATCATCAGATTGTGCTTCGTGCGGCATCAGGCGACGGGGTATGGTCATCAGATATTCGTGTAGGCCTGCGCGGGAATGATTACGCGGTAACTTATGATGTGGTGACCACCAATCGCGGTGCTGTACCCTTGGCCCTTCGGGTGGATGTCGATTTGGCCCTGGGGTTGTCTCAGAAAAAGCGAAGTTTTTTTGCTCCGCCGGTGGATGCCTCTGCAGCGCTTTGCCGCATGGGTGATGAGTTTGTCCGCGAAGATGCTGAAGGCTTAGAAGAGGTGATTGAAAAGTCCGGAAGCAAAGGATGGGCGGGGATTGATCGTCAGTATTTTGTGATTGCGGCGATTGGTGCGAAAGAAGGTCAAAAATCTTGCACAGTGAAACGAGAGGGACCCATCGTCGCGGTGCGTTATGGGGTTGCATCAGGGACGATAGCGCCGGGCGAGTCATCTTCAGAGCATTTTGTGGTGTATCTGGGCCCGAAACGATCGGGTGATCTTGAGAGGGTGGATTCGTCGCTTGTGGAAGCCATTGATTATACTATTATGGGGCTTCCACTCGCTTTTTTGGCAAAGCCCATGCTTTGGGCGTTGTCATTATTTCATGCTTGGACTGGAAGCTGGGGTCTCGCGATTGTCCTTTTGACCTTTGCGGTCAAGGCCCTGTTGTTCCCCATTACCTACAAAAGCGTTGTTTCTATGCGAAGGATGCAGTTGCTGAAACCCAAAATCGAAGCACTTCGTGAGCGATTTAAGGATGATCGGATGAAGCAGCAGGAAGAGCAAATGAAGCTTTTCCGAGAGACGGGTGTGGATCCTTTGGGTGGCTGTTTGCCTATGCTACTCCAGATGCCCGTTTGGTTTGCTTTGTATCGTACCTTGTGGTCTGCGGTAGATTTGTATCAGCAACCGTTCTTATGGTTGAAAGATTTGACTGCGGCAGAACCTTTCCCTATCATGGCGTTATTGTTGGGGATCGTGACATTTGTTCAGCAAAAAATGACGCCAACCGGGGTTGATAGTCAGCAGGCGAAAATAATGCTGTACGTGATGCCTATTATGCTCACGTTTTTTATGATTTATCTTCCCAGCGGCTTGGTGCTATACATCCTGGCGAACAGCATCTTGACCATTATCCAGCAGCTCGTTATCAACAGGCGCGAGGTGCGGATTTAGCACCTTCCACAGAAAACTCCGAAAGATAAAACAGATGGAAGCAGAGTCACACGTGTTTGAAGGTCGAAGCGCCGCTGAGGCAGCTATACGCGCATGTGAGGCGCTTGGTGTAACGCGGTCGGATCTGCGGTATGAAGTTGTGTCTGAGGTCGGTGAAGGCTTGGAGCGACGCGTAAAGATCCGTGTGGCCAGCATGGAGCGTAAACCGTCCTCAGCAGCCGGTGTGGTTTCTCAACAAGGTGTATCCGCACCAGCACGTCCTACAACACGCACGGAACGCCCAGAGCGTCATGTTGATGCGCAACGCGGTGCACGTGGGGATCGCCCTAGCCGTGGTGATCGAGGGGGCCCGCGGACGGATCGTCCAGAGCGTGGTCAAAAACGGCGTGAGTCGGCTTCTGAGATCCAAGAGGGTCGTGATGCTGTCGAATCCTTGCTTCGCGTTGAGGCCCCTAAACAGGAAGAGCTTCGTGGCCGTGGTGCGATTTCTAATCCGTCTGAACGGGCACTTGCCGCATCGAAAGTGGCGTTAGATCTTATTGTTCTTATGGGGTTTGATCTTGAGGCTCGTGTGGTGGAAGAGGCCCCAGATGAAATCCATATCGATCTTGTGGGCGAATCGTCGCAAGATGTGATTGGGCCTAAGGGCGATTTACTTCTTTCATTGCAGTTTCTAGTAAATCGACTGGTTTCTCGTGACGAGGAAAGAGAATCAGTGATTGTTCTTGATGCGGCAGGATATCGCGAACGTCGTCGTCGTGCACTTGAGGATCTGGCGACGCGTTTGGCACGGCGCGCTTGTGAAGAAGGCAAAGCAGTGCGTATGCAGCCTATGTCTGCGCACGATCGCCGTGTGTTCCATATGGCTTTGCGAGACGTAGGTGGCGTTGCTACACATTCTGAGGGCGAGGGTCTCTTTCGCCGATTGCTAATTGTTCCTACCGAAGTTTAGTGTATTCCGATCCCTTAATATCTTTTCGGCTTTTGCCGTTGAGTTTTTTATATCGCTTTTCGCACGTATTATGATGCTCTATGGAGCACCTGACGCTGCGCGATCCTATTGAATTCACTGAAAACATACTTGTTATCAGCGATTTGCATCTTGGGGAGTCCCTTGCCAACGAAAATACCCCAGGTGCTGAGGGGTATATCCGGATCTTAAACAAAGAATTGTCTGATTTTATTCGATATTATGAATGCAATCGTCGTAACAATTTACCGTGGCATCTCGTAATTGATGGCGACATGGTCGATTTTTTACGCTTGGTGGGTTCAGATCCTGAGTGCAGTGTTGATTATCAGCATGAGTTACTGACTATTTTAAAGAATGTGCTTTATGTCCATCGTCCGTTGTTTCGCGAACTTGGCCACTTTCTTTTGGCGGGAAATCGCGTGACGATTGTTGAAGGAAATCACGATGCGGAATTGTATTTTCAGGAGATCCGCAATTGTATTACGTCTTACGTGATTACATTATTGGATGCCAGTCGTGAAAATTTTACTCCGGAAGAAGTAAGTCGACAGATCTCGTCTCGTTTGACTTTTCGTTCTTGGTTTCAGGTAGAAATTGGGCGCTATCATATTGAGCATGGGCACCAGTATGATGCTTTTTGCTCGTTTGAATATCAGCTTGCACCCTACGATAGCGGACCTTCAGAACGATTAATGACGCCCATGACCCAACGAGCCGTCCCATTTTTTGGAGAGCTTCTCGCACAGCTTTCTACACATAGCGTTGAGCATTGGACATTTGGACAATTTATGCGCTTTGCGTGGCAACAGGGGCCCCGCTTATGTCTTTTACTTTTTAAGTTTTATTTTTTGTTTGGGATTGAACTACTTACAAAAAGCGGTGAACGGCGCAGGAAAGAGCTTGATACCTGGAAAATCCATCATCGAAATCGTCTGCTGGAAATGAGCGCATCAGCGCCCTATGGGCTCAAAACACTGGAGGCACTTGATGCTTTAAAGGCGACTCCCGCGGAGTTTTCCACATGGAAAATGCTTAATTGTTTTTACCTCGATCGGATTCTTATTTTTAGTCATGGGTTATTTTTTTCACTCATGATCGAATTATTGGGCGGCAAATCATGGCGCTTTTTACACCTTGTGGTGTGGGGCTTGGTCGGGCTGGTCGTTCGGTGGTTATCGCAAGATCGTGAGGCCGCGAATATTCCTATGCTGCTGCGCCGGGCTGCGTGGGGTATTGCAAATACGACAGGCGCTCCTTGTGTTGTTTTTGGGCATTCTCATCATCCTGAGCGTGTCGATTTGAATATTCTCTTTGGTCATTCTCGAGATGGGGCGCCGGCTATTTATATCAACAGTGGTTCATGGGTGACCAATGAGGGGGTTCGGGGTGAAAAGGGCAAGGGTATGACTTTTGTTGAGATTAATGGGAACGAGGCGATGCTCTGCCGATGGTGCGGGGAAAAAACAGGTCCTGAAGTGTTGGGATAAAAGATTGTAACGGTTGATAAGGGCCTTTTGAGCGATTACAAGCATGCTCAAATGGTGGATTACAAAGATACGCTAAATCTCCCGAAGACCCTTTTTAGTATGCGAGCAGGGCTTGCAGAAAAAGAGCCCGCTATGCTTGCGCAGTGGCATTCTATGGGGTTGTGGTCGCAAATTCGCGAAGCCCATCAAGGGCAAGCCCGTTTTGTGCTGCATGATGGTCCTCCCTATGCGAATGGGCACCTTCATCAGGGGCATATCCTGAACAAGGTGCTCAAAGATCTCGTGGTGAAAGATCGCACCATGGCGGGTTTTGATGTTCCGTTTGTGCCTGGCTGGGATTGTCATGGTTTGCCCATCGAAGTGCAGGTGGACAAGGCATTGGGCGCCAAAAAACGTGATATGTCGAAAAGTGAGATTAGGCGTGCATGTCGCGCGTATGCCCAGGAATATGTACAGATCCAGCGTGACGAATTCGAGCGTTTGGGCGTTTTTGGACGATGGGATGAACCCTATCTCACGATGAATTTTGGATATGAAGCGACCACGCTTCGTGAGCTTGCTCGTTTTGTCGATCAGGGGTTGCTGTACAAGGGTTTGCGCCCTGTAAACTGGTGTACAACCCACCAAACAGCGCTTGCCGAAGCCGAGGTGGAATTTGCTGATAAAACATCGCCATCGATTTATGTGGCATTCCCTTTGGCTTCCTATCCTGAAGGATGGGATAGCAGCGTCCCGCTTGATGTGATGATTTGGACAACGACGCCTTGGACACTTCCTGGAAACATGGCGGTGGCTGTTCATAAAGATTTTACGTATGTGGCTTACCCCATACAAGGGAAGATGCGCTTGCTCGCGAAAGATCTTCTGGGGTCTGTTCTTGCTGTCTTGCATGCAGGTGAAGTCGACGTAAATTTAATTGCTGGCACGTGGTCGGGCGTATCGTTGGTAGGGATGACTTATCGTCATGTATTGTTTGCGCGTACGTCGCCGATTGTTTGTGGCGATCATGTGACGCTCGAAGCAGGCACTGGATGTGTTCATACGGCACCAGGCCATGGTGCGGATGACTTTGAAATAGGACGTCGAGAAGGTCTCGAAATTCTAAGTCCAGTGGATGCAGCGGGGCTTATGACTGTGCAAGCGGGGCAATATGCAGGACTGCATGTTGATGCTGCAGCAAAGCAGATTATCGAAGATTTGGCTTCTTGTGGTGCATTGTTGAGCGATCCAGGACTCACGATACAGCATCGTTACGCACATTGTTGGCGATGCAATCGTCCGATCATATTGCGTGCAACGGAGCAATGGTGGGTTGCTGTTGATAAGGCCTATGGAAAACAGAAAAAAACACTACGAGAACAAGCGCTTAATGCGCTCAATCAAGTGGAATGGCTGCCTGCATGGGGGAAAGATCGCATTTCGGGGATGCTTACCGCACGGCCTGACTGGTGTTTGTCTCGCCAGCGTGTGTGGGGCGTTCCAATTGCGGTACTTTATTGTGAGTCGTGTGAACACCCATTGCTTGATGCCGATTTAATGCGGAAAGTCGCTGATTGCTTTGAGCAAGAGGGGGCTGACGCTTGGTTTGATCGTTCTGTGGAAGAACTGTTGGGTGAAGTGAAGTGTCCTAAATGCAAAGGGAAATCCTTTCGGAAAGAAACAGATATTCTTGATGTTTGGTTTGATTCGGGCGTTTCTTTTTCGGCGGTGATTGAGCGAGAGAAATTAGGATTGTCTGAAAAACCTCCCATTGATTTGTACCTTGAAGGTTCTGATCAACATCGTGGTTGGTTTCATTCCTCGCTGTTGTGTTCACTTGCGACACGTGAAGAAGTGCCCTTTCGACAGGTTTTAACGCACGGCTTTGTTGTGGATGGTCAAGGAAAGAAAATATCCAAATCAAAGGGAAATTTTGTGGATCCTTTTGCTGCGATCAAACAAGATGGCGCAGAAGTTTTGCGTTTGTGGGTTGCGAGCGAAGAATATCGCGAAGATATCCGTCTTTCAAAAGAGATCCTTACGCGCTTAACTGAAATGTATCGCAAGATCCGCAATACGCTTCGGTTTTTGCTTGCCAGTTTGGATGGCTTCGATCCCAATACAGATTTAGTCCGGCCTGAGGTTTTGTACGGCGTTGATGTTTATGCTTTGTCGTTGGTGAACCAATGCATAGAAAAAGTGAAAACATCGTTTGAGGGTTACATTTTTCATCATGGACTTCATGCGATCAACGAATTGTGCACGGTTGATTTGTCTGCATTTTATTTGGATGTATTGAAGGACCGTTTGTATGCAAGTCCCGCGGCGTCGCATGAGCGTCGTTCCGCGCAGAGCGTACTGTACATGGCGGCCCGTGATCTTATTCGGGTGCTTGCGCCTGTGCTCTGTTTTACGGCGGATGAAGCATGGAGCCATTTACCTAAAATTGAAGGAGATCCTGACAGTGTGCATTTGACGTATTATCCGGGGGACAGGGATCCAGCGGCTATTGGTGCGCTTCGTGCATTTCCGAGTCAAAAAGGTGCTGCCGATGTATTGCGGTATGCGGGACTGCGGGCTCTGCGCCCTTGGGTTAATACGGCATTGGAAGTGATGCGACGTGATCATCTTATCGGTTCGTCGACTGAAGCTGCCATTGTGCTCCCTTCAGAAAAACTGGGTGACCTTGCAACACAATTTACAAAAGAAGAGTTGGGAGAGTTTTTTATTGTATCCCAGGCTTCTGTAGGGAATAGATTGGACGACATCACGATTCATTGTGCATCGGGTGGTAAATGCCCACGATGCTGGTTGTATCGCGACGAAATCACTTCAGATGGAACAGTGTGTCGGCGTTGTGCGGATGCTCTGCTGTCTATAGGCAAGGTTTAACATGCCAGAATGGTCGCGGTTTAAAGGGTTTGCATTGGTGGCGTTTTTGGTTCTCGTGGGGGATCAAATATCCAAATGGAAGGCGCTTGAACATTTAACGAACACGTTTGAGCCATCTACTTCAGGTGTTCCTCTTTCGTTTGCGGATAAAGTGTCACGCTTTACTTCAACACGTCACCCAGACTCAAGGCGTGCTGTGGAGGTCGTGCGCGATGTTTGGGAATATCGCTATGTCGAAAATCCCGGCGCGGCTTGGGGATTTCTTTCGCAAACGAAAAGCCGTTTACGTACGCCATTTTTTATCGTTGTGACTGTTGCAGCGATGGTTTTTATTTTATTTTATTTTTACAGCACAAGCAGGTACCAGACGCTTTTGCGAACAGCGCTTGCGTTGGTTTTTGGTGGAGCAATCGGCAATTTTATTGATCGCGTGCGTCTTGGCTACGTCATTGATTTTATCCATTGGCATTGGCGAGATGCTTTTAGTTGGCCAACATTCAATATCGCGGATTCGGCGATTACCGTGGGTGTTGTGTTTATGGCATTGGATTTATTTTTAAGTCGGCCAGAGTCGACACGCAGGTAGGATTTCTCAATGCATCCTGTACTTTTCCAGACAGATTTTTTTGGATTGTTGCAAGAACCGTTATCTTTGCACACCTACGGTTTGATGATTGCGCTTGGATTTTTGGGCGCGATGTCACTCACGCGCAGAGAAGCAGAGCGCGAAGGAGAAGATGGCGAACTAATTGTCGATCTCTCATTTTACGTACTTTTGTTTGGTTTGCTTGGCGGACGTATTTTATTTATTTTTACGAAAGCTGGATATTACGCGGAGCAGCCGCTCGAAATTTTAAAAATATGGCGTGGCGGTTTGGTGTGGTATGGCGGCTTTATCGGGGCCGTGGCATTTATTTTGTGGTTTTGTCGTAAGCACAATCTTTCCTCTTTTAAAGTCCTCGATATCCTCGTCCCTAATATGGCATTTGCGCATGCTGTGGGCCGTTTGGGATGTTTGGCGGCAGGCTGTTGTTTTGGGAAACCGACAAAATTACCATGGGGCATCGTCTTTCCTGAAGGGTCGATGGTCCATCAGTCGCATGTTGCAGATGGCTTGGTTTCCTATGGCGATGCACTTTTAACGGTTCATCCAACGCAATTGTATGAAGCCGCGGCAGAATTTATGCTTTTTGCGGGGCTTGTGGCATTTCGTCATCGCAAACGTTTTCATGGCCATTTGTTTTTGCTTTGGATCGCGATTTATCCGGTGATGCGCTCATGCATTGAGGTTTTTCGTGGCGACAAAGAGCGTGGCGTTTATGTCTTATCAACCTCGCAGTATATTTCGATTGTTGTCGCGTTGGCGGCGATTGGCCTTTATTTCTATTTCAAAAAACGCGTGGTTGCACTTCAGGCGCTTTAACCCGTTTTGGGTGTGCTCTTAACCCACAGATTATTTGTTGTTCGAGCCCTTGGGGTGACGGCTGGCATTTGATTGTGCTATCCCTCCAGCCTCCTATGCGTTCCAATATCGAATCATTTGCAGATACCATTGTTTCGGTCGTCACTGCCCGTGGGGCGGCTCCTGTGGCTGTTTTAAGGCTTTCAGGGTCTTTGGCTCAGACTATCGTTCGTGAAATGACAGGAATGGGGTTTGAGGCTGAGATGCCCACCCACAAAATGCTCAGGCGGGCTATTTTGAATGGGGAAGGGCGTGTTCTGGATGACGCCCTGGTTGTGCTCATGCGTGCTCCTAATTCGTTTACGGGGGAGGATGTAGTCGAGTTCCATATTCATGGATCAGAGCCTGTGGTGCATCAGGTTTTAGAACGCAGTTGTGCACTTGGTGCGAGGCAGGCAGGTCCTGGTGAATTCAGTTTGCGGGCTGTTTTAAATGGCCGCATGAACGTGGCCCAGGCGGAAGCGATTGCAGATTTGATCAGTGCGGGTTCCACATCACAGGCGTTATCGGCTGCGGCCAATGTACGGGGTGCGCTCTCGAAAAGGATTGGAGATCTTCTCGCTCGCCTTGAGTCTGTTCTGATCGACTGGCGTGCTGCTTTGGACTTTCCTGATTATCCTACGGGGGATGGTGCCACAGAAGCACATTGGCAGGTTTTGTCTGACGTTGCGGATGTTCTAAGCGCTTTGCTGGCAGCGGGACGACCGGCACTATCAGGTGCATTTCGTGTTGCGCTGTGTGGCGCGCCCAATGTGGGCAAATCAACGCTTTTGAACCGTTTGGCGGGATCTGAGCGCGTTTTGGTCGATGCTATTCCTGGCACAACACGTGATCCTGTCGAGATCACGCTTGAGATCGCGGGGACACTTTTTTCTGTATGGGACACTGCGGGGATCCGTGATGATGCCGAGGCACTTGAATCCCGTGGGATTGAAATGAGCTTGGCTCGCGCACTTGAATCGGATGTTGCTTTTTGGATCATCGATCCACAGGAACCGATCTGGCCGGATGGTATTTGGAAACAGGCACCGCTTGCCGTTGTTATGGGTAAGGCTGATTTGGCAGATCTCGAGTGCGCTGAACGACTTAAAAAGTGCGCATATGAGCGAGGTTTGTCATGGGCAGGCGTCATTTCTGGCTTAAATGGTGATGGTATCGATGAACTTATGACGTCATCCATGGACCAGTTGCGAATTTGTGATGATACCCCCCATCTGCGTCGCCGGCATTTTGGTCTCATAAAACATGCTCATGTTCATGTGTTACAAGTGTTGGCTTCGGAGTCTTTGCCACTGGATATGATGGCACGTGATTTGGAAGAAGCCCTGCATGCACTGGGGAGCATCCTCGGGCGCGATGTGGAAATGTCGATATTTGAGGGGATTTTTTCCGAATTTTGTATCGGGAAGTGAGAACAGTCGTGCAAGCAGATGTGATTGTGGTTGGGGGAGGGCACGCGGGTTGCGAAGCAGCGTATGCGGCGGCGCGGCTTGGGGCCAAAGTGGCAATGTTTACCCTGCGCCGGGATCGTATTGCGCATATGAGCTGCAATCCCGCCATCGGCGGGGTTGCCAAAGGGCATGTCGTTCGTGAGATCGATGCGCTCGGCGGGCTCATGGCACGTGCCATTGATGCAACGGGGATCCAATTTCGCAGGCTTAATGCAAGTCGTGGCCCGGCGGTGCGATCCAGTCGTGCACAGGCCGACTCGTCACGGTATCGGCAATTTGTTCGCGAAGAAATCGAATCGTGTACGAATATTACCATTGTTGAAGATGAAGTGCTGGCACTGCTCGTTGAAAATGGTCGTTTGGTAGGTGTTCGCGGTGCTTCTGTAGGATCTGTATTTGCAGGCGCCGTTATTCTAACAACAGGCACGTTTTTATCGGGCAAATGCTTTGTAGGCGATGAGACATTCGAAGGTGGCCGTGTAGGGGATGCAGCGGCAAAGGGGCTTTCGACGTCTTTGCGTGAAATAGGACTTACGCTTGGACGTTTTAAAACAGGAACTACGCCACGATTGGATACAGCGAGTATTCATTGGGATGCTTTAGAGCCGCAGTCGGGTGATATACCTAGGCCATGCTTTTCTTTTGATCCTGTGAGGAATGATTTACCGCAAATCCAGTGTTTTCTCACGTATACCAACGAAAAGACCGACGCCATTGTGCGTGAAAATTTAGATCGCTCACCTTTGTATCGTGGAATTATTGAGGGCACGGGTCCTCGCTACTGCCCATCGCTAGAAGACAAAGTGGTTCGATTTGCGGATCGAAAGAGGCATCAGATTTTTCTTGAGCCTGAGGGCCTTGATACCGAACGTGTGTATCCCAATGGAATTTCCACCAGTCTCCCCAAAGATGTTCAAGACCGATTCTTGCATAGTATTGTTGGATTGGAAGATGTTCGGATCCTCGAATATGGCTATGCAGTCGAATACGATTACGCACCTCCAACACAACTCTTACCGTCGTTGATGACCAAAGTTTTGCCTGGCCTGTTTCTTGCGGGTCAGATCAACGGAACAAGCGGATACGAAGAAGCAGCAGGTCAGGGTTTGATGGCGGGTCTTAATGCTGTTCGTTGGATGGCAGGGGACAGCCCTGCGATCCTAGGGCGACATGAAGCATATATTGGCGTGTTGATTGATGATCTTGTCACGAAGGGGGTTGATGAACCCTATCGCTTATTTACATCGCGGGCTGAGTATCGCCTGATCCTTCGCGAAAGTAATGCAGAGGAGAGGTTGTGGCGCCACGCTATGGCCTGGGGCTTATTGCCTGAAGATCGCATAGCACGAGCATCGATGCGCGACACTGCCCGTGTTGAATTAAAAGATAGACTCAGCATGCAGCGTGCGGATCCCGCCATGCTTGCACGTCTTGGCCTCACAGGTCGTATGGTTCCAGGCTCAACCTTGGAATCTCTGTTGCGTCGTCCTGAGATCACACTTGGGCATTTATTCGATGGAATTGATGACGAAATAGCTCTCGTGGTGGAAGAGTCGGTGAAGTATGCTGGCTATATTGAGCGAGAAGCGCGGGAAATTGTGCGAATGTCTGAGCTCGACAATTATAGATTGCCTGACGCTTTGGATTATTTGGCAATGAATGGGTTATCGAATGAAGTACGAAGCAAGCTTCTGGCAGTTCAGCCGATCACATTGGGGCAAGCTTCTCGGATCCCAGGGGTAACACCGACTTCTTTGGCTTTGCTTCGAGTTTTGGCCCATCGGGTTGTTTCACGTGAAACATCAGAAGGTATCCCAGAATTGAAGGAATGTTCCACGTGAAACATTTTGAAAAAGCGTTGCGTGACATTGTAGAACCGTGGGGCATTCAGCTTAGAGCGTTGCAAGTCCAGCGTATGTGGCAACACTGGCAGATGGTTCATGTGTGGAATGAGCGCACGAATCTTACATCCATTGACACCGACATTGATGCGGCTATTTTGCATTACGCGGATAGCCTGACCGCGGCACCCGACCTTTTCGGAGATCGTTTGCTGGATATTGGTTCAGGGGGTGGGTATCCTGGCATACCTTTGGCCATTTATCGACCTGACGTACGCGTGACACTTTTAGAGCTGCGTCGGCGACGGTGTTCTTTTTTACGTAAAGCAGTGGCGGATATAGGCCTTAGCAACGTACGGGTCCTTGAAGGCGATGTTGCAAAGGTTGTTGGCGATCTCTTTACGACAGCCGTAACGCGGGCAGTATTTTCCGATACTGCAGGCCTTGCGCAATGTCTTGCTTGGCTTGAAGAGCGGGGAAAATTAATTGCATATCGATCTGATCTTGAGGCACCCTTGCCCCTGGATCCTGAGTTTCGTCCATACATTTTGGCGGGACGAAAAAGAACCCTTGCACTCTGGACGAGGGTGGTTGAAAAGCTTACCTAACTTTTGAATGAACGAAGGAGCAAATCATGGCGAGAGTTGTCGCCGTGGCCAATCAAAAAGGCGGCGTGGGCAAAACAACCACAGCTGTTAACTTGGCGGCCTCCCTTGCTGTAGCGGAAAAGCGCGTGTTGTTGGTTGATTTGGATCCCCAGGCCAACGCCTCAAGTGGTGTGGGGGTTGGGGCACAAGCGCTTGAAAATAGTGTTTACGCGACCCTGATAGGTGATCGCACCGTAGAGGAATTGATTAAGCCCACAAGTTTGCCTTTTTTGAGTGTTTTGGCCTCTGGCGCTGATTTGTACGGCGCGGAAATAGAACTGGTGGCCGAAGAGGATAGGTTTTCTCTTTTGCGTGAGGCGTTGAAAGCGCAACAAGACCATTTCGATTTTATTGTATTGGATTGTCCCCCTTCGCTGGGGCTTTTAACTTTAAATGCACTTACGGCAGCGGATTACGTTGTGATCCCGATGCAGTGTGAATACTACGCGTTAGAAGGTTTGACGCAGCTCACGCGGACGATGGAGATGGTGAAAGCGGGCCCCAATCCTGACTTGCGTCTCGGTGGAATTTTGCTCACGATGTACGACAGTCGTAATAATTTGGCACGGCAGGTCGCAGAAGACGTGCGGAAAATGTTTGGGGATCGTGTTTTTACCGTGATGATCCCACGCAACGTTAGGCTTTCCGAAGCGCCAAGTTTTGGGAAACCCATTGTGCTGTACGATATCGCATCACGTGGATGCCAGAGCTACCTGGAGTTTGCCAGGGAATTTCTTGCTGCCGATGAAACGTTAGCGGCTGCATGAGGGACTTGGGGGGAATGATTATGGCTGCCAATCCTGAAAAAGATCCAAAAAATAAACGTGTTCTTGGGCGAGGTCTTGCGGCCCTGATGTCTGATCCGGACAGTGCAAAGGCTCCTGTGAGCATGGTTCGCACCTTGCCCATTGAGAAAATTATTCCTTGCGCGACCCAACCACGGCGTTATTTCGATGAGGCTCAACTTGAAGAGCTTTCACAGTCCATCGCTGTTCATGGGTTGATTCAGCCAATTGTGGTGCGAAAGCAAGGAACTCACTACGAAATTGTTGCAGGCGAGCGACGATGGCGTGCGGCCGGACGTGCGGGGCTTCAAGAGGTTCCTGTTGTTGTGCGTGAGTTTGATGACTCCAATGCACTGCAGGTTGCGTTGATTGAAAATATCCAACGGGCTGATTTGGATCCGCTGGAAGAAGCCCAAGCTTTTGAGCGTTTGATCGACGATTTTAAGCTTACCCATGAGCAAGTTGCACACGCGGTCGGCCGTAGTCGGGTGGCCATTACCAATGCGCTGCGGTTGCTTGCGATGCCTCCCGCTATTTTAGCAATGATGCGTGATGGAAAGCTTACGGCAGGCCATGCACGTGCGCTTTTGATGATACACGATATTGACGTAATGGTTCGGTTGGCTACACAGGCGGCAGAGCGCGGTATGTCAGTGCGTGAAGTGGAGTCTCGGGCGCGTGCGCTTGCCAAGCCTCCCGTGCCGCGCAATGGCGACGCAACGCCGCGCAGAACACCCGCAGAACGCGAAATTGAAGAAAATCTACAACAGACTTTTGGAGCGCGGGTTAAATTAAAACAAGCCGAAGGAAGGGGACATATCGAAATATATTTCGATAATTTAGATGCACTGGACAGTTTGCTCGACCGTTTTGCCGGGTTGTGATTTCATAATATCTTGTTATGCATGTTTTCAAACATCGCTTTGCGCATGATCTCGATAGGTGCTTTGCGCTGGGTCCAAATCTCAAAAGCACGAGCGCCTTGTGCAAGAAGCATTTCCCATCCTTCGACGCATGCCAATCCATGGTGCTGTGCATCTTCCAAAAAAGCCGTGGGTTTTGCGGCGTAAAGCATTTCAAAGGCAATTGCATGAGGTGGCAACGCATGCCAGGGAATATCGTGCCGCTCGTTGTTGCGCCCTACGGGGGTTGCTTGCACGAGAACAGAAGCTGTTTGCAATGCACTGTGCATTGCTGTTGTGTCATCCAATGCAACCGCATGACAATCATCATTTAATTTAAGTGTATGAATGATTGCATGTGCGGCTTCGGGGCGGCGTGCCGCAATAATGACAGAGAGACCAAGCATTTCACCAGCAAGGGCTGCAGCACGTGTGGCACCGCCTGAACCGATAATGAGCATTGTACCTGATGACTGCACAGGGCGTGCTCGCAATGGCTCTACGATGCCTTCTACGTCGGTGAGGTAGCCAAACCAGCGGTTATCGCGACGAAAGAGCGTGTTTGTGGCTTTGGCGCGCGTAGCGTGCCCCTCAAGCGTGACCAATGTGGCAACATGCTCTTTCATGGGTGTTGTGACGTTAAATCCCGACCATATAGGATTTTCTAAAGAGGTTTGAACTTTTGAAAGTGCATGTTCATCGGCTTCAAATCGTTCGTAGATTGCATCAATGCCTAAATGTTTGAATGCAGCATTGTGCATGGCAGGAGATGGAGATTGTGCGATGGGATGGCCAATCAGAGCGTAACGTTGCATGATATTTCCTTAGACCAAAAACGACGAATACATGCGATATCTGTGGATATTTGATGTTTGAGTGCTTCAATGTTTGGAAAAGAAATTTCGTCGCGAATTTTAAGGGCGAAATCAATGGACATGGATTCGCCGTACAAAGAACCGCTTTCATGATCGAGAAGATGTGCTTCTACTTGGAATCGATGATCATGAAGCGTGGGTGCAAAACCGATATTGACTGCAGCAATTCGAGTGCCAAAAGAGCCATGGCACTGCGCGGCATAAACGCCACGCGGCAAAATAACAGGCACATCGGTTTTTAAATTGGCTGTTGGAAACCCAAGGCGCGCACCTTGATGTCTTCCATGCACGATAATGCCATGCATGCGAGGATAGCGCCCTAGTAATTTGCGTGCAAAAGAAAGATCTGCGTTTGCCAAAGCTTGTCGAATGCGTGATGACGATACTTTTTCGTGATCAATCATCGCATGATGAATCGCATGGACGTGAATGTTGTATTGTTCGGCGCACAAACGAAGCAGTGCAAGATCGCCTCGCTGTTTGTTTCCGAATCGAAAACCATCGCCGACAACAATATGTTTTGCTTGCAGTTGTTCATGCAAAATATGTTGTACAAAATTTTCGGGCGACGTGTTTGCTAGGTTCTGTGTAAAGGGTTCAACGATAACGGTCGTGATCCCTAAATTGGTAAGTCGTTGAATGCGTGTTGAGATGGACTCGAGCATGATTGGCGCATGGTCAGGGCGCAACAACGCAAGTGGATGTGGATCGAACGTATAGGCACAGGAATCTAGATTGTGGACAGATGCTGTGTGGATCGCGTGTTGAAGAAGTGCTTGATGTCCAATGTGCATGCCGTCAAAAACACCGATAGCGACAACGCGTCCGCGATCAGAAATGGGAGCATGGGCTGCGCCGTGCAAGTGGACTTTGGGTGATGCAGTCTCCATGCAGTGCCTATTTGGCATATGCGCGTCTTGAGGGCTAGCCCGTTCATGTTTCTAAATATGCAGCGCATGTCCCAAGGCCATATGGGTTGCCTCAAGCATCGCTTCAGGTAGGGTAGGATGTGCATGAATCGTATGCGCAAGATCATCGAGGGTGCACTCAAGCTTCATGGCCGCACATGCTTCGGCGATAAGATCGGTCGCACGTGGCCCTATAATGTGAACGCCAAGTACTTCGTTATATTTGTCTTCCGCGACAATTTTTACGAAACCTTCGGGTTGTCCCATGATCCGCGCCTTGCCAAGGGCCGAGAACGGAAATTTCCCGATTTTGAGCGTGTACCCCAGCTTGGTCGCAGCCCGTTCTGTGAGGCCAACACTTGCGACTTCAGGATCTGAATAGGTGCACGAGGGGACCAGAGTGTAATTGATGGGATACACGTGCTTGCCGAGAGCATGATCGATCGCAAGGAGAGCCTCTGCGGTTGCAACGTGTGCGAGCTGGGGTGTTCTTACCACGTCGCCTATGGCGTAAATCCCAGCAACACTTGTTTGCATAAATCGATCAACTTCAATGAATCCACCAGAATCGACTTTGATACCGGCATCTTTGGTGCCAAGACCCTCGGTAACAGGAGCCCGCCCGACAGCCACAAGCAGCATGTCGGCCTGAAGCGTGCTTTTTTTGTCATCCTTCAAAAGGGTGACTTCAATACCACTCTCCTTGTGGAGGACGTTATCGAGCTTTGTGCTTGTGTGAACGGCGATGCCCCGCTTTTTAAGCATCTTTGCGAATTCGAGTCCTACTTCCGTGTCTTCGACGGGCAACAATTGGTCCATCATTTCAATCACAGTGCAGGATGTTCCAAATCGTGCATAAACCGATGCAAACTCAACACCAACCGCACCACCCCCCAAAACAATAAGAGACTTTGGCGGTTGGTGAAGTTCGAGTATTTCATTGGAGGTGACGATACTTTTCCCGTCGGGTTGAAGCGATGGGAGGATCCTCGGTGTTGAGCCTGTTGCGATAATAATCGTTGTGGCTTTGAGCGTGATAGTGCCCTGAGCGCTTTTGACGATTACCGTTTTCCCGCCCCCCAATGTTCCAACACCGTAATGCACATCAATTTTGTTTTTCTTCATTAAATACTGAACACCGGACGCGGATTTGTCGACGATATCCGTACGTGATTGTTGAACCCGCGTGAAATCAAAACTTATCTCACCCGTAGTGATGCCGTGGTTCTTTGCATTTTTAACTTCGGTGAGAAGATCGGCAGAATGCAGAAGGCTTTTGGTAGGGATACAGCCGCGCAAAAGGCATGTTCCACCAAGACGTGTATCTTTTTCTACAATGGCGGTTTTTTTACCGCTTTGTGCGGCACGAATAGCAGCGGGATATCCACCGGGACCTGCGCCTATGACGATGACATCGTAGTTTTGCATAGTGACGGTGTTTAGGGCCTGCTTCAGAATAAATCAATCAAGGCGAATGATTTGTGGGTGGGAGGTAACAAAAATTTCTTGGGTCGTTGAGGTCCCATCAAGGGCTGTAGTGCTTACGTTGTGCTTGCCCGGCGTGAGTGTTTGATTCCACAAAGGGGTCTCCTGTGGAGGCTGTCCGTCGATGCTTATGGGTTGCCAGTCGATTTGGAGGAAAGAAATACCCGCGGATCCTGGAGTCGGCTTGAGATCTGCACGCAAGGGCTGGGTGGGCGGCATAGGTGTCTTGGCAAGTTGTGCGAAGTGTTGTTCGCGTGTAATTTGTGAAGTCGGTTTGCCGGATTTTGCGTAAAGAAGCGCAAGCGCTTCATGCAGTGCTGGGATATAGGGGTTGATCCATCGCAATGCTTCAAAACGTGCGATGGCTTCATCTGTTTTCCCCGCACGTTGTTCTATTTGCCCGGCGAGAAGCAATGCATCGGCATCTTGGGAATGAATCTTTAGGGAAGCATCGATGATTTGGCGTGCTTTTTCTTCGTTACCAACGTTGAGATAGGCGTGAGCCAATCGATGATTGAGTGTGGGATACCGTGCATCGACTTTGGCATAGGCTTTTTCATATTTACGCATAGCGCTATGATGATGCCCCCGTAGCTGCAAAAGTTCGCCGAGTCGTGCAGCATCTTTGGCTTCGAGATCAACAAGATCTTCAAGTGGGGATGCATCTGTGGTGTTTGTTGCGCCATCAGTAAATCGTATTTGAGATGGTTTTGCGCCAGCAACATCACGAAAGTGTCGTGTTTTGAGATATCCATGCCATGCTGTTTCTAGTCCATTTAAGGATAAGCCCAAAGTGGCCTTGAGTGAGGCATCGAGGTCGTTGCTGCTTGCGAGATGTCGTAGCAAGAGGCCTACTTTGTCATGCGGAAATCGCGCTTGTATAAATTCGAGTACAGAAAATACTTCCGCAAAAGCCAACGCTGCTTTTTCTTGAGAGGGAAGTTTGGCCATCGAGGGATGCATTTCTGCAAAAGTAACATAGCTATTTTTTTCGACAGCACGCCGAAGAAGTTTTTCGCCATAGGGCTCCAATGCTTCGCCAGGTTTTCCGCGCCATGTGGTTTCGAAATATTTTGCAATGCCTTCATGAAGCCAAATGGGCACATGATTGTTGGATGCTTTCGCAATGATCAAATGTGTGAGTTCGTGCGCCAATGTGTCGGCCCACCCATAACCTGCGCTTGCGGCGAGTGGTGATGTAATCATCACACGATGATATTTGCAAATGGCGATGGTTCCTGTCGTTTGAATTTCACGAATGGTGAGACCTGTTGCATCCGCCAGTCCAAATGCATCGGGATAAAATTCAACGAGAATGGGCTCGTCGGACTCTGCATGTTGGTATCCAAGTTCTCGTCCTATATTGCGCAGAGCGGCTTCCAAAACGTTTCCTGCATAGAATGCTGTGATCTCATCTTTTCCTAGAAATCGGATGATGAAATGAGGCGTTCTAATTTCTTTGGACTCGGCCATCCAACGCAAAGAACCCGAAGTTCGATCAGCCAGATCTTGAACGCTTTTAGACAGCGGATCTTGTGTCGCATGAATCAACGACATCGCACTTTTGTATTGGCCCCGTTGATGCTGAACCCGCGCTGCAAGCAATTGAACGTGTCTATTCTCGGGATCTTGCCACAAAAGTTGCTTGGCTTGTGTTGTCGCTGAAGTGATGTCCCATGCATCAAGTTTTTCATGGACGTCGTCGGTGGTCGACGCGGTTATTTGCGAAGTTAAAAGCAACAAAAAGGGAACAATTAATAATCGGCTCACTGGACCAACTCTTTGTAATAGTTTTTGACGGCATCTTGATACCGTGTTGGAGGGGCAAGCTTTGCTGCTTCCAGAAGACGCTGGCGGAATCGTGCTTCTTCTTCACGTGACGTGTTTCCGGGAAGAGCGACAGGCTCACTTTTGAAACCACCGCCTTGTCCTTCTCTCTGTCTTTGCTCAGGACGACCCATAGGAAGAGGTACCCCAGATCCGCTTCCTTTTGAAGCCTGTGATAGGGCTTCACGCAATTGTTGAAGCTGTGCACTTGCGCGCGCACTCTGCGATGCGGCAGGAGCGACCTTTTTTTCTGCAAAGGATTGTGCCGCCTCTCTCATTGTTTTGGTGGCTTGTTCTAGGGCCTCTGAGGGCTCGCCTTGAAGTGAAGGAATTTTCTCCGCGAGGTTGCCCATCTTTTGTTGGAGTTTATCGGCTTTAGATGACACATCGGCCTGTTCTTTGGCCAATTGTTCAAGTTTACTCTTTTGTTCTTCAGACAGTGCGTTGTTTTCTTTTTTCAAAAGGTCGTCAAATAATTTCCGCAATGCATTGGCACGATCTGATGCTTTGATAAATAATTTATTGGCTTGTTTGGCCAAGTGATCGTCGGTAAAACGTTCGGCACGGCCTTGTGCGCGTTGTGCATTGAGTTGCACGACCTGAGCAAATTGGTCGGCAAACGGGAAAATCTTGCTTGGTGATTCTGAATTTATTTTAAGATCTAGTTCCAAAGCTTCTTCGCGTATTTGCGTGAGTGGCTGGATATCGAAGCTTGAATTCTCAACCATGGTTTCTATCTGTTGTGTTGCTTCGGCGAGAAGTTTTTTCGCTTTTTCACGAAATGACTTTTCGTTAAAACCGTTTTTCTCTAGGGCTTGTTTGGTATTGGCTTCACGGATTTTCTGAGAAGATCCTGCAATGGATTTTTGTTCTTCACTAAGGGCTTCGAACTCTTGGGACAATTTTTCCATATCGCCACGCGCTGCTTCATAGCGTTCATCGCCGAATTGTTTTTGTGTGTTATCCAGTTGGCGTGCCATATTTTCAACAAGGCTTGCCAGTTCTTCTAGTTCACGTGCGGCATCGTCAAAGCTACCAGAAGCCAGCATGTCTTCTAAATTTTTAAGTTTTCTTCCTACCTGGGTGCCTGTTGCGGCTTCTGCGTTTCTATAGCCATCCGGCAAGGTCTGACGGATGTTGGCCATGCGTTGTAAAAGCCCAATCATTTCTTGTTTAAGTGCATGAATGCGTTGCTCAATTTTTTCGCGTAGCTGTTTATCACCCGTATTGCGATATTCTGCCAACATGGTTTGGAGTTTTTGCTGTGCACTCAGAAGCTCATCGGCCGTGTGTCGAAGATCGTCGATGCGTTGAGATGCAAATAAATCATCGAAATACAAAATATCATTTTCAAGTTGCTTTTTCTTTTTTGGGCCGATGGCCGGAATTTGGCCTGTGATACTTTGCTCTTTGTGCGTTTTTTGCTGTGTTGTGAGTCGTGCGTGAAGGGCTGCGATGGCATTGTGCAGGCCGGCTTGACTAAGCGTGTCCTCGCTTAAAGCCTCAAGCACTGCATGTGTATTTTTAACGGCTTCCGCAAGAGGCTTAATTCTTTCATCTGGTGTTGGTTTGGGGAGAACGCTTGGATCTTCTGTTCTCATTTCGACATCGAGCCAATCAACCAGTGCATCTATGATAGCACGTTGATCAGCAAGAACCTTTTGGTGCACACGACTCGCGCTAAAGACTGAGAGTGTCATTGTTTCTGAACGCACCGTTGCGATACCATCGCGTGCGTTGTTGTCCAAAGCTTCGAGATAAAAACGAATATCTGCATCCTCATCACGGCCTTGCCGTAATTGGGCGACGGCCACGGGGAAAAAATCTTCTTTTTGAAGTGTGACTGCCTGTAGATTTTTCCATATAGGAATAGGCTCCGTACCGCCTTCCACCACCAGCCGAACTTCTGAAAGACCATAGTCGTCAGATGCCTGCCAGGCGACTGAAATGGTATCGAGATCACGCACGGTCGCTTTGGGTTCGGGAAGCCATGCCCGAATGTTGGGGGGCAGGTCAGGATCTGCGGTGATGGTGTATTCGCGCCCGTCGCCGATATGTTCATCCTCTGCGTCCACGATTTCGATGCGATAACTGCCCGATTGGAGCATGGGGATCTTGATGCTAAGCGTATTGGCATCGTGGATCTCCATCGGGAGTGTGATTGTTTCGTCTGTTTGTGTTCGGATCACCGCATTGGCCGATTGTGCCTTTTTGATGCTGGCCAGGCGCACATGGGCTTCGGTGCCGCGCACGGCCTGAAGTGTTCCATTGCTGCCTGGTACAACGCGTGCGGACAGTTGGGTGTAGGCCGGGTAGTGATAGGTTACGGTGATATTGTTGAGAAGCCCCGGATGTACGGTGATGGTACTTCCTAAGCGTGCCCATGTTTCAATACGTTGTTTAAGGGTTTCCATACGAAACGCTGCAAGACAGGAGACAACAACGCATGCTGCGACGGCGTAGTTTTTCCAAACTTTGCGTTTCTTCGTAAAATGGAGCGCGATATGCTGAGGTAAATTGTGTGTCGTGAGTGCGCGCACAGTGGTGGTGATATGAGCTTCCGCAAGGCCGTGGGATGTGGAAGCATCATGGCCATGCAACAAGGCCAGCGCAGTGCTTAGGGATGAACCCAATGCCGGATCAATTTTTTCGGCCTGCAAGGTCAACTGATAGGGCCTGCTCGCAAGATATATTGCTCTGAAGGCCCATCCGGCCAACAGCAGTAGGAAAAAAAGTGGGATCCACAGGAGTCCAGCGATGAGCCATGGGCCCGAGAGTTTCGTTGCTAGGATGCATGTCAGCCCCCAAGAAGCGCTCAAGACAAGGGTGCTGCGGATGAGCCATACCCAACAAAAGTGTTTGCGGATGCCATGGGCCAGGCTGCCCAGAATTGCCTGCAGCGTGGAGGCAGAAGATCCCACCGGCTTCTCAGTGGAAAAAAACCCTTGGCTATCGGTGTGCATATGTGGTTCCTGGCATTCCTGTTTCCGTATGATTTTTCGCACAGGAGCAATTGTCAATTGTTAAGGACTTGGGCAATCATAATCCTCACCCTCCATAGGCGTTCTCGCGTGAAAGCTTATGCTTTCCCATGTCCAAAGAAGATTTTCTTGTAGCCAGCGGCTATGAAAATCTGATATGAGCACTGTTTTGCAGTTTCCCTCGTAGGTATGTCCGACGCGCACCACGGCGTCATGTGTGTCCGCCGATGCTACAACATATGTCAACTGGTTTCGAATACTCGTTGTTTGTTGGTCGCGAAGACCCAATGGCGCGCTTTGTGTCGCGCTGTGAACACTATCGTCTTTTTATCTATGAGGGTTTACCTGGGATTGGAAAATCTACTCTTGTCGCACATTTGTCTGAACAGGCATTGGCCATGGGATCTGGGAAGGTCATTTATCTGCCTGTCTCCAAGGGCGAAAGCGTGCTGTCTCTGTTGGTACGCACGAAGGCCCGCTTATTGGGACCTGGGGCTGCTTTTGAAACGACCCCCAGCGATGTTTACGTTCGTTTGCTTGATCTTTTGTGCCAGCACCGTGCTGTGCTGGTTCTGGATGACATGGATCATTTGGCGGCCGAAGATATTTCGCGTCTGACGCGCTTGTTTGCCACATCCCATCAGAAAGACTTTCGGGTTATCGCAACAACTTCTACCCCAGTATCATTGCCTGCTCTTGAAATGCCTTTTTTGTATTACGAGCGGCTAGGTGCACTGTCGATGGAAGCAGTTGTACGCGCATGCGATTCCTGGGGTATTTCTGATCCAATTCGCGGCGCACTTGTCGCCGACGCTTCTCGCGGAGGCTCTGCTGGACATCCGCTGACGCTTAAACTGCTTGCTTGTGGCTATGCTGATGCACAGAACCTTACAGGGGGCAGTGCACGATCTGTGTTGATGTGCAAGCAACTTCTTGCGTCGTATGTGGCGGATTTGTGCGATGAAGGTCGTGCTGCACTTGAACTTCTTGCTTATGTGCGTGTGCCTGTTGGTTTGATAGAGGCCAAGGCATGGTGTGGCGATGCGCCTGTTGAAGAATTGCTGTGTTCTGGTGTTTTGCAGCTCTTGGATGGGGAAGTATCGGTCCATGCATTGGTCGATGTCGTTGCGCCGGAACTGTTGCCCGTTAAAAAATCACGTGCGAGTGGCATTGCAAAATATCTTTGTGAGCGGTCGGTTTTGTATGGCGAAGTCCTTGGACTGATCCGTGCGTCGGAAGTATTGGCCGGCGTTCACGAGTCCACAAAGGCATTGGATATTCTCGATGACGCTATGGCTCAAGTGTGTGCCATGGGCCATCAGCATGCATTGCTGATGAGTCTAAAATCAATGCCTATTTCCGATGAAATAGCTTTTCGAGTACGTGTTTTATCGGCCGCTGCACGCATGGATACTGCACAAGGAAGATCACTTAGAGATGAGCTTGAAATGCTTTCCTCTTGTGGTGATGTTTGGGCTGAAATTCGTGCTTTGCAATGCTTGATAGTCCTTCTTGACGGCGGATCTGATGACAAACAGGTCCTTGTTGCATTTGATTTGCTGCAATCAAAAACAAAAGATCCTTCGTTTATTGTTCCGTCGGCACATCGTGCTGTGATGGCGATGGCACGTCAAGAACGCGTCAGTGATGCGGAAAAATTAGCACTCCAATTGTTACAGCATTTGCAGGACAACAAGCAGACATCGCGATTGGCAGAAATTCATCAATTGATAGGTGATCTGCAAAATCGCTCGAGTCGTTTTACAGACGCGGTGATCTCATTTCAAAAAGCTGTTGCTGCGTATCAGGACGAAGGTCAAGTGCAGGCGACAGTGCAAGCGACGGTGCTTCTCGGGGATGTTCAACGTAATACGGGGAATTTTTCAGACGCTTTGCTAAGCTATCAGCGTGCACGAGAACAGGCCGAGGTATTGTCTGATCGTGATCTCGCATGGCGCATTGATGCAAATATAGTTTGGAATCATTTTTTGTCAGGCAATCTTCTTCAGGCAGAAAAAACACTCGGAGTGCTTGAGGCGCAACATCATGTGGGCGCCAACAGTCGATTGCGTCGTATGATGCAGGCGCTTCGGTGTGCCGTGGATGTGTATTTGCATGAAGATATGGAAAAGCTTCCTCTTCTTGCAGAGCTTGCGCTGTATTTTGAAAGCGAAGGCAATTCACATTTAAGTGATGTGCTTGCTATGTTGTTTGTCGAATTGACGACCAAGCAAGGCAATTACGATGAGGCGAAGTCATTTTTAGCCAGCCGAATCATTGATGAAAAGAAAAGTCCTCTAGGTGCTGCATATCTTTTACGTTCATGGAGCGTCTTAGAGCACGCCTTGGGCGGTGACGATGATGTTGCGTCTTCCAATAAAAAAATAGCGCAAGCGCGAAAACTATTTGTACGTACGGAACATAAACAGGAAGAGTCTCGAACTCTTCTTCTCATGGCAAGATGGTCCTGTGAGGCCGGTGATGATAAAAATGCAATTCGGCATGCCCAAGCAGCCCTCGATATTTCAACATCCTGTTCTGCATCGAACATTGCGGCATATGCACAGGCGATTCTTGCAGTTGCTCTTTTATCTTCGGGTGAATTGAGACAATCCATTGCGTTGTTGAAATTGGCGATGCCTGCACTTCGCCAACTTGGTTTGAAACGAGATGTTGTACGTGTGGGGATCCAGCTTTTATCTGTATTTATTGCGCATGGCGATCTTAATTCTGCACTCAAGTTGGGATTACGTTTGCGAGAAGATGCCGAGCGTCTGGCACTGCGCGACGAGCGTTTGCAAGTCATCATCCTATGTGGGGTGGTTTTGTTGCACAGGGGTCGTTTGGATGCCGCATCCAAGTGTTTTCGAGAAATTCCATCACGCGGCATGGCAGTATGGACGTATCTCTTAATGTGGCGATTTGGTGAGGCCCTTGCATGGATGGCCGGTGATTATGGTGTTGTTGCCGGACGTCGTAAGCAATGGATCCAAATGCTTGTAGCGCAGGACGAATCGACACAAAAAAGCATGACGGCACGACTTCAGCAACTTAACATGCCTCCATGGCATGCCATGGTGATGCGTGATGCCTCCGGTGAAAGCTGTGATAGTATTGCGCGTTTGGCTGTGTGTGGATTGGGTGAGGCAAGCGTGATTCTGGATATTGCGTCGCAGACAATCCAGGACCATGAAAGTATTGTCGCGATGAAGTTGTCGTTTGCCGCAACACGTATTTGGTCACTCTTGGCAATGCGTGCGCCCCATGTGGTTTCAAGCAAAGAGCTTGCAATGGCCTTGTTGGGCGAAGAAACACAGCTGACCGATAAAATTCAGAAAAGTATTGATGTGGCAGTTCGTGAAATTGAAAAAGCGCTGAATGGTCTTAAAAATGTGACGGTGTTGAGTACAAAAACGGGTGTTAAGCTTGTGATAGGCGTACGGAATTATGCGGTTCTCGCACCATTTTGGGACGCATCTGATAACTTCGATGATTCACAAAAGAAATTGCTTACTTATATGGCTCACCACTGCCCGTCATCCATAGAGACATTGCAATCGGCATGTGAGATCGAGCCCAAAGAGCTCAAGAAGCATCTTAAGTCCTTGATTGATGCAGGTCGTGCGGGGTCTTCGCGTGAAGGCAAATTGATTGTTTACCAGCTGCTGGCGTAGCGACGATCCGTCATAGCATAGCAAGTTGCATCGCTACTGACTTGACCCCTATCTTTATCCAAGAGTAGGGTGTTGCGCCACAGGTGACAATTTTGCCGGGGATCTATGGTGAACAAAAACACAACTTTGTCCAACCTTATTGCAAGGGCTGAAGCCGGTGGTGGCCCAGAGCGCATTCAAAAGCAACACGAAAGCGGTAAGCTTACTGCGCGTGAGCGGCTCGAGGCCTTTCTTGATCCGGGAAGTTTTGTTGAAATAGACAAGCTTCGGCGTGGTGTAGGCGACGAGATCCCCGGTGATGGCGTGGTCACAGGCCATGGGCTTGTGGAGGGTCGCCAGGTTTTTGTTTACGCCCAGGATTTTACGGTTCAAGGCGGATCGGTGTCGGCTGCCCACGCTGCCAAAATTTGCAAAGTGATGGATCTTGCGACTACGACGGGATCGCCCATTATAGGGCTGGCCGATTCTGGCGGTGCACGTATTCAGGGTGGTGTGGAAAGCCTTGCCGGTTACGCTGATATTTTTCTTCGTAATGTGCTTGCTTCAGGTGTTGTCCCACAGATCACATGCATTATGGGACCTTGTGCCGGTGGGGCTGTGTACTCACCGGCCATCACGGATTTTGTGTGGATGGTTCGTGGCAACAGTTACATGTTTGTGACCGGGCCAGATGTTGTTAAAGCAGTTACCCACGAAGATATTTCGAAAGAAGATCTGGGCGGCGCACGCACGCACAGTGAAATCAGCGGGGTGGCACATTTCTCGTCTGTCGATGATAGTGCATGCCTTGAGCAGGTTCGAACGCTCTTATCGTTTCTTCCTGCTAACAACGCGGAAGATGCGCCAACCTTGGATATGGATGATGATCCAGGGCGTAGCTGTGATGGCTTGGCCAAAATGATTCCGAGCGATCCAAGCAAACCCTATGATATGAAATCGGTAATCCGATCTGCCGTAGATCATGCGAACTTTTTTGAAGTGCATGAAGCCTATGCGCGAAATATTGTATGCGGTTTTGCGCGCATGGCAGGCCGTTCGGTGGGAATAGTCGCCAATCAACCGACACATTTGGCCGGATGTCTTGATTCTGCGGCATCCATGAAAGCGGCGCGCTTTGTACGCTTTTGTGATTGTTTCAATATTCCACTGATCACGCTTGTGGATGTGCCAGGATTTTTACCCGGTGTGGATCAAGAACGTGGTGGAATTATTCGCCATGGTGCAAAGTTGTTGTATGCTTTTGCAGAGGCCACTGTACCGAAGGTGACGGTGGTGATCCGGAAAGCCTATGGCGGTGCTTACGATGTCATGGCCTCAAAGCATATCCGTGCGGATTTGAACTTTGCATTTCCTACGGCGGAAATCGCGGTGATGGGACCCGATGCAGCGGCGAATGTGGTTCATCGCCGTGAAATTGCAGAAAGCAAAAATCCTGAAGAAACCAGGCGCTTATTTGCGAAGGAATATAGAGAAAAACATGCCAACCCATTTGATGCAGCGTCGCTTGGATATATCGATGATGTAATCCAGCCTGAAGAGCTTAGGATCCGACTTGTGTCTGCTTTGGCGATGTTGCGAGACAAAAGACAAAGCAACCCTCCCCGCAAACATGGAAATATACCGTTGTAATGCCAATGTTTAAACGCGTACTTATTGCCAATCGTGGAGAAATTGCCGTTCGCATCGCTCAGACGCTCAGAGAGATGGGCATTGCGCCAATTGCCGTTTTTTCGGAAGCGGACCGTCGTTCGCCCCATGTTCGTGTGGCCGAATTTGCATATCCCATCGGTCCAGCGCCTGCGGCCGAAAGTTATTTGTGTATTGAAAAAATATTGAAAGTGGCACGCGAAGCCAAAGCCGATGCAATCCATCCAGGCTATGGTTTTCTTTCTGAAAACCCGACATTTGCCGATGCTGTGTCCGATGCAGGGATCGTTTTTATCGGCCCGCCTGCCGATGCCATGCGTAAGATGGGATCAAAAACTGCAGCACGTACGGCGATGATAGCAGCAGGAGTACCAACGGTTCCTGGGAGCGAAGGGGCCTTGCGTTCTGATGAAGAGGCTTTAAACATTGCCAAACGATTTGGTTTTCCCGTGATGCTCAAAGCGTCGGCAGGTGGCGGCGGCAAAGGCATGCGACTTGTGCACCAGGAAAAAGATCTGTTGCCTGGGCTTCGTTCCGCCAGATCCGAAGCCAAGAACGCATTTGGCGATGATACTGTTTATTTGGAAAAAGCCATCCTTAATCCGAAACATATAGAAATTCAGATTTTTAGTGGGCCCGATGGTGAAACGGTATGGCTTGGTGAGCGTGAATGCTCCATGCAGCGGCGTCATCAAAAGGTCATAGAAGAAACGCCGAGTCCTGTGGTTGACGAAACATTACGTCAACGTATGGGAGAGGTGGCATGCCGTGCGGCAAAGGCCGTGGATTATCGGGGTGCGGGTACCATTGAGTTTTTGCTTGATGGCGATGGAAGTTTTTATTTTCTCGAAATGAATACACGCTTGCAGGTTGAGCATCCGGTGACTGAATTGTGTTGTGGCACCGATTTGGTGCGCGCACAGGTGAATGTTGCAGCGGGTTTGCCAATGCCGTGGGAGCAGCATGAAATCGTACGTCGTGGGCATGCGATTGAAGCGCGCTTGTATGCGGAAAATCCGCGGAAAAAATTCATGCCTTCACCAGGCATGATCGAAGAATTGGTATTGCCTTCAGGGCCTGGTATTCGTGTTGATACAGGTGTTGCGTCAGGTGTTGAAGTAAGCCGGTATTACGATCCTATGATCGCAAAAATTTCGGTATGGGCTGAAACACGCGAAGCGGCACGCGTGAAGCTGCACCGTGCGCTTGCTGATACGGCGGTCAACGGGATTGTGACCAATGCGAGCTTTTTAAGACAATTGCTTGATGATCCCTCGTTTATTTCTGGCAACTATCACACTGGAAGTATTGCAGAGATGATGACCACGGCCAACTATGAGATCTCACCCGATCTTGTGGATGTGGCTATTCTTGCAAAAGCCATTTTGACTTATCAAATGAACACCGGTTCAGCGCAGGAAAAGGCGGCCCGTGGTGGTGTGCGAACGGGCCGAAGTTGGCGTGCAACCCCTTGGCGTTGGGGAGGTGGATGATGCACTACGTTGCAACCGTTGACGAGAATGAGCGTGAAATTGAAGTCACAGAACCTTCGCCTGGGCATTACCATATTGTGCTTGATGGGAAGGTATATGACGTTGATGCTCAGCGCGTCGCAGAGCGTACGTTGTCGCTGATCGTGGGCGGACACGCGTATCAAATTGAAGTCGAATCTCCTCAGGATGCGACCAGTGCTTTGCTGGTTCGGGGGAGTGCCGTTATTGTTGAAGTGCTGGATTTGCGACAAGTTCGTTTGCGCCGCGCGCAAGCATCAAGCGGTGTTCTTGATGGTCCAGCCAACATGACATCACCGATGCCAGGTAAAGTGATTGCGGTATTGGTTAAAGTGGGTGATGTCGTTCAAGAAGGTCAGGGTCTTGTTGTTGTCGAAGCCATGAAAATGGAAAATGAGCTCAAGGCCCCTAAAGCGGGAACCGTTTCGAGTGTCAATGCTTTGGTGGGTGCGGTCGTCGACGGCGGTGCACTGTTATGCGTGATCACTTAGCTTGATTGCGGTATACTCGATAGTGCCATGCCAAAAAAGACAGAGTCCCCACCTGATCTGGACACACAAAGCCAAGAAGGCGTAGCTGTCGCTGAAGAGCGTGAAGTAAAGCGTCCAAAACGCTACAAAGTATTGCTCCACAATGACGATTACACGACCATGGAATTTGTGCTTTTGGTTTTGAAGCAAATTTTCCGGCATTCTGAAGAAAATGCTATGGCAATTATGCTGAAGGTTCATCGTGAAGGCATGGGTATTGCCGGTTTGTACACCTACGAAATTGCTGAAACGAAAGCCTCACAGACCATGCAGATGGCCCGTAAAGAGCAATTCCCGCTTCGATGCAGCTTGGAGGCCGAATGATGATCACGCCAGAACTTGAAGAAATTTTTTCACGTGCTGTGGCGCTAGCACGCAGTTGTCGGCATGAGTTTGTGTGCCTTGAACATCTTTTGTGTGCGCTTTTGTTTAATACGCATGCCATCGAAGTTCTTGAGGCGTGTGCTGTGGATATCGAAGCCCTGCGTCAAGAACTTCAGGGCATTCTGAAAGGCATGGATACTGTTCCTGAGGATGAAGACTACGAGGTCGAGCAAACGGTTGCGATCACACGGGTTGTACGACGTGCCGCGATCCATGTACAAAGTGCAGAAAAGGCGACCATGGACCCGGGCGATGTGATTGCAGCCATGCTGCAAGAAGAAGATTCCCCAGCGGTGTATGCGTTACAGAAGTTTGGTGTGACGAGACTCGATGTTCTTAATTATCTTTCGCACAAAGTAACCAAAGGGGATTCTCAACCTCTTTTGACGTCTTCGGAAGAAGGCCAGCATGAAGGCAAGCGACGTTCTGCATTGGATATGTTTGCCGTCGATTTGGTGAATAAGGCGGCTGCTGGGAAAATTGATCCCTTGGTGGGACGTGTCCAAGAAATTCAACGTACGATCGAAGTATTGTGTCGTCGTCGTAAAAATAACCCTCTTTTTGTAGGTGAACCGGGTGTGGGTAAAACAGCGATTGCCGAAGGTTTGGCGCTCGCTATTTTTGAAGGCAATGTTCCTGATATTCTTAAAAATGCCGAAGTCTATGCGCTAGAAATGGGTGCTTTGGTTGCAGGCACAAAGTTTCGTGGTGATTTTGAACAACGCTTGCGGTCGCTTATCGAAGAAATTAAAGCCAAGAAAAACGCAATCTTATTTATCGATGAAATTCATACGATTGTTGGCGCAGGATCGGTGAGCGGAGGCTCACTTGATGCATCCAATATATTAAAGCCAGCACTTGCATCAGGAGAATTGCGTTGCATTGGTTCCACGACACACAAAGAATATCAAAGTGCGTTTGAACGTGATCGCGCATTGGCTCGACGTTTTCAGAAAATAGATGTGAATGAACCGAGTCAGGGAGAAACGCTTATTATTTTGCGCGGTTTAAAAGGTGCTTATGAAAAGCACCACAAGGTGCAGATCACCGACGCGGCTTTGAAGCTGGCTGTTGAGCTTTCTTCGCGTCACCTCACGGGAAGATTTTTGCCTGACAAAGCGATTGATGTAATCGATGAAGCAGGTGCATCGGCGCATTTAAAGAAAAAGCGTACGGTTCGTCCAAAAGACATAGAATTTATTGTTGCACGCATGGCGCAGATCCCATCCCGATCGGTGTCTACTTCTGATCGTGAGCGATTGGCGACGCTGGCACGCGACATTAAGCTTGTTTTGTACGGACAAGATGAAGCGGTCGAAAACGTTGTGAGTGCCATTAAATTGTCGCGCGCGGGCTTAAGTATGCCCAATCGGCCCATTGGAAGTTTTCTCTTTGCAGGCCCCACAGGGGTTGGAAAAACGGAACTGGCCAAGCAATTGGCATTGGCTTTAGGGATCGAGCTGATTCGCTTCGATATGAGCGAGTACATGGAAAAACACACTGTATCGCGTTTGATCGGTGCACCTCCCGGTTATGTTGGATTTGATCAGGGCGGACTTCTTACCGATGCCGTGATCAAAAAACCCCATGCTGTTTTGCTTCTTGATGAAATTGAAAAAGGTCATCCTGAGATCTTTAATATTTTGTTGCAGGTGATGGACAATGCGACACTTACCGACAACAACGGACGCAAAGCAGATTTCCGCAATATCGTGGTGATCATGACGACCAATGCGGGGGCACGCGAATTGGAGCGCGGTGCCATCGGTTTTGGAGGGAGTTTGTTTGGCAACAGCAAAAGTGAAGTGGATAAAATGTTTCCTCCTGAATTCCGCAATCGCTTGGATGCGATGGTGCAATTTCACCATCTTTCGCGGGACGTGATTGAGCAGGTGGTGGAAAAACAGCTTGCCGAATTGGAAAAACAACTTGCACCAAAGCATGTGGAACTTCGTGTAAGCCCTTCGGCACGACGTTGGATTGCAGAACACGGCTATGATGAAAAACACGGTGCGCGTCCCATGGGGCGTTTGATTGACCGTGAGCTCCGCCGCCCTCTTGCCGATGCGATTTTGTTTGGGGTGCTTGCCCAAGGCGGCGAAGTGCGGGTGGATGTAAGCGAACAGAAGCTTACTATTGCAACCCAAGAAAGCAAGTCTTCCAAGGCACGTGTGATTGCTGAAGTGGAAGCTGATTCGGTGTAGGGGGTTTCGCTCCTTGGCCCTTGACCAAAATCGCGGGTACGGATATTCGTTCGGGCCTTGTCTCCGGCTGCCCAGGTAGCTCAGTCGGTAGAGCAGTGGACTGAAAATCCACGTGTCGGCGGTTCAATTCCGTCCCTGGGCACCATTTAACGCTGATACATCGGGTCTATTTCTTTTCCTTCGCGGATAACGAGTTCTGCCTCCAAGCGTGCTTGCCCTTGTGCGGGGTCATGGAAATCGATACCCCAAAATTCAACCAAAGCCTGGATCTGTTCATTTTGAGGACGGATGTTTCCAGCCTCATCAAATCGAACATGAAAAGGCGGTTGTCTTGGATCGACGCCCATTTGGCGTACGAGTACGCGTCTTTGAGGAGGTTGCAATTCCATGGCCAAAGGTGCCGGATGAGGGGCTGCGTCTCTGGCGTGGATTTGCTGATCGTCATTTGGGGGGTTGGGGCGCGGCCGTTTTGAGGGCGGCGGCTGATTGTCGATGGGATGTCCATCTCCCCGATTGATCCGTTTTACCATGTATGGATCATAACAGTTTTTTATGTACGCACAAACGCGTTTTTTCGTTTTTCATGTTCAATGGATGTTTCGGGGCCATGGCCTGGAACAACATTGACGGCATCGTTGAGAGTATAGAGCTTGTTTTTGATGGAGCGGACGATTTCCTCGCCATCACCTCCCCATAAATCGGTTCGACCAATGCCGCCGCGAAATAACGTATCGCCGGTGAAACATAAATCGTGATTGGGGACGACAAAGCAAACCGAACCAGGGGTATGGCCAGGGGTGTGGAGTGTGCCTAGTTCGTATTTACCAAAGGAAATTGCCAACTGATCGGGCAACCCATGGTCGATGGTGCAGCGTTCGGGTGTTTCGGCGTAGCCTAAAAACTTGGCTTGCATATGCAGCATTTCGTACAAAAATTTGTCGCCATCATGGAGATAGACAGGTGCTTTGAGTATTTTCTCGAGAACGCCCGTAGCGCCGACATGGTCGATATGCGCATGGGTGTGAACCATCGCTTTGACTGTTTTGATACCCATATTTTGAAGATGATCGAGGATTACGTCGGGTTCATCACCCGGATCAATGATGATACCTTCATCTGTGTTTTTGTCATGAAGGATCGTGCAATTGCATTGGAGCCGGCCAACAGGAAAAGTTCGTCGTTCAAGCATGCCGATGAATTATCCTAAAAATGTTTGCGAAAGAAGGCGGGGCTCACCCAAAGGTCCCCCCCGTGCATTTAATTCCCCTCAAATGAGCCCCGCCATTTTCGCAAGTCATTCGCTGCTTGGTTTATGAGTCAGCGCTGTCGGCAAACCTGATGTAGTCAAAAGCCATACCAACTATTTATTTTATCGGCATCTGATGTAAGGTGTTGCGTGTAAAAAGAACACACAGTCTTTTTGTCAGATGGATCTGAGAGATTTAAGAAAGATTACGAACGTGAGAAGCGCTTAAAGCGGGAGAAAATACCATGACAAGCAGCAATACATTCGACCGAGAAAAGGCCATCGAGCTGGCCATGGGTGCGATCCACAAGCAATTCGGCAAAGGATCGCTGATGCGGCTTGGGAAAGACGAGGTCGTGCAACGGGTTCCTGTTATTTCAACGGGTTCTATCGGTATTGACGTTGCATTGGGAACGGGCGGTTTGCCGCGAGGACGCGTTGTTGAGATATACGGACCCGAATCGAGTGGTAAAACAACGCTGACACTTCATGTGATTGCCGAGGCGCAGAAGCTGGGTGGCATCGCGGCGTTTGTGGATGCAGAGCATGCGCTCGATGTGCATTATGCGCGCAAATTGGGTGTAAAAACCGATGACCTGCTGGTGTCACAGCCTGATACCGGCGAACAGGCGTTGGAAATTGTAGAAATGCTGGTGCGCTCCAATGCCATCGATGTGCTTGTTGTTGATTCGGTGGCCGCTTTGGTCCCGCGTGCTGAAATTGAAGGGGAAATGGGCGATTCCCACATGGGATTGCAAGCGCGTTTGATGAGTCAGGCCCTGCGCAAACTTACGGCGATCATCGCAAAAAGTCGCACCTGTGTGATCTTTATCAATCAGATCCGCATGAAAATTGGT
>SYDY01000103.1 GCA_005801425.1 Bdellovibrionales bacterium | reverse complement strand
GTTTACGTTAAGTATCGCCTCTGCAGCCAACACAAAGACCATTGATTCAGGCTATCAATACCACCAACTGCACCAGTACCTCGATTGGATAGGACTTATGTCCTACGACTATCACGGAAGCTGGGACACTAAAACAGGCGCCAATGCACCCTTGCTTTTGGATTCTACATCCAATGGGTCTTTTTCCATCAAGCAATCGGTGGAACATTTGCGAACGATTCATCAAGTCCCCGCCAACAAAATTATTGTAGGATTTGCAACCTATGGACGAGGTTGGAGTGGTGTTGGATCCAGTGGCTACAATGTCAATGCCACAGGACCATCGCCTGCAGGCGCAAATACGGCTTCCCCAGGCTTTATGGCGTATTACGAAATAGAAACGCTTCCAAGCGCGTACACGCGAACCTATGACACAAACACAGATACTGTGTACAAATATTCAAGTTCAAACACCACACTCATCACCTACGATGATGTCGAAAGCCTTCTCAAAAAAACAAATTATATTCTTCAAGAAAATCTGGCCGGTGTTATGTTTTGGGCGGTAGATATGGACAAATTTCAAACCACCGCGGGAAATACGAAAAATATTTTACAAAAAACTGTCAAAGAAAAACTAGCGCAAGGCCCCACAACATGCGCACCCGCATGTCAAAATAAAACATGTGGCGCCGACGGCTGCGGTGGAAATTGCGGGATATGTGCAACAGATCAAACATGCAGTGCAAATGCATGCATTACGAAAACAATAGACAACAATGCTCTCGGAACATTGTATGACAAAATAAGTACGAACAATGCGGTCACACAATGCAACAACCAACTTTTGCTTTCTCAACGCACAGGCCCAAGCGATTTGGTCCCATCAACAGAATACCGCTGGGCTGATTTCCTTAATGCATTTAACATGATGGCAACCACAGGTATTGGCAACAAAGTATTCCATGTGGGCACCAATCCCAAGGCGGGGCTGGTGAATATTGCTGCGTTTTTGGCACAAGCCATGCAAGAAACCATTCAATACGATGCCTGTGATGAAAATAATTGGTCGATTGGTCTTGGCGTTCCCAATTATCCCGCAAGTGCAGCATGTGGTCAGGCGGGACAAGACTACCAGCAGTATCATTGTAGCAACGCCGAAAAAAATCTGGAGTGTCCCATCGATCCTGCCATGATCATGAAAGCACGTACCTCTGCCAAATGGTACGGTGCACCAGCGCCTTTGTTTTGCGCGCCAAAATCACTCACAGGCAACACGACACCACGATGGGATTATGGCGGCTGGTGCGATCCCAATATTTCACGAACTATTCCGTCAGATGCCACAGCATGGATCAATGCCAACCCCAAAAGACCTGAAACGCTCACCTGTGAAGCGTATCAAGGACAAAAAGCAGGATCTTTTACATTTGCAGAATGCACAAACAATAGTTGCTGGAATACCAACAACGTAGATACTGCTGGAGGAAGAAGATACAGCGATGTGGAAGGCTGTTGCTGGTGGGGCCGGGGCGTGATCCAAACCACCGGGCCGTGCAATGTTGGGAAATTAAATTATTATCTGGCGGGGCGTGAATATAACAATGGATCTCCGATCCAAACCAACACAGCAGCAACCTACAAAGACCTTAATTTTTGTACAAATCCCGAAATTATTTGCGATCCCGCACATCCAGAACTCAAATGGATCGCCGGCATGCTTTACTGGATGCAAAGCGTTCAAACCGTATACGGCGCTTGGGATTATATCGCTCTGCTAGAACGCGATGCAGAAGCCATTTTTACAACCCCTTCTGGCCCTGAAGCAAAAAGCTTGATTGATGCCACAAGCGGTATGGTCAACCGAGGTTGTCCGCTGCTTTCATGTCCAAGCTCAGGCGCCGTGCATGAAGCCGATAAACGTTTTGACAATTTTAAGAAGGCCATGGGCATATTGAAAACTATTTACAACGCGCCCTAATAGCCATAAATTTATTTACAGTGTCTCGCCATCCGCGTTCAGGTCCTCGCACGTCCACAAAAGCCACGTGACGCGCATGAATTGTGTACTTGCGATGCTGCTTATTTAACGCGTCACAACGCTTTTGTGGACGTGCGAGGACCTGCACACGGATGGCAAGGCAACATGACCGCTATCAGAAATTTAAACGCGATAGAACTGATCACCAATCTTCCCAAAACATCATCTGGGTATTTCCAACACGAATGCGTGAACCATGACGCAACACCACGCCATCACGCACAGGCACACCATCCACTTCGGCCATTTGACCACGCAAGAGCAACAGCAAGAAAGAACCGTCGATATAGGCAATCGCCGCATGGGCCGTATCCACCGCAGGATCACGCAAAATCAAATCACCGCTGCTTGCACGACCGATCACCGTGGTGTCCCGGGTGATCACACACTGCAAACCGTGATCATAACCCTCGATCACATCAAGCATAGGACGCACGCCCGCAGGCACGGGATGGCGGGTCGGGATGGTCGCCAAATGGGAAGCATCCTGTTCGTGTCCCGATTTTGGACCCAACCAAAAACATAACTGCACATCCCCAAGACTCAACCGATCGCCGTGATGAAGCACATGGGAACCCCGCACAACATCACCATTGACCCGACTTCCATTAAGAGAGACCAAGTCTTTAAGAAACCATACATTATTCTTATCGCAATAGAGCTCCGCATGGCGCCGCGATACCGACTTATCGTGGAGTGCCACAATCTCACCCTCAGGATCACGACCAAACACCATACTTTCACCCGTGATATCAAAACGCTGCCCTGCCAAAGCACCTCGGGTAAAAACAACAAACGGACTTAATTCTGCAGTTTCATTTCCAGCAGCCATGGGTTCGTTGTAGCATGTCTTGCGACCCTTCTCGACTTATGTCATGCGACACCCATGGGTTTCATCGGTCGTATGTTTAAATGGCTTCTCACATTAATCGTTATTGGCACGGTGATTGGGATCTTCACCAACAACAAACGCCAACATATCGACGAGCGAACAACGCTCTTAATACACGCCCATGGCCCACTGACGGAAAAAGCAGCGCCAGATTGGGAACAGCTGTTTGAGCATGAAACGCTTCCTTCGTTGCCTGCCTTGGTCACGATCCTCAAAAAAGCTGCCCACGATCAGCGTATCTCCGGTGTTCTGCTTCATGTCGATTCCCCGGAATGGGGTCTTGCGCAAGTACGTGAGCTTGCGCCCGCATTCGATATCCTACGCACCCAAGGCAAATGGTCCATCGCATACATGGACAGTGGGAGCGAAGCGGGTCCCAGCGACTTGATGATGGAAGTGGCCATGCTTGCCGATGAAATAGTCATGAGTCCCGTAGGAAGCATCGATTTGCGTGGAACGGCAGCCCATGTACCCTTTATTGGAAACTTGCTTACACGCCTTAAGGTCGATCCCTATTTCGACGCGCGCAAAGAATTCAAATCCATGCCCAACACGTTCACTCGCAGTTCGATGACGCCGGAACAAAAACAAGATCTCAAACAGTTGGTAGGTGATCTGCAAGAAGAACTCGAAAATAATATTGCTTCACGGCGTAAGATCGACATCAACACCGTGAAAAAATTCTACCAACAGGCCTCTCTCACCGCCGAAGAAGCCAAAACAGCCAAACTCATCGATCGCACGGGCTACTGGGACGAAGTAATCGACGACATCAAACTACGCACAACGGTCGAAAACGTCGACTTGCTCGATATCAACGGATATGCAGCGCGTATTGACGATCACAATCATGAAGCAACACACACCATGGCATTTATCACGGCCGAGGGAAGCATTGTCACAGGCAACGACGACACCGGGATGGCCGACAATGTCCATGCAGGCGTGATTCAAAAAGCATTGCGTGATGCGCGTGAACAAAAGGTTTCAGGCGTTCTTTTGCGCGTTAACAGTCCCGGTGGCTCATACGTTGCAAGCGATCTCATGCGACGGGAAATTGAGCTTACACGCAAGGCTGGGATCCCCGTCGTTGTATCCATGGGCAACGTGGCAGCCTCAGGGGGCTATTTCATCGCCATGCAAAGCGATCATATCTTTGCCGATCCCACCACCATCACCGGCAGCATCGGTGTATTTTCAGGAACCTTTGCCACACGACGCATGCTGCAAGATCATTTGGGTGTTACATTCGACAGCGTCCAATCCACACCCAAGGCCACCGCCATGGGGATCGATCCACTCACACCCGACGAAAAAGCAGACATGGCCAAATCCCTCGATGCCATCTACGCCGATTTTGTGCACAAAGCCGCAGTGGGCCGACGCATGACCGATGAAGCCCTCGAGCCTTTGGCCCGAGGACGTGTGTACACAGGACGTAGGGCGCAATCCGTGGGTCTTGTCGATACACTGGGTGGTATCAGCAGCGCCGTTGCAGAGCTTAAAAAACGCGCCAAGATCCCCGAAGACGAAGTGGTGAACTTTACGTTTTTTCCAGAACCACCCTCACCCATGGCATTGGTTCGTGAATTCTTGCATCCAGGATCAGCACAGATCTTCGGACCCTTGTTTCGCGCATTTACACGCGACCCTATGGGCATGTTGCAAAGCAAAGGCGCACTGCATATGAACCCCGTATGGGTCACTCCGTAGGTTTTATCGACGATCCGCGTTTTGATTTGCATGATCAAGGGCCGGGCCATCCTGAGCGTCCTGCGCGTCTTACGGCAATCCGTGAAGGCATCGAAAACGCCAATTTACTCAAACGCGTTGAACACACAGGTGCTGTGCCAACCACCATGGACATCATTGCAACCCTGCATGATCCCAAGTACGTGCGATTGGCAAAAAGTACATGCGCGCACGGGGGCCTGCTCGGTGATGACACCCACGTGATCCCGCCCTCATGGGATGCAGCGCTGCACGCCGCAGGATCTGCCATGCATGCCGCCACCCAAGTCATGACAGGCACGTGGCAACGCGCATTTTGCGCCATACGACCGCCGGGGCATCATGCCTTGTTCAATCGCGCCATGGGCTTTTGTGTCTTCGGAAATATTGTTCTTGCAGCGCGTGCCGCCATCCAGGCAGGCGCACAGCGCGTGGCCATCATCGATTGGGATGTACACCACGGCAACGGTACGCAAGATATGGTCTGGGACGATCCCAACATTATGTTTGCAAGCCTGCACCAGTATCCATTTTATCCCGGTACAGGAAGTATTACTGAAACCGGAGGCCCCCATGCCCCCAATACCATCGTGAATTGCCCCATCGCCGCCTACGAAGGCGACGATGCCTATTTGCATGCATGGCACACGCGCATCAAACCCGCGTTTGAACGTTTCTCACCCAATATTGTACTGATTTCTGCAGGATTCGACGCCGAAGCACGGGACCCTTTGGGGCAACTTCAAATAACGCCGGCTGGATTCGAAGCACTGAGCAGCGAAGTGGTCGCATTTGCCAACCAAGCCTGTGGTGGACGCATCGTGTCCCTTCTTGAAGGCGGTTACAGTCTCGCGGCTTTGCGTGAAACAGTGCCACTCCATCTTGCGACGCTCATAGATTAGCATACATTGAACAAACGTTATCAATCATCATATACGCGCGCCTATGAGCGCGCATCCATTAGAATTATTACCGAGACACTGCAGCCTCAATCAGGCCTGCATCACAATCAGCCCTCTCCCCCATACACACTCTGACCCCTTTATTGTCGACAGCATGCACGATATTCAATGGTGTCAATCGCTGTATCCTGCGGCAATTGACCAGGTAACAGGCGGGCCTAGCCTGCAGCCAACCCTCATCGCTGCGCTTTATCAGCGCATGATGAATCGCCCCTTGGCTGAACTACCGATCGACCTCACGCCTTTTCATCAACAAGTTGAATCACTCCGAGCGAACCTCCCTACTCTCCCGGCTCATGAACAAGATTATTACGCCGCACGTGCTGATGGATTGGCGCAAGCCTTGGAAGCATGGCCCGAAACCGTAGCACGTGGCGACAGTACCAACACATTCATATGCAGACGTCGCGATGCACCTTATGATCGCGGTCGCGTGCTCATCGCAGTATTTGACCACAACGAGCAACTTGATCGTGTTTTTCTCAGTGGACAAGACGCCCATACGTCTGACGGCAACCAACGGGCGCTGGCCATCAGCGCCGTAAGTATCCATTTTTCTGCAATGTTTCCATGGGCCATTTCTCCCACGTTTACAGCTTCACCTGAACCCGTTTCCGGCTCACTCAATAAAGCCATCCGGGCGATCCCCGGAGGACGAGATCTTGTACAAGGACGACCCCGGCTCTGTGCTGAATATGCACTGTCCAGACATATGCTATCAACAGAGAATCCATGCACCCAACTCACACTTTGGATTGGCACGCCTTCGCCAAGCCCATGGAAGCTCCAGCGTTTGCCTCTACTCCAGGTTGCATGGAACGGGGAGCATATTAGCACCCTCCAAGTGGTCGGCCCCTGTGATCGATGCCAATCCTATGACACGCTTGGATTTTATCGCGACACAGCATCTTTTATTCAAGAACAAAAAGATCAATGGATGCAGGTCAAAGCACCCGCAATCGCTAAAAAACAATCGGATCATATCCAAGAGTCGCCACAGCGCAGACAAAAATACGCACAGCGTCTTGCTGTGCTGCAACAACAAGAACTACGCAACACGCCGGTATTATCTCCTCAACGCAACCCCCATTCAGGGGAGCCCGAAATAAGTCCACTCAAAGTGGCATCCCGCCATGCGTTGAGGGCAATGCGATTGGCATACACCGTAGAAGAAGAGAAAGAAAATAGTGACTGTGACGATTTGACACTCGAGTTCCAAACAACGCCACCCCCACCAAAGAAGCCGCTGCTATTTGACACGCTTTAAGATTAGGGCGAGTACGCAGCACCAACTGCCTTCACACGGGCCACAACATCAGCCAACGGCAATCGGCGAAACATGCTGTTGCCGCCCAAAGGCACCCATTCAGGATTCACTTCCTTTCGTACATCGCCGTCCCAATCCCAAAGAAGCATTCCCTGATTACCACCTTCAGGATGGCTGGGATCCACACCAAGCCCTCCCAACAAGCCCACATGCCTGGCGTAATTGAGTCCCTCTTTATGGACTTTGTCCACCGCCATCACAACATCACCCCTATGTTCGTCCGTCAAAACACTGTGCGCTTCGATCCAATCACCTGGACCATCCAACCATTTGATTTCTGCCGCACAATAATCAGGATCTTTTTCGGGATGCGCTCGATAATGTTTGTCCACCGCACAGTAAAAAACATGGACTTCGTGCGCCGTAAGAAGTCGTACTTCTAACAATGCGTTGAGAACAAATGATGCACAATTCAGTGGCGTAGGTGAAGGCAATGGATCTGGAAAGAGCTGTCCTGCATTTGCTGCAGATCCAACCCAACTTCGGAATGGATACGATATTTTAAAAGACCCTTCCGGATCTGGCGTCGCCCCCAAAGAAGCCGGATGCAACATCTTGAGATAACCGAGGAGAGCTGGCTTGCTTAAGCAGATGCCATGTTCATGGGGCGGCATGTAAGGCTTCCCCCACACAATGCCTGCTGCTCTCCGCGTTTGCGCGACATCAAGTAGCGCTGTGCGAGTCTCCGAAGAGATTGGAGCCGTAACACCAGATGCGTCCGAACCCGTAATAGCAGGTCTCACCAGAGATTTAGAAACGGGGGACACCATATATGTTTAAGTATATCAGTGCACACATTGTTTTTCAGGTTTTCTTTCGACCCAAAAAACGAACGACCCCATCATTTTGTCGCACCCCCAACAAATCCATTGACGTCCCTGCAGTTAGGCCTACAATGCGCGCAACCAAGGAGTTTCCATGCTTCATGAAGTTGCTGGTGATATTCTTCTTAGCAAGGCCGAGGCCATTGCACACGGCGTTGCTCCCCATGATCATTTTGATTCAGGATTGGCTTTGTCCATTCGCGAGCGATGGCCTGCATTGACCAAGGATTTTCGTCACTATTGTCACGAACGAAATCCCAAACCCGGCGAATTGTGGTCATGGGCAGGTGCTGGCGGTGTGCGCATCGTCAATCTGATGACACAAGAAGCTGCGCCCACCCATGAGCAAGGCAATCCCGGCCAAGCGACTTTGGCCCATGTGAATCACGCACTGCGCGAATTGCGCAAGCACATCGAGTCGGAAGAAATCACAAGTATTGCACTTCCTAAAATCGCCACGGGCGTCGGTGGTTTGGAATGGTCGGATGTCAAACCGCTCATCGAAAAAAATCTCGGTGATTTGGATTGTCGCGTGATCGTGTACACCACGTTTCGTGCAGGCCAAGAAGCCAGCGAGTTCAACTGATATTTGGTTCACCCTCCAATTGCGCTATGACATGCTTCGCTTCCTGGAGGGGATCCATGTTGTTCGCGTTCGTACGTATTCTCGCAATTTTATTGCTCCCTGCAACCGCTTCTGCGGCATGGAGTGATAATTTTAAAAAAAACAATCAGCGCACGCCGACTCCAACACCCACAGGTGTTGGTTTGGGCGTCGCCATTGGCGGCAACTATTCACCCAACGAAATATCCGATGGCCTTAAAACATCCGATGCCGGCGGAGGTTTTGCTTGGGGATTTTTTGTGGACATCCCCATCGCAAAAAATTTCAGCCTCATGCCTGCTGCAATGATGTATGAAATCAATTTCGGCACAGGAAACACACCCATCACCGATGTCGATATGAATTTTAAATTTCGCATTCCTCTTGAGCGCTGGACCATCGGTGCAGGTGCCAATATTGGCGCTTCAAATGCAGAGGCCCACTATCGCGCCCATTTTGGAGGCATCGGTAT
>SYDY01000102.1 GCA_005801425.1 Bdellovibrionales bacterium | reverse complement strand
GAGTGGGAAGGCCACGTGACCCTTGAATTTTCCAACACAACACCCCTCCCCGCAAAAATTTACGCGTACGAAGGCGTGGCCCAATTTATTTTCCTCGCAGCCGAAGATGTATGTGAAACGTCTTATGCTGATCGCGGTGGAAAATACCAAGGTCAGCGCGGCGTGACGCTGCCACATTCGTAGGGGCACCGCTTGCTGCGCCATTCGCCCCTACCTATCAATACATATTGCCATATTTTATTACATGTGCAATTCCTGCACACATGAGCGAAGCCCTTCGTAGCGTTACAATGATGATTGCAGAACAATTGGGTGAGGCCGACGCAAAGCCCTTGGACACCATTTACAGTGCACTCGAAGTGTTGGGTGTCATGCGTGTCCAAAACCTTCTCGCGGAAGCTTTTGCCATTGAAGCCCAAGGCGGCATGACCTTTGGCGAACGCCGTCGCACTGTCGGTGGTGTATTTTTTAGACATCTTAAAGAAAATGTAACGCGGGCAGAGCTCCGAAAACTTCGCAAACGCCGCATGCAACTTACAAGCTCACGATACACTGCACCACAAACAGCCGCTGCAGCTTAGGGCGGTTCGCGGACCGCCCTACCTTACCGACCGGTACCGAATTTCTAACACCGCAAGAACATTGCCGATAACATTCGTTTGCACAGGCGCATGCAACACGTACCATGCACCAAGGCCCACCACCACATCGTGCCACAGATATCCAATGCCAACGCCCACATCACCCGAAATAGAAGGCAGCCAGCCATTCACTGTTTCGCCCTGATCATAATGCAACGATGTCCGCAGTAAACTCGCCCCAGCACGCACGGCCACCATGGGCACCCATTGTCCAATACGCGGCTCGTAACGTATCCCAAAACGAAATGGGATGGCCCACAAGGTTTGCGATGTCCCAAGCGACCCCGCTGTGCCTGCACGACTTGCCTGTGTAAAAACATCAAGCCCTGTCACCGCTTCAATCGTAAGTGGCAATTTAAGCGCGTAACCTGCATTCACGGTAATCGTCCCCGACACGGGCATCGCTGGCGAAAAATCACCGTGGGTATATGCCATACCGCCTGCGATCCCCACTGCGTAACCGTGTTCACTAACCGTATTTTTTAACGATAGCATGAAGCGTTCAAATTTTGTTGCGGGAGGTGGAGATATCGCAGGTGCTACGTCGTCAACACAATCCACTGCCGTTTCATCTGCATGGGCCAGCGTCGGCAATAATAGAGCGAAGAAGAGAAGCGCGATGCGTGGGGACATTCCAGAATTACGCGTCAAAAGTGCTTTTTCTGGCATTATTTTTGCTATCATTTACCGTGAATTCTTACCACAAAAAGAAGCCGAGCAAAAACAGTGCCAGAAAAAGCACTTTTGACGCGTAATTCTGGAATGTCCCCAATCATGTCCCCAATCAGCAATCAGTTCCTAATCAATGAACGTTCCATACTCAAATTTACCTTCTTGAATGCGACCGTCCTTGAAGGTGAGCGTGCCTTGGCCGTGGAATGTCGTCGATCCGTCAACAGATTGAGGATCCACGCCGAATTCCCCTGTGTAACTTATCCAGACGTCGTTTTTATTGAACGTCATCATTCCATTGCGACGTTTGTCATCAACAAAACGTCCAATGAAAACGTCGCCATTCGCAAAGGTGAATGTCCCTTGGCCGTGGCGCTGTTTGTTTTCGAATGAACCTTCGTATGTGATGCCATTCGCGTAGTTCATTTTACCGTTTTGGAATTGTTCCTTTTCATCAAATGAACCTTCGTATGTTCTACCATTCGCGTAGTTCATTTTACCGTTTTGGATTTGTCCCTTTTCATCAAATGAACCTTCGTATGTGGTGCCATTCGCGTAGTTCATTCTACCGTTTTTGAATTGTCCGTTTTCGAAACGACCTTCGGCTTTACTGCCGTTTTTGTCGGTAAACATTCCCTGACCGTGGAATTGTCCCTTTTCAAACGAACCTTCGTATCTGTCGCCATTTTTGCGGGTAAATATTCCCTGACCGTGGAATTGTCCCTTTTCAAACGAACCTTCGTATCTGTCGCCGCTTTTCCAGGCAAATATTCCCGGACCGTGGAATTGTCCGTTTTCAAACGAACCTTCGTATCTGTCGCCGCTTTCCCAGGCAAATATTCCCTGAACGTGGAATTTTCCATTTTCGAATTCACCGGTATATTTCCATGCTTGTCCAGAGCGAGAGGGAACTTGCAATGAACCGAATCCCTGAAATTGCCCATCGCTGTTGAATTCTCCGGCGTAGCAAACTCCGGGATTTTTGAAACGCGCGACTTCTTGGCCATTGGCGGAGCGCACCCATGTGTATTCACCCGTAAGCACGTTATTTACTTCGATTTTGATTTTAGCGTGCCGTACATTCCGCACTGACGTGGGTGTCGGTGGCAGAGGCGATGGCGCAACAGGTTGTGGGGATGAGCTGGCGAGGGCTGCGTACGAAACCTCATGACCAATCGAAAGCAGCGGTATGCGGACGATCGGATCTCTTTCAGTTTCACGGTCCGAAGTACGATGTGTGATGCGCTGAAAGAAACTTGTTATGCTATTTGCCATGCGTGAAGAATAGCAATACCGATAGGATTTGTCATGACGGGTTTAATCTTATGAGGTGAATATTTATTACTAACTCAAACGATTCTTGAAATCGTCATACCCAAACGTCCGCACCACACGAATATCACCCGTGTCGCTGTTGGCGAGCACAATGGACGGTAAATTTACACCATTGAACGTCGATGTTTTGACCATGGTGTAATGGGCCATATCGCCAAAGATCAAACGGTCGCCACGTTTAAGGGGTGTATCAAAACTCCACGAGCCCACAAAATCCCCTGCCAAACAGGTAAGGCCACCCAGTTTGTACGTAAACGTTTTTTCACCCGGCTCGCCTGCATCCAAAAGCTGGGGACGATACGGCATTTCAAGCACATCAGGCATATGAGCCGTAGCACTGGTATCAAGCATCGCGATGTCTGGCTCACCCTCAATCACATCAAGCACAGTCGACACCAAGACACCTGTGTTAAGCGCAACCGCTTCACCGGGTTCAAGATACACAACCAGGCCATAATCATCTTGCAGGCCTTTGATCACACGTTCCAAACGGGCCTCATCGTAATCTTCTCGGGTGATGTGATGTCCACCTCCCAAATTGATCCAATCCATCTCGCGTAAAATATCACCAAAGCGCGTGCGCAAAGCCACCACCGTGCGTTCCAAGGCATCGCTGTTTTGTTCGCACAACGTATGCATGTGCAAACCGGTCATGCCCGCAAGTTCGCCCGCATCCCATGCAGGCCGCACATGGGCTTCAATAGCGCCCAATCGCGATCCTGGACTGCATGGATCGTACAATGCTGTGTGACCTTCAGAATGTTGCGGATTGACGCGCAAACCAAGCTGCGTTTTTCCAACGGCACGATCGGCAAATCGTTTAAATTCACCGACCGAATTAAAGACAACATGATGGGACAACGCACAGATCTCATCAAATTCATGTTCGAGATAAGCCGGTGCATAGGTGTGCACCTCACCGCCAAATTCTGCTGCAAGTTTGGCTTCATTGAGCGAGCTTGCCGCAGCACCCACCAAATACTGGCGCGCAATAGGAAAGGTACTCCACATGGAGAAACCTTTGAGCGCTTGGATGATGCGACATCCCGATCGGTCCATCACCCCGCGCAGCACAGAGAGATTGCGCCGAAGTGCAACCTCGTTGACCACAAACGCTGGGCTTGGAATTGCATCACACGTGAGAAATTCGCGCGTTAAGCCACCGAATGCTCTAAGTCCACGATCTGCCATGGGAGACCCCATTGTCCAATCTCCGCAAGAAACGGATCAGGATTTAAAGTTTCGATGTTGTGCACACCGGGTTTTTTCCAAACACCTTCAGCCAAAAGTTTGGCTGTCAAAGCCGCGGGAACACCTGTGGTGTACGAGATCCCTTGGCCTTCGGTTTCGGTGTAACATTCGGCATGATCACAAACGTTGTAAATAAACTGGCGTTTGAATTTGCCGTCTTTTTCGCCTTCAACCACACAACCGATGCATGTTTTGCCTGTGTAATTTTTGGCGAGCGATGAGGGCTCTGGCAAAATCTCTTTGAGCAATTTAATGGGCACCACTTCCACATCACCCACTTTGACAGGATCGATGCGCGTCATACCCACGGTTTGCAAAACGTCGAGATATTTCAAATAGGTTTCGCCAAACGTCATCCAAAAACGAATGCGCTTAAGGCCTTTGATATTTTGGCAGAGCGACTCAAGTTCCTCATGATACAAGAGAAACATTTTGCGCTCACCCACGCCTGGGAAATCAAAGGTTTGCGAGACACTCAACGGCTTGGTGGTGCGCCACGTGCCATCTTCCCAATAACGACCATTGGCCGTAATTTCCCGGATGTTGATTTCGGGATTAAAATTGGTGGCAAATGCTTTGCCGTGGCTGCCACCGTTGCAGTCAACGATATCCACATTGCGAATGGTATCGAATGCGTGCTTGCCCATGTGCGCGCAGTAAATATTCGTCACACCGGGATCAAAACCACAGCCTAAAAGTGCCGTAAGTCCTGCTTTTTCAAAACGTTCGCGATAGGCCCACTGCCACTTGTATTCAAACTTGGCTTCGTCTTGCGGCTCGTAATTGGCGGTATCGATGTAATGCACACCCGCTTCAAGGCATGCATCCATGATGGTGAGATCTTGGTATGGCAACGCCAAATTAAGCACGATGTCGGATTCGGTCGTTTTGATCAATTTCACAAGTTCGGGGACATTGTCGGCATCAACCTTTGCGGTTTTCACCGTCACGCCATGTCGGCTTTTGCATCGCTCGGCGATTTCATCGCATTTACTGAGCGTACGCGACGCCAATGTGATCGAAGAAAAAACGCCCATGGCTGCGCATTTCTGCGTTGCCACGTTCCCCACACCACCCGCACCGATAATAAGCAATTTTGCCACGCCAGGCCTCCCAGTGAAGAAGGGCCGAAGAATATTCCGCGCACACGCCTGCTGCAAGGAGAAAATACGATTTTGGGGTATCGGGGATCAATTATGCGGCCGGTGTGGCAGCGATAAGTGCTGCACAAAGACCTTCGGGCATGGCCACATTCACATAACGGGTTGATTTGGTGGCATTGGCGGCACTGCGATTTAAAATAGGTGCATGCTTGAGGGGCTCAAAAGGTTTTGTCGCATTCCACTCACGCACAGCTGTGGCATTTTTTGGAAGATTGGGTGTCGGATCAAGCCATTGCTCGCCTGTTTGTGAAGGTCCACCTTCGGTTTCGTCCTGACCACCCAAACATGCAATCACTTCTTTGGCGTGCTGCTCGGTACCATGTTCGCGTGGCGTGACTTCTTTGGCGCGATGTTTACGCTTTTTCTTTTTCTTGGGGCGCTCGGCTGCTGTCCAACCACCGCCACGACCGTGGCGCCCTTGTACTGAGTCTATGCCAATCATGATGGTTTATTATCGGCAAACTTCAAAAAAGTGTTGCTTATCGGGTCTCTATCGCTACTGAGCACACATGTGCCCTTCGGACACACACAGGCCCCCGCCACAGTTGATGTAAGGTTCAAGGTGCATACAGCGCCAATCGGAAGGACAACACAACGGTACGATCTTGTCCTTGATGCATGCATCCAAGGGCTCACCGTCGCATGTGGGAGGCTCATGAGGACAGTCCATGCCAAGCGGCCGACAAGAACCATCGGCGCACATACGAAAAGCACCCGACGCCGTACAATTCGCATCGGTACAACACTTGGTTTGTGGCTCACCATCCACACAAATAGATCGCCAATCCCCTGCACAAATTGCCATGCTTTGATTGGAACATTCGGCGGGAGATGTGACACAAAGACCATCACCGCAGGGGCGATAATTGTCGGCAAGATTGCATGCTGCATCACCAGGACAACAGGCCTGTTGGGTCAATCCCGTATCGCAGTAAGGACGCCAATCTCCCTCACACGTACCTCGCGATGAAGGCAGCACGAGTGTGGACGATCCACAGGCAGCAAGAAACCAAACCAACATCAACGTCCAACGCACAAATCATCATAGCCCGATTTTTGAGTTTGCCCAAAATCATTGCCCACTGCGCAAAGGCCATTGCGCACGCAATCGTATGCGCGCCCGATATTGATCCACATGGGCAAGTTTTCGATAAGAGATTTCTGCACGATAACCATCCATGAGATGGATCGCCGCCGCGCGAAAAAAATGATTCAATATCGTATGTGGATCCTCGCTATCCATGACAAGGAGCGGATCGAAATTAAACGTATCGCGATGATGTTCACCCTCCTGCAAAAGCCCCAAACGTCCCACCGCCGCCAATATTTTTGATTTTTCAAGAAGTTGCGCCACGGGATAACCATGCTCGCCACGTTCGCTCAGAGTGTCCCACAACGCACGTGCAATATCTGTCGTATTGTTGGGGAGCGCATTCAAAGCAAGCACACGCGCATTCGCCACATCACATTTTTCTTTCAACGCACGAAGATCTCGCGCCTCATTGTGATGGGCCGATGCATTGCGGCCAACATCACGCTTGAATTGACGGATCTGGGCGGCGTATTCCTCCGTTAAATACGTCAATCGCGCCTGTTCCGAATCACGCAGGTACACCATAATTTTCGTTGCAAGCATATCGTTGGCATGACGCACCAAATGCCGTTGACGACGATGGGCGAACCCATTCACAAACGGAACTATCTGGGAAATACCATGGGCAATGCCGTACAGACGATTTTTCGCGCGTTGTTGCCATGTGAGCCCTTCCGCACGAAGTTCTCGTTTGAGTTGTTGACAACGTTCTTCCTCATCCTGCCAATAACCAATGGCACGACGAATGGATGCCGAACTACCCATGTTTTCTCGTTCAAGACCAAATCCTTGATCGGTTCGCGTGCCTGCATCTTTGAGAACACGGCTGTTATTGGTGTACACCGTCACAAGGAGTCCCGCCGCCGCAATGACAGCCCCCACCACCAATACCGTGGCAACGCCACCCGGCGATGCCATGGTCAGAGCAGCAATCATACCGCCCACGGCAATGCATGCCCCCGTTCCACCTACGCCAAACGCTACCGCGGTGATCCCAAAATATCGCGATCGCTTCCGATGAATATCGTCTACCGCTTTGAGACCGTTTAAGGCCACGCGATCGGTTTCACGCACCTCACCCGAGGTATCCGGCAAACGATGTTCTGGAATTTCCGTACGCACGTAACGTATCACATGCAACAGGCAGTAAAGTGCTGTGCATCCAAGCGCTGCTGCCGCAAGAGGCGGGAAAAACATGCCTGCGATCATCAGTGCACCCGTCACAAAGGGCAGCGCCCCCGCAGCCCAACGGGAAAATCGTTGCAAATGAATCGCACGTTCTAAAATATCTTCATGCGCCGCTGCATTGCGTGCTACATTGCTAGCAAGATACCGATCGTGATGCGAAATGCCGGAGATATCCCGAGCACGTTTGTCTTGCAAATCTCTGTGGGCGCTATCCCATTTTTCGTGCGCATCGCGCGTTTCCGCTTTGTAACGCTGCAAGTGGACACCCGCCGCACGAAAATTTTGTGCACCAAAATACATGGAAACACAGCCCAAAGCACCTTGGGCAATCCCTATCCCAATTTCAGCACTGCCATGCGGCGGCTGCCATTTGATCTCAAAGTGATCCGCACCTTGGGCACCATTCCCTGCTTGACCCAATTCATCGATATCAACAAATGGGCAGTTGCATGCACGTCCCGTGTTACGGGAAGGACGCGTGCTTTCACCCGTTGGATGAACGTGGGCGTGATTGCCATGACGGTGCATATGCACCGTGGCTTGGCGTAATGGAGAAACCCCTAATAATCCTTGTGGAGACATCGCAGTATCGTCCTTGCGCGAACGGATCTATACCGTGCGTTTTTATGATTTGATTTTTTGTTTTATAAAAAAGGACAAATCAGACGGGTGGCGAATTTTTGGGTGCAAGAAGGGTAATAGGAATTTGTACACGTTCAGACTGTACAATGAGAGGGCCCGCTGTCGCGTAGATCCCCGACAACATGACATTACTTGCTGACGATCCTATGAAAGCATTTCTTAAGAGAACCGCAAGTGCACAATGTTCATCGTGTTCAGGATCGGATGCATCTGGGAGCAATGCGTGCTGCGTGTTGGTATGCGTTACGTGATGGACATCCCCTGTATGAACAATATCGCCGTGCTCAACACAACGGCTGTGCTGGATCACAATCCCGTGCGTCAAGGCCCCCAGATAGAGCGCCATACAAAGCCACGCGGTGCGCGTGGATATGCCACGGAAACGAGAGAGCATAAGCGATTAAGCTTATCCCACAATCACGTTGAGCGTCAACGAACGCCTTGGATAAATTTTAAGATCATCACTGACCCCCACCCGGCACTTCGTGCCGACCTCCCCCTCGCTACCGCGAAGTGGAGGTAGAGCACACGTCACAACGCTTCTCGACAAAAAATGTTCGTCATTGCGAGTCCACGCCTCGTGGGCAAAGCAACCCAGAGAGCCTGAAATCCATAGCCAAAAGCTGGGTTGCTTCACCCTCGATGACTCGGGTTCGCAATGACGGACATTTGATTGATAAAAAAAGCTGCATCGCCATTGCAGTGTAAACGGACCGGACCGCATCTCCACAAAAGCGTTGTGACGCAATCAACGCATTCAAGCAATACAAACAAACGTGCGCGTCACGTGGCTTTTGTGGAAGGCGGGAGGAACCTGCACACGCAATGGCGAAAACGCTACTCCATGCAATTTAGTGATGTGTGATCGCGTAAGGTCAGTTCCTCAAACACACGCAAAATTTCCTTTGGCATCGCGCACCACACGTCCCATGGCCACCTCAGGATCGTGGGTAAAAAACAATCGCCCATTTTGATTAACCAAACGTTCGAGAAGCTCACGTTTTTCGTCAATCACTTTTTCGGCGAACCTGTCATATCCCATGGTGATCGGCACATGCACCCATGCACGACCGGGAATAAGATCTGCCGCAAACACCACAGGCCCTTCTGGAGTTGCGATTTCGGACATCAGCATGCCAGGCGTGTGCCCATCACTGCGAAGAAGCGTGTAGTCTTCGCCCAAAACCGCATCGACACCTTCATGTGTTAAATGCAATCGGCGGCTTTCCATAAGTAGATTGGCAAGTTCAGGGATAAACGATGCGCGATCGCGCGGATGCGGATTTTGGCTGCGTGCGAATGCATCTTCGCCCACCACAAACGTCGCTCTATCAAACACCAAATGAGGCGCCACACCTGGCTGATAACGAGAGAGCAATCCACCTGCATGATCAAAATGCAAATGCGACAAAACCACCACGTCAATATCCGAAGGTGAAAGTCCGTGCTTCGCAAGGGATGCCAAAAGCACATGCTCTTCTTCAACGACACCGTAGCGTTCGCGCAATTTGGGTTCAAAAAATGCACCGATCCCTGTTTCAAACAAAAGACGGCGATCTTTTTCTTCGACCAACAATGCACGGCATGCCAATGGAATACGATTGTGGTCATCGGTTTTGTGCCAACGTTCCCAAAGCGCTTTTGGCGCATTGCCGAACATGGCGCCCCCATCCAAACACTGTGAATTTCCGAGCATAGGCGTAAGTTTTTTTGAAATCATAGTTATTGATCTCACAAAATAGTGCTCCACAAAAGATCACCTAAGGCGCCTAAATTTGCCTCGGTCTCCCTATCGGCAGGATAACCCGTGCATATCACGCCAAAAGAGGGGGGAGCCGCCATGCGCACGATCATCGTGTGTGCACTTCTAAGTGCATGGGGATGTGCACACAGCAAAACAGCGTTTCGCAACACGTATTGCAACGAAAATGGTGCTTACACACTTGGACAAATGGATGCCAACGAAGGCGTCCCCATGCGCGATGCAATTTTTCAAAAACAATGTAAAGCGCATGATCCAAGTATTGAGGAAATGTATCGTCAAGGCTATTCACTCGGGATCCATCGCCATGCGGCCGATGATACCCAACTTAAAATTGTGTTGCTCGCCGAAGCACAAAGCAAAGAACCCAACGACTCCCCACTCACACAAAAAGAATTGAAAACCCCCACCACCACCGCGAGTCTTTTGGATGATATTCGTTCACGTTATGGATCCGAACCCCCCATGTGCATCACGCATCAAGACACCACATTGTGTGGCTACAACTGTATCCGCGATGGGTCTTTGGCCAAATGTGCACGCAATGCCACTCATCACTGTTTAAGCGACGGAACGCGCATTCTCTGTGGTAAAAACTGCCTTAAACAAAACAATACCATCACGTGCGACGAATTGGAGTAAATTCATGGTCCGCATGCTTCGCGCACAACATATTTTATGGATTGCTTTATGTTTGACCTGCTGCAACGAGGGGTCTGAACGCACATCCGAAAAAACAAACTTGATTCAAAGTCCAGAGCCTAAAGCCCCCATACCCACGTCACCCATTGAACCCGAAAAAAATCCCAACACAACGCCCGAAATAATCAACACACCCGTCGATGACGATACGCCCACTCAAGCCTGTGACGGCCCCCTGTGTCCAGATGATGAAGCTCAAGGCCGCACGGCATTACAACCATGTTTTCCAGGACAAATCGAGTGTGCAGAAGGTCTTGCATGTCCACCCAGCATTGGACGCTGCATGATGCCATGCCGAAACCAAAGCGATTGCTATCCACAACATCTGTGCGAACGCGATCCTGACACGGAAAGTGGGTGGTGCATGCCCACCACGGCGCTGCGCAATACCTCTTGTTTACACAACGGGCTTGCATGCGCACCAGGGGCTGGATCCTGCGAGGCTGTCGGCATGCTTGAACATGCCTGTACCGTCACATGCCCATCAAACGCTATCGACCACCACGACGCGTGTTCTTTTAACGGACGATGTTTTGCCGCACCCATGGTGCATGTTGATGAGCAACACGCGACATGCGATCCACAGGCGCTTGATCCATGTCCATCGGGCATGCGCTGTGTACCCGCCGATCCACATACGTATCGATGCGTGCAAGCCAAAGGTTGGTGCGAACAAACCCCGCCAATGCTTGGACAAATCAATGATGCCGGGCTTGCAAGACACATTGCCCTCGGCAACAGCTGCGATCCAGAGGCTGAAACACCATGCGCACTGCGTGGCACGCCCTCTGCAACACCCGCACATGCACAATGCATGCAATTAACATCAGGGACACTTCCGGTCTGTGTTGGTTTATGTGGCGATGGCGATGATAATTTTCTCGATTGCGGTATCGGTTATCGCTGCGTTGCCCCAACCCAACCCTATACACCTCTTTTTAACATCCAAAAAAATGCGGACAGAAAACCGGTGGTATGCGATCCACGTCATGAGTTTCCATGTGGAAGTACATTTTCTGGAATACAATGTACGGGCCCCTTTGAAGACAGCAAACATTACTGTGCCACGCCCATGCCGATCTGCGTTCTTGCGTTGTGAAACATTTACGATATAGATGCAGGGCGGTTTGCACCGGTTCGCGGGCCGCCCCTACAAAGACCCTAAAAAGGAAAGTGACTTATGAAGTTTATCACCCGTCGCGTTATTGCGGTCGCGTGTCTTGCCACTGCGGTAGGCTGCGCCAGCAAGTCAGATATTACTGAGCTCAAAGCAAGCCAAGACAAGATCATTGCCAAGCTTGATGAAATCAAGAGCGCAGCGGCACCAGGAGCGCCACAACGCCCTTCCATGCCAGATCCAGCCAAAGTGTACGCCATGACCGTCGATAATGCCCAAGCCAAGGGCCCCAAAGACGCATGGATCACGGTCGTCGAAGTTTCCGATTTTCAATGCCCTTTCTGCAAGCGCGTAGGCCCAACGATGACAGAGCTTGAGAAGAAATACGGCGAAGACATTCGCTTCGTATTCAAGCACAACCCCTTGGGCTTCCACAATCGCGCCATGCCTGCAGCGATGGCCACAGAGTGCGCCGGTGACCAAGGCAAATTCTGGCAGATGCACGACCACGTGTTTGAGAATCAGCGTGCACTCGAAGACACCGATCTTGAAACTTATGCCAAGGCCGTGGGTCTTGACGTCGCTAAGTGGAAAGAATGCTTCACAGCCAATAAGCACAAAGACAACATCCTTGCGCACCAAACCGAAGCCGGCAAACTTGGTGCACGTGGAACACCTGCGTTCTTCATCAATGGTCGCTTCTTGAGCGGCGCGCAGCCAACACAAAACTTTGAAGCCTTGATCGACGAAGAACTCGCGAAAGCCAAGAAGAGCGGCATCGCCAAGAACGAATACTACAAGAAGACTGTAGTCGACGCTGGCGCCAAAGATATCAATTGATTTGATCTGTTATGATCGCCCGGCATGACGTCCGTCATGCCCTTTCACACGAAAAATCGCATATTCCGCAAGATTCATCGCATGATCTCCTGCGCGCTCGATCCATTTCGCCACCGACTGCACATGGATCCCAAGATTGATCACATCGGGACGATTGCCCATCAGTTCGATGAGATCCGCGAATACTTTGACAAACAAACGGTCGACTTCGGCATCGCGTTTAAGCACCTCACATGCCAGAACTTCATCTGATTCGACAAACGCCCTCATCCCATCGCGGACCATGGACAGTACGATGGCACCCATCTCAGAAAGTTCTTCCCACGACCCTGTCAAAGCCCCCCGTGAGAGATCCATCGTGCGCTCTGAAACATTCACCGCAATGTCACCAATGCGTTCGATATCCACCACCGCCTTCATCACCAAAACCAAAAATCGAAGATCTGACGCCATCGGCTGACGCTTCGCGATGATCTCCAAACACAGCTGATCGATGTTTTTTTCCAGACGATTGACTTGGGTATCTTCATCCATAATTTCGCGCGCCAGGGTCGTATTGCGCGTATTAAAAGCACGCACCGAAGCTGCCAGCATATCACCTGCAATGGTTCCCATGCGCTCGATGCGGTGGCTGACTTCCGCAAGCTCTTTGTCAAAAATTTTGTCGGTGTGTGACTTGAGATCAGGCATAAGGATTAGGATAAAGCAGAACGAGACAAAGTGCCAGAGTATCGTATGCAACCTTGTAGGGGCGGTTCTTGAACCACCCAACAACTCTTACCCAAATTTTCCGGTGATGTAGTCTTCGGTACGCTGATCGCGCGGTGATGTAAAAATCGTGTTGGTCTCCGCGAATTCAACCAATTCACCCGACAGCAAAAATGCAGTTCGTGATGACACCCGTGCGGCCTGCTGCATGTTATGGGTTACGATAATGATTGTGTAGTCACCCGCCAGGGACTGAATTAAATCTTCCACACGCGCCGTCGCAATGGGATCCAAAGCCGAACAGGGTTCATCCATCAAGAGCACATCGGGATCCACTGCAAGCGACCTTGCAATGCATAAGCGTTGCTGCTGACCACCCGACAAGCTCATCCCAGGCGATTTAAGACGGTCTTTCACTTCATCCCAAAGAGCAGCCTGATTAAGCGCTCTTTCAACGAGCAGATCGGCCTCACTCGCCTTTAAACGGTTCGTGAGCGTTAAGCCCGCAAGCACGTTGTCGCGAATAGACATGGAAGGGAATGGGTTGGGTTTTTGAAAAACCATCCCCACACGTCGGCGCAAAAAAACGGGATCAAGTTCAGGATCGTACACTTCCTGACCATCAAGCTGCACGCTCCCGCGTATAAACGCCGACGGCACCAGTTCATGCATGCGATTGAGACAACGAAGAAATGTGGATTTTCCACAGCCCGATGGCCCAATCAGCGCAGTGACCTGCCCCGGTTGGATCTGCATGGAAATGCCGTGCAGCACCTCTCTGGTATCAAACCCCGCAACAATCTCACGGGTTTCGATAGCGCCACCACGGGCCGGCTCTTTTTGCTCTACATTCATAAAATCGTCTCTCAACGTCGGTTCTGCATGCGCCCGCGCAATATCACGGCAATCATGTTCATCGCCAGCATAAGAATGAGCAGCACCACGATGCCAGCCGCAGCATTCGCTGCAAATGCAGCTTGAGGACGTGAAACCCAGTTGTAAATTTGAAGCGGAAGCGCCGTAAATGGCGAATTGAGCGAATTGGGCAGAAAGGTCACGTAGGTTAACGCCCCAACGACCACGAGAGGTGCGGTTTCACCCAGCGCCCGCGACAGCGCCAAAATAGCACCCGTCAAAATGCCCGGCATGGCCTCAGGGAGCACCACGCCACGAATGGTTTGCCACTTGGTGGCGCCCAATGCAGCGGATGCCTCACGAAAGCCCTGGGGCACCGTACGCAGTGCCTCTCGGGTGGAGATCACCACGATGGGCAACACCAAAAATGCAAGCGTACATCCCCCCGCAAGAATACTCCGACCCATTCCAAGCGCGCGCACAAACACAGCGAGCCCAAGCAATCCGTAAATCACCGAAGGCACGCCGGCCAAATTGGAAATATTGACTTCAATAAGCGTCGCCAGCCGACTGCGTTTACCATATTCTTCAAGATACACAGCGGCACCCACCCCGATAGGAAGTGCGATCAGGCCCGTGATCAGCAGCAGATAAAAACTCCCCACAAGTCCAGGAAGAACACCTGCTTGCTCAGCAAAACGCGATGGAAAACCGAGCAAAAACTGCAATGAAAGCCGGCCGAATCCATCCATGACCACTTGCGCCACAAAATAAAATAGAATGGCCAAAGGCAAAAGAACCGAAAATCCGCACAGGAGTAAAAACCCTCGCTCGTACCAGATCTCATGATTTTTTTTCATCATCCACCCGCCGCAAAACGTTTTTTAAGACGATGGCTCACAAGATTGGCCGCAAAAGCCATCACAAAGAGCGACGCTCCCACCACAAAAAGGGTTTTATATTCCAGAGTATCGGCTGGCGTATCCCCCATGCTCACCTGCACAATGTAAGCCGTCATGGTTTCTACAGAAACACGTGGATCAAAGGTCAAACGGGGTTGTTGTCCCGCTGCAATGGCCACAATCATCGTTTCACCGATAGCACGTGACAGTGCCAAAATAAGTGCAGCACCAATCCCTGACGCCGCCGCAGGCAATACGACTTTAAAAACCGTGGTTACACGTCGGGCACCCAATCCCCACGCCGCTTCGCGCAACACCTGGGGAACGGCATACAGCGCATCTTCACTTAACGATGAAATCAACGGGATGATCATGATCCCCATCACAATCCCAGGCCCCAATGCATTGAACCCTGCGAGACCCGGGATCACTTTTTGTAATGCGGGCGTCACAAACACCAAGGCAAAATAACCGTAAACAATGGTTGGGATCCCAGCGAGCACTTCAAGGGCCGGCTTAAGTCCATTGCGAACATTTTTAGGCGCAAACTCACTCAGGTAAATCGCTGCTAAGAGTCCCAAGGGAACCGCGACCACCATGGCCACAAGCGACGTGAGAACCGTCCCGCACACAAGAGGCCAAATCCCGAAATGTTTCTGAGTAAAAAGGGGTGTCCACTGGGTATCGAAAAAAAACTGGGAGAAAGAAACTTCGCTAAAAAAAGCGACGGTCTCCTCGCCCAAGACAAAAATAACACCCGCCGTGGTAAGCACGGAAAGCAAGCCACAGGCGACCAAGAACATTTCGATCAAACGCTCTAAGGCCGATCGACTGCTCCGCCCAGCGGCTCCCCCAATCCGTTGAGCATTCCGTGTCATCAAAGCCTCGTCATGGACGAAGAAATCGTGAAATTAAGATATGATCATTAAAAGACTGCGCGACAATTATTTCGCAGGATGCTGACCGTGTGGAGCGGGTGCAGGCGCAGCTGGAACAGCTGCGGGTGCTGGGGCAGCTGTTGGCGCAGGAGCAGCGGCATCAGTAGGAACAGCAGCACCTTCGGCGGCTGGCGCGGCGGGTAGCTTGCTGGCTTCCAACACAGAACGCACGGTCCCTTTGGCTGCTTCAGCAGAGAACAAGCTGCCAATTTTACGATCTGTCAAGCGCTGTGTCACGATGGCCGCCAAATCGGTTGGCAATGCCACGTAGCCCACGTGTGCAGCAACGCGGCCTGCATTTTGTGCGTAAAAGCTGCTAAAACGCGCGACGGCTTCGTTCTCAGTCAAAGCAGAGCTGCTAACATAGATAAATATGGGACGCGACAGGGGCTGATAGGTTGCATCACCAATGGTGGTTGCATTTGGGGCAATGGGACCTTCGCCATTTTCAGCCACACCATCATCCAACTTAACAAGCTTTAGCTTTTCTTTGTTTGCTTCGAAGTAAGAAAGACCGAAGAATCCAAGAGAAAATTCATCGGCGGTCACACCTTGCACAAGGACGTTGTCGTCTTCGCTGGAGGTGAAATCACCACGGCTCGAATGCTCGGTACCCACAATGGCCTTTGTGAAGTAATCATAGGTACCTGAATCCACACCGGGTCCAAAGAGGTGGATTTCTTTGTCGGGCCAGCCTGCGCGTACTTGGCTCCACTTGGTCACTTTGCCTTGGGCTTCAGGGGCCCATAGCATTTTCAGCTCGGCCACGGTAACGCTTTCAGCAAATGTATTCTTAGGATTCACGACGATTGCAATACCGTCAAATGCAACAGGCAATTCAATAAAATTAACACCGTTGGTGCTGCATGCCTGTGCCTCTTCGGCTGTAATGGCACGCGATGCACCGACCATGGCCACTTCTTTGCTGCAGAATTTCTTAAATCCGCCGCCCGTACCTGACACACCGATGGTGACATTGTCTTGGTTGGCTTTTTTGAATTCTTCAGCAATGGCTTCACTGATGGGAAACACGGTGCTGGAGCCATCAAGCGTAACAGTCACTTGGGGTACTGCGGGTATCACCGCTTCTTCGGTTTTCTTTTTGACGCATGCGCCCAAAGAAACAACTAGCCCAACCACACCGGTTAACTTCAATGCTGTATTTATCGATTTCATGTGGGGCTCCCATAGCATGAGCACGTTGCGGATTCAAGAAGCGTTAGGAAATCGTTTTAAAGGTAATTTTCTAGGTACTTACAGACTTGCGACCCAATGCAAATTGGGCCTGGAGAAACACGGAATGGATGTAAATCGTGGTATCCACAGGTTTTTCCACCTGGTACTGAACACGCCAGCGATGATTTTCTGAAACGTGAACACTGAGTGCCGTCGCCATCGCCCAAGTCACCGGCGTTGCCGCATAAACCTTGGGATAATTGAGGCTTGGAACGGGCCAATCCCCACTCTGATCATGCAACAAACCCAAATAATCAAAACGCGCAGAGGTTTGCAGCCATGGAAGAACCCGCGCGTCCACCGCAGCGGTAAGCCCCAGGTCCTGTGTCACAACATTATCACTGCTGGCAAAATTAACCGTTGATCGACGATAAATGCTTTCCAAGCGGCCTGCAATGTAACGCGGCGACGAACGATCGACAAAGCGCAGTTCCATATCGGCCCCAGCCAACATACCGCGTTGATCTTTCGGTGCTGCAATCTCTTTGATTTGGGTATTGGGGCCCATCGCATACGATACACCTATCTGATAGCGCAACGACTGATTGCACCAAAAGACATTATTGAAACGTGCCGACGCGATGAGATCGTTGTGATCGCCAAGCCCTGGTACGGTTTGAATGGCAAATGACCGACTTCGTGGTATGCCCACTGAAACCATCAACTCGCTGTTCCAACGTACAGGAAGTTTCCAGCCAAGCCCTGCACCCAAAAGACTGAGCTGCTGCTCACCCACAAGAAGACGCTGACTGACCGACAAATCAACAAATGGTGATGTTTCGATAAAATGTGATCCGTTTTCATGGCCAAAATCGACCAAGAATTGGCCACCCTTGGCACGCAGCCCCCACGGGAGCGCCAAGGACTCAACATAGCCCTCATAAATTTGAGGTGCACCGTCACGCATGGTGAGTGACAACTCCGCGCGCGCAAATCGGTCCACATGGCCCGACACCGTCAACTTGAGTTGTTGCATTTGAAACTGCAACTGACGATCACGGCGCTCGGGATTAAAACCCAAAATACCATCGTTCTTAAGTTCGGTTTTGTAGAGCTCAGAATACTGCGGGACGTTGAGGGAATCTTCGCCCATGTATCCCACACCGCCAGTGAATACTGCCGAAAAATCGAGATATTGATCAATCGCCGTGCCTGCTTTTTTGATCCAATGGGGCTCTTCTTTTTCCTCGGCACGGGCCAATGATGGCAGAATAAACGCGAACATAAGAACACTATGGATCAGGGTCGTTCTTATCATCGTCAACACCTTATCAAAATATGGAGGGGACATCTAACAACACTCACCGCGAGCTATCGGGAAAAAAAATGCTGGTCAAGGCACGCCGTGTCCTCAAAATGGCGCAAACACCCGCAATGCCTGTGGGAGCAAGTCAACTTGAATAGGAAGCATGCCACATACTTCGCCATCGAGCTCGATGGCAATCTGGGCAGGTTCCACCGCTTCGATACGCACAACACGCGCACGTACTGTATGGACCAACGGACTTTTAAGGTGGGTGCCACGATAAAGTGCGGGGAGATCCCGCAAAAGTTCAACAACACGGGTGAGCGGATCAACAAACAACACGTCGATCCAACCGTCATCGATCGTCGCGTGGGGCGCAATACGCATGCCGCCACCAAAAACGCGCCCATTGGCCAACACCATCAAAGTCACCGATTGTTCATGGCTTTTATCATCGATGGTGAAACGAATGCGTGGCGAATCGAAATGTCGCCAAGCGCGTAGCGTGGCAAGCAAATACATCCATGTGCCCGCCAAGCCCGTACGCAGCAGTTTCTTTTCCACTGCGGAATTCACTACAGTACTCAATCCAAGACTTGCCATGTTGATAAACGTGCGTACAGATCCATCCCCCAAGATCACACGTCCAATATCAATGGATTTTACACGCGCATCGGACCATGGCGATCCCTTTGCGGGTGTCCATCCCTGCAATCCCACGGACTTTGCAAAATCATTGCCTGTGCCCATCGGCAACGGCACAAAATACGCTTGCGTGGTGATAGGTCGTCCTTCATCGTTAAAAAAACCCCACGCCACTTCGCTTAAGGTTCCATCGCCGCCCAGAGCAATGATCCAACGATATCCATCTTCGATGGCCTTTTGCGCGAGCAAGCGCCCATGACCACGCGACTGCGTCATTTTTAAGGTGCACAAACCAAACTTATTTTCAGCCCACGCACGGATAGGGCCAATCCATTGCCACACACGTCCACCACCCGCCGCAGGATTCGCGATGATCATTGCAACATGCATGCGGATGATCCTGGCAGCGAACTTACAGCGATTCAATAAATCGTAAGAGTGCCGCACGATCGGCAGCAGACATGCCCACAAAACGGGACTTCGCCGATGCTGCTTCGCCGCCATGCCATAAAATGGCTTCAGCGATCCCACGCGCGCGACCATCGTGCAAATAATTTCCGTGACCATTCACATGGGGTACCAGGCCAATGCCCCACAGCGAACGTGTTCTCCACTCAAATCCGGTCGCAAGAAAGTCAGGACGACCATCTGCCAACGCCGCTCCCATGTCGTGCAACAATAAATCAGTATAAGGATGGATGGTTTGATTTGAAAATTCGGGGACAGGTGTATAATCGCCCGTGGTCAGTGTTTCGATGTGGCAACGATTGCATCCAGCTTCCTGAAATATTGCACGGCCTCGCAAAACATCAGGATCGTTCACATTGCGCGCTGCGGGCACACCCAATGTGCGGCTATACAACACAACATCATCCAAAATATTGTCGCTGATCTCGGGCACACCCCCGTCGGGTGCATGAACACAATCGGTTTGCACCGACGGACAATTTTGAACGTTGAAAAGACGCGATGTCATGCCGATATCGCCCAAAAATGCCCCTGCGGCTTGTTGCAACAAGGTTGGCTGATTGGCTTTCCAACCAAATCGCCCTATCGCTACGGCGTTTTTGACAACATCCCAAACCATGTTCATTCGCCCAGAAATGCCATCACGATTGTGATCGTCAGGATCAGCCAAAGCCATCAACGTTTCTTCAGAAATCGCCTCCAGCAAACCCAACCCAATCATTGCAGGCGCAACACGGGGCGAAATTAAAATGTCGTCATGAAATGGACCATACGAAGGTTCACCCAAATGGTAGGTAGGCACACGCAAAGAATAGGATGTGCCATCGGCATAGTGGCCTTGACGTTCTTCATAAGTCACCGTGGGATCTGATTCTCCATCAATACCCAAAATACCATGCGATTGAATTTGCTCACCGTAATTGGGCTCGTCTTTCGGACCTCCGTTGTCATCCTCACCAGGAATACTGATCCGCATAACCATGGTGCGCATGGAATCGCCTGGATTGGGAGGCGAACCGCGACCATCGTCTTGATGACATCCTTCGCATGAGCGCGTATTGAATGTGGGACCTAATCCATCGTGTGAAAATGTCGACGACGGCGCCGTCACCCACATATCGCGAAACAAGGCTTTGCCTCGAAAAAATGCGCGATCATGGGCATCTGTCAAATTGGGTGCCGGATGTGAAAATGCCAACCGATCATGGGTATACACCGTTGCATCACCACCCGATAACACATCAAGCGGAACATCATCGTGGGTATCGTTGGCGCAGGCCAATACACACGTCATCCCCGCGAAAACGGGAATCCATCTCAATATCCTGGATCCCCGCCTTCGCGGGGATGACACACAGCTATCCATCGTTGATCACCAATGCTTCCAAGCCCAACACCACGGTGGTTCCCGCAATTTTGTTACCTTGAGAACGAATCGATGTGATCGCAGCATCAATGGCAGCACGACCTTCATCGCTAAGAATAGCCTGATCAAACGGTACAGGGATCGCTATCAATTTATCGTAACTTTCAAACAACTGTTTTTGAATACTCGCATCAAGTACGGGATCGATGGCACGCACAAGTTCATCAAGGCCTGGACCATCGGTGACGCCGTAACGTCCAAGATACACATTGATAATGCCCAATTGATTCATCAGGAGATCGATATGGGTGTTATCGCTAAAACATGAATGCTCATCTTCTTGGTCTCTTGAGTTCAATGCAACGTCCATGCGTTCGCTGCCCAACTCTTCTTTGCTAAGTATTCCCATGGCCATGATCATTTTTCGCAAAGCGACATTCGAATCGCCCTCTTCAAACGTTTTACGATAATTGTTTTGTTCTGATATCCACGCATTGGTGATGATTTGTAGATCGCTCACCAACAAATCCGTGACTGCGACAAGATATATTTTACGACGTGAAAAATTTGAAGCCGTTGTATAATCGGTAAACGAACGTGTGCCCGCAGATGTGGCGTTGCGATCTTGACCCCAAAGCAAATATTCAATGGCGTGATAGCCTGTTGCGACGTTGGCATCCAATGCTTCTTCAGGCTGATTTTCACCCGGCTTGGACGTGTTGTTGAGATCTGCCAAAATACTCGGCGTAAGTTCAGCATAGTGCTCTGAATCATTGATGATCCCATCAATAAACGATTCATCCAAAGGCCATGGATTGATTTTGCCTTCAGGGCCATGTTCAGGATCGTCGATAGGGCCATCATAAAAACGGTGCGCCTCGGTTTGACCATAAACCTGGCGCGCTTCAAGCCAACGACGTTTTGCAACTTCCAATGTCCCCTCGGAAGGGCTTGCCACAAAAGCATTCACGGCAGACTGCAGATGCTTGGCGGTATTCAGGCTTTGCAGGTAGCTCTGATACGTATTTTCGGCATAATTCCCCACGACAGACGCACGGATTGCAGCGTCAGAAGAATCGCTCGAATCGCTGCTGCAAGACGTAGCGCACATGAACACTGCCAAAGCCCACAATTTCGTATAAAAATTCATATTAAGCCAATCTTGATAATGAGAATCATTTGCGCTCTCAGTTACAAGTGCAAAGGTGGGATGTCAAGCGACCTTTCACGTACCAAAAACCCCAGTGCCAATATCAATATGTTGTTATATATTCGCAGGTCCTTAAGGAGCCTGCCCATGCTGCCCTATCCATTCAAAGAGACACTGCACAGTGAAGCTCGCGATATCGCGACCGCCATGCGGGGATGGCATTTCTGGCGCTCTTTGCTCTTCACCGCCATCGGTGTTGTGATCTTCAGCATCGGCATCAACGGACTTTTGATCCCGCACCACTTCATGGCGGGTGGGATCACAGGGCTTTCGTTGATTGTTTATTCTTTCTTTAGCCATTTTCCTGTTTCGGTCATTTATTGGTTCATCAACATTCCGCTGTTCATTGTAGGCTGGCGAACCATGAGTGCGCCGTTTTTAGTCGTATCCATTGCGGGCGTGTTTATGAGCGGTGTTGGACTCCAAGCGTTTCAAGGCATCCATATTCCTTTGGAAGATCCTTTGCTCGCCGCCATTTTAGGCGGTGCGCTTTCGGGTATAGGCATTGGCTTTTATTTGCGTGTTGGGGGTTCCACAGGCGGCCTCGATATTGTCAGCACAATCATTCGCAAGCGTTTAGGGCTCCCCGCTGGGATCACGTTCATCAGCTTTAATATGCTGATCATCACCCTCAATGCCTTCATGAACAGTTTAGAAATCGCGCTGTACACCGGCATCAGCATGTATATTACAGGGGTTCTGGTCGATCGCATGCAGGCAGGATTTTCACGACGACGATCGGCGTTTATTATCACAAGTCAACCCGATCGCATTGCCCAATCGATCATGAAAGATCTGGGCCGCGGTGCCACATTTTTTCAAGCACAAGGTGCAAGGGCCGGGCAAGATCTGCGCGTGGTATACACCGTTTTTAATTTGCATGAACTTGGTCGGTTTAAAGAAATTTTGTACGCCATCGATCCCGCAGCATTTGTGGTGATCAATGAACCTGCAGAAGTCATCGGCAATCGGTTTGTGAGCTGGAAAGACGAACGATACGGGCAACGGCCTTTAACGTCTTTTAAGGTGACTGGACCGCAAGCAACGTCATCATCGCTTGGCGTGAATAACGTTCATCCGTAAATGCATCGGCATCGTGGCGTTTGCCACGGATCACATCACGCAATTGCATAGTACGCGTATCAAAACTTCGCGTCACGTCAGCAAGCAATTGCCGGGTGCGCTGATAGGCGTCATCACCTGCTTTGACAGAAACAAGCGACATGCTTGCCAAATGATCTAAAACAGATTGGGTTAGGGCAGAGTCATCCTTAAGCAATACATGCAAAGCTTCAAGATCCGCGCGGGTACGTTCAGGCGGCGCATCGGATGAAGGCAATTCATTGGGATGTTCCGCATAATAGGTTTGTCGAAACATATAAAATGACACAAAATCACGTGCTGTACGCGCCATGCGCAAACGCGCACGCCCCAACGTTGAACGACCACGATCCAAAGAAATCATATCGGCTTCTGCATCACTCTCGGCAGTACGAAGGCTTTTAAAGATATCACGGTAGAGCGATGCCTCTTCATCGGGCATCACGGCCAAAAGCCGCACCACTTCATTGGCTTGCTCTTCCCAAAACAATTGGGTTTTCGCATCGTTTGGATGTTCTTTTGCAGTATACACTTGGATCGCCTGCTCATCACCGGATGCTTCCAAAGCCCGGTCGGTAGGCACAAACAGCGCGACGCGTCTAAACATCGGTGTGGAAACACACGCGGTCGAACTCAAACATGCGAGAAATATTATCCAACGGATCACATCATCCTCCACCTCCCCGCTTTTAACTTTATCCATGAGATACTGCAATGCACTTAATCGTATTTGCCTTTGACTTGATTTTTGTGAAATGGATCAAAGGTCATGCCCCACGTCACATGCGTCATCGGCGATATCCATGGACAATACCGTGCACTTCGCGCGTTGCTTAAACAAATAGATTTTTCTCCATCCACCCATCGTTTGTGGTTCGTGGGCGATTTGGTGAATCGCGGTCCGCAATCACACGACGTGCTGCAATTTGTTTATGACCATCAAGATGTTTGCACGGTGGTGCTAGGAAACCATGAAATGTATTTGCTTGCCTGTGCATTGGGCATACGCGAGGCCGACGATGCGTATGGTGATATTGCGCGCTTGCTCAAGTCATCCAATATCGACACGCTGGTTGCATGGCTCTTGCAACGTCCTGTCATGCATGAAGAACATGGCTGGCGTATGCTCCATGCCGCCGTCTGGCCATGGTGGGACCACGCCACAACCAAGCATCTTGCAGAGAGTATTCATCAAGAACTTACGGGGCTTAATCCTCACGCACTTTTAACACGCTATCAACGCAAACCCTCTGCCCTCGATCAGCATGATCTTGCTTTTGCATTGCGTGTCTTTACAAAAATGCGCCTTGTGGATCCCACGCATCGCCAGCCGATGCCAGGCAGCATGCCCCCCGAAGAAATACCCGCGGGTTCATCGGCATGGTACCATCACGTGGCACAGCATGGCCTTAATCATATTTTTGGCCATTGGGCTGCAACGGGTCTTCGTGTGATGGGACATGCCGTAGCGCTCGATTCGGGCGCAGGATGGGGTCGTACGTTAAGTGCGTACGCTTTGGAAACAGGGGAAATTTTTCAAGTGAATGTGACGTAGAAAATAAAATATTAAATATTCTATTGAATATGACTATCAAATTACGAAGCCTAATCTATTAAGCGCTCCCACTATTTATCGGCAGTTCCATCCCAAGCGTTGCTAAAAAAGTAATGCATACCTACCATAGTATGTATGCATAAAGCATACATTTGAATGGTTTTGTCGTTTCGCGCGGTTACAGAGCGATAGAGGTATGTTACACACACCGATTATGACAACGACAAGCGATGCAGACGGGACGTCCGCGCTCCCAGGGGACGATGCCCTTCTCGATGCTTTTATAGACAGCATGGACAGCAAAGGGTTGCGCCTCTACCCCGCGCAAGAAGAGGCAATTCTCGAACTGCTTGCAGGCAAACATGTGGTGCTCAATACGCCCACGGGCTCAGGGAAATCGCTGGTGGCCCAGGCCTTGCACTTCTTCTCACTCGCACGGGGACAGCGATCTTTTTACACCAGCCCCGTCAAAGCTTTGGTGAGCGAAAAGTTTTTTGCATTGTGCCAAGATTTTGGTGCCGAAAATGTAGGGATGCTCACGGGCGATGCGAGCATCAATCGCGATGCACCGATCATCTGCTGCACCGCCGAAATTTTAGCCAAGCTCGCCCTGGAACCCACCCAAGCCGATTGCGTGGGCCAAGCCATTCTCGATGAATTTCATTATTACGGCGACAGCGAACGCGGTATGGCGTGGCAACTTCCTTTGCTGACATTGCCGCGCACGCAATTTCTGCTGATGAGCGCCACCATGGGCGACAATCCAGCTATTTTGGAAGCGTTGCGTGAATACACAAGGCGCGACGTTGCCGTGGTCAAAGGCATGGAACGGCCTGTGCCGCTGGAGTTCAGCTACAGCGAAGAGCCCTTGCATGAAACGCTTGCATCGCTCATCACCAGCAACAAAGCGCCGGTGTATCTTGTGTGCTTTACGCAGCGCGAAGCCATTGAGCAAGCGCAAAACTTATCAAGCATCAACATCACCACCAAAGAGCAAAAACAAGCCATTCAAGCAGCCATAGGGAATTTTAAATTCGACAGCCCTTTTGGAAAAGACATTCGGCGTTTGGTATCCCACGGCATCGGTGTGCATCACGCGGGCCTTCTCCCCAAATACCGGCGGTTGGTAGAAAAGCTTGCACAAGATGGCATGCTGCGCGCCGTGGTCGGCACCGATACGCTTGGCGTCGGCATCAATATTCCTATTCGTACCGTGCTATTCACGCAGCTTTGTAAATTTACTGGAGAAAAAGTCGAAATTCTTTCGGTGCGTGATTTTCAGCAAATTGCAGGACGCGCAGGACGCAAAGGATTTGACGACAAAGGCTGGGTGGTTTGCCAAGCCCCTGAACACGTCATTGAGAATAAACGCATCGATAGTCGTGTTCATGCCAATCCCCAGGCCAAAAAAAATGTGGTGAAGAAAAAAGCACCCACCAAAGGCTATGTGCATTGGGATGAAAACACCTATCGGCGTTTAATCGAAAGTCAGTCAGAACCGTTGCAAAGTCAATTCACGGTAAGCTTTGGATTGTTGCTCGGTTTTCTCCAAGCGGGCGATACACCCAATTTAGGTTACGCACGTCTTATTGAAATTATTGGGCGATGCCACGAAAGCCCTAAGAAAAAATCCCGCCATAGACGCAGCGCAGCCGAGCAACTGCGCGCTTTGCGACATGCGGGTATTGTTTCGATTGTGCGCAATCGTGTTTCGGGTGCGCGTCTTGTGATCAATGCCGATTTGCAACATGACTTTTCATTGCATCATACGTTGTCGTTGTACTTGGTGGATACCGTTCATTATCTCGATATCACAAGCCCAACCTATGCTTTAGATTTATTGACGCTTGTCGAATCGATTTTGGAACACCCTCACGTGGTTTTACGGGCACAGCTTGATCGTGCAAAACAACAAAAAATTGATGAACTCAAAGCACAAGGTGTGGATTTTCACGATCGCATCAATCAATTAGACGATGTCGAATATCCAAAGCCCTTGCGCGACTTTATTTACACGACATTCAATGAATTTTCTAAAGTTCGGCCATGGATGCGTGAAGAAAACATCATGCCGAAATCCATTGCACGTGAAATGGTTGAAAATTTTTGTAATTTTTCCGAATACGTACGCGATTATCAATTATCACGCAGTGAAGGCGTTCTTTTGCGCTATCTCAATCAGGTGGTGAAAACCTGTGCACAAACCGTTCCACTTTCTGCAAAAACCGATGGGTTTACGGAAATTGAAGCATTTTTACGAACCACCGTTGCCCATGCCGATGCCAGTTTGGTGGCTGAGTGGGAAACATTGCGAACACCGGGTGATGACGATCCCGCGATGATGAAACCATTACAACCCACGCGCATGAGTCCAAAAGCCATCAAAGCCCTTGCACGCACCGAACTATTGCACATCATCTCACGGCTTCATGCAAGCGATGCCGAAGGCCTCGTTGGATTTATCGGCGAAGACGCCGATGCCAATGCATTGCTTGCGTCATGGCAACGTTGCGTTGAAGCGGTGGGTCGCATCAACCGCACACCTATTGCACGCCAAACACGTTTATTTATGGTGACAGAACAAGATGACGGTACATGGCGCGTTTCACACGATCTCTTAGACAAGCAAGGCGAAGAAACAGGATTTGCATTGCAGGCCTATGTGGACCCCAAATCGGCCTCGGAAAAACATGAAGATGCGGTGTTGCTTCAAGCTATTGAGGTGGTCGGGTGATATTATCTCATTGATCAACAACGGGGTTCCCGCCTGCGCCAAAATCATTCATCCACTTCCATAGCAGGCCCAGTAGCGGCAGACGAAGCAGCAGCATTCCCAACATCCATGCCGGCAAACCATTTCGAATCAGCTAATGTATCCGCGGGCGAACCTGTAAGGCCAATGCTAATCGCCTCCGTGAGAAAATCGGCCACATGTGCATTAGACTTTCCATGAAGGAGTCCTACGCAGGACTGCGGATCCCCTGGGAGAGCATTACCATCGATCCAATAGACATGCCCCTTCACAATGAGAATAACAAAGACATGCTTGTTAAACATCCCATACGCACCAGATTCAATGGAAATTTGTGTCGGCAAGTGAATCGCATTTCGCTGTTGAATAAACAGAAGCAAGTGCGGCAGAATAAATTGCTTCACAAAGTGACGCACATTATCCATGGCGAGTTTATTGTCCACGGATATCTGCGTGAGTCTCACAAGCCGGCTAAGGGTCGTCCATGTTTCGCTTGTTGCACGCGCTTTGCTGTGAGGCCCCGCATGCATAGAAGGTATGACTCTGTTATGCATATGTGATTCGATCTTGTCATTTTTTTGATAGCCAACCGATGATGCGGGTGCCAACATTTCATAGGCATTGTGAAGACCCAACATGATCGGGCTTTCTATCCGCGATGACGTGGATAAGCTTTCTGTTGATAACCCTGGAATTTCCATGAACCAAGCCGATTGTGATGATTCACATGCAGAATGGTAAATATGCTTATTTTGCAGCTTGAGTGCCTTCTCAATCAACGTGGCTGTTGTCGCATGTAGTTTCGGTTTGGCATCTTGAAAAGCAAGCAGCGTGGTGTGCCACAAAACCAAGTCAAACAATGCCGAAGGTAACTGGTATACTTGAAAGAGGTGCCTGAGTGCTTCAACACGACTGTGCGTCACGCAATCGCCGCGGTTGATCCCGTGCCCTACGTCTTCTCCAACATCATGCGCAGGCTCGTCGGGAAAACTCATGAAAGAGAGGTCGCGCATCACGCATTGAATGGCTTTGCATGCGTAATGCTCCCACTGTTTGTTGGGTATGGGATCTTTGGGAAGGGCTTTCGATGAAAGCATTGAGGGGGCCACCGTCTGCGGGTCAAGAGACATCGCCAATTGGAAGGCTAGCGTTGTGGGACAGATTTTGGAGGTCGCATGCGGTATTTTAGGGAGATCCACTTCAGAGATGCCGTGCTCACATAATGTAGGTTTTGGAGCCCATGAGTCCTCTGTGCGCCAAAACTGGCGTGCTGCAGCATGCAATGGGACAGAAGATCGGCCGTCATGTGCTGATGCGGCATGACGCCCAGGCACAAGATCTATCTTCGCTATCCCAGCCATATGGATCTCTTGTATTAAGCGTTCAAATGCGATCTTATTGAAAAGTCAAATAATGAGGCAATGTATGACATCATCTTCCTTACGTCAATGCATGCCCATCATCGAGCGCAATGAGAGCGAGCCTGACCTCGTCTCTCGCTGCCAACTGCACATCCGACATAGCTTTCATACGTGCCGCGTATTCATGCTTGTCTTCGCCTTCGTGTTTGCTTTTGTCCAGTGAAAGAGCTGCAACAGAGTCTTCAATAACAATTGCAGGTCTCCAACCATTCCGACTTGCAGGCAGCGTAGGCACGAGACTGCTGCGCCTTACCCATTCAGTAGAAACAACACACAAAGGGACTGGCGCCATTTCCACCGGAGCCAAGCGTGCGTGTTGCGCCGCAGCGGCATGTCCAACGTATGTCACCACCTGATCTTGTTTATGCCCCTCTTTGCCAATTCGCAGTATCACGGGAACCGCATCGCTTTGATTCGCACGCTCACGGGCATTGATATAATTTCGAACGGCTTCCAGAACCTTCATGCGGGAACTTTCAGTTGCGGAAATGGGTGTATCACGCAACATCAAGACCTGTTCACGAACTGAATCAGCATGGATCGTTTCCACATCAAACAATGCCGGATGAATCAATGGCAAGAGGGTTCCCCATGCTCTTTTGGCTTCACCACTTGGCGCAACACGGCCACCCTCTCGGGCATTCTGCATAGCGTTTTTTAGACTCTCTAGGTGTATCAAGTCACCGTAAATCGAATGGATACGGCTCGGGGGACAACGATCAATCTCTGCCAGATCCGGAAAACCAAGTGCTTGCATGGTCAAGCCTTCTTCTGCCAACACTGCTTCCAAAGCACTTTTATGCGCTGCTGCTTCGGCAAGATCTTCGGCCGTATGGCGGGTGATCCCCTGGGGTGGGACCATCGCCAAATAACCTTTGCGATCTTCGTATAGCTGACACCCAAGCCGTAGTGCCTGTTCACGGCGCATGGGGATCACGGTCTCGTTCACAAGAACAGGCACCGTTTGCCATGGTGTGGACTGCTCTGGCGTTCTGGGTGCCCATGGAAACATGGAAACCCCAAACTTATTGGCATTGGTTTGCGCATGGCATGAAATACGAATTCCAAGTTCATTCTGATATCTCGCCAGGTGAATTCTGATAAGTTCGCCATAGGCACGGTTGAGTGTCAGAAATTCCATGACGCCGGCTGTCGCACGGCCTTCTGCACGTTCAGCAGCAACAACCGGATCCAAGCCTTCTGCGATCAAACGCTTGGTATGGATCTCAACCAGTAATTCCATGATGTACTGTGCTACACCTGCTTCGCTTTCCTCAATTTCGCTGGCTGTGATACCGGCTACCGTTGTTTTTTTGGAGGCTGCCACCTCTTCAAGCATGCGAGCACGCAAGGCTGCATGATCGTCTCTATGAATGTCAGGGTAGATATCGGCCAGGCTTATAAATGCAACGTTCGATCCTTCACAGATGCGTCGCATGCCTGCACGGTATGCACCGGCATCGAGCACACTGATCTCGAGAAGGCCTGTAAAAACTTCGGTGTCGCAGTAAATACGAACTTCGACGCCACCGACTGGATTATGCTGCGCAAGTTCTTTTTGAAGTTTTGCAAGATGTGTCAAGGAGGCGTGTTCTCCCGCATCAACCAATGCTGGACCTTGCCCACTGACTTCTGCCAATGTTTTTTCACGGGGCACCTTGAATGGGAATGCGGGCATATTCAGGCTAATTTTAATACCCTGTTCTCGCGCACGCGTGAACGCATCACACACATAAGCGCGGCCATGGGGCTCGTAACGGCAGCTTGGCGTAATGTGAAGATACTTCTTAAACGCAGTGGCTGCTTGAGCTGCTGCAGATTGCGGTCCCACACCTGCACCTTCACCTGTAACTACACCTTGCGATTCGAGTGATGAAGCCTGTGCCGAATCACGAACACGCGACTCATCACGGGAAGCCGTTGCTGCTGCTTTATATCCACTCATTGAAATTCTCCATTCTAATATTTTGTTTGCTTGCTTTTATTTTCGATAAGAATCTTTCGCGTCCGCATGGGTGTAACGTGGCCTCGCATAGGCGATGGCATCTCGGTCTTGTTCAGCAACGGCCTTTGACCATTGTGCCAACGCAATACTTCGTGCCTCTTCCGGACTTATGCCATCATCAAGCGCCCGCTGAAGCGGCGCAAAGAGATGGTCACGGACAATGGGGGCATTGCGCAAAGCGGCCTGTGTGCCGATGCCTCCGAGGATCCCTGTGACCAGGCGTGCATCCCCCATCAAGGCTACGTTCTCGCCAAGGGTCGGTTGTACTGCGTGTTCAACGCGTGCCTCAAAAATGCGATCCCCACCCGCAACAATATGGGGTTCGGAACCACGAAGCCCTGCCTGTGCGTGGGCCAAACACCATGCGCGATCAACCGCTTTGGTGGCTGGCAGACCCGCATATTCGGAGGGGGTCATTTCCATAACGGTCCACGTGCTGTCGTCCGGCTTGCTGAACATGATGGTGGTACGCTGTTCGCCCAGTTCCGGACCAGGCGTTTGCGTAAGACGTGCTGCGCCTACGCGTTCATGATCAACAGCCACGAGATCAGGATGCGTTTGTTTGACGAATGCCCCCACAAAGTATTGCGTGTGGGTAAGTGTCTCACGCGGAACAAGTCCCGTGGTGCTTGGGCTGTGGGCGCCATCGGCGATAAACGTAAGATAGGGGGTCACCCTAACTTTGCTGGCACCATCTTTACGTTTGTACTCAACAGCCCATTCTGTTGGAATGCCTTCTCCGAGTGTCGTGGGGGCTGGAACCAATGTTGCTTCAGCAGCCTCGTAGCGTACGCCCTGTTTTCCATTCTCTGCGTGAAGAATATCTTGCAGATCGCGCAATGCAATGACGCCAATGGGGGCTTCTTTAAGCACCGACGCAAAGTCGGGATTGTGCTCTAAAGACCACTGCGGTGGAAGAATAGGATCGGGACGCGTTAATGGGACGGGTTTGCCATTAAATTCAATGCTCCCAATGGGGATCATTGTTTCACGCAGTCCTTCATAAACACCGAGATCACGAAGGGTCGTGACGCTGTCTTGCCGGATGGTGACGCGCTGGGGTCTGGTATTCACGGGGCGTGGATCGACGACAAGAACGTCAAAACCTGCTTGTTTGGCCATGCCAGCCACGGCTTCGCCCGCGGGACCTTGACCTACAACAAGAACAAGTTTGTCTAAATTTCTACCGATTGGTGGTGACATTTAAGCAATATGACAACAAAAACATCCTATTTCTGGATTATTTTAATGAATATTTATTTATTTTATTACCAAAGGCCGCGATCCGAAAGGATTTGTTTGGTGATGGCCTTGGCACGAAGACCGCCATATTGCTTGGCATCTGTGGGGATTAAGTCGCTAAAGTTTGTTACCACGATATATTCTTGATCGCCTTTTTTAAGATGGGCAATAAACCAACCGAGGCCCATTCTTTTCTCAATGCCGTAATTTTTATCGTAATAGTTGGATCCAGTTTTTCCGCTTAATTTGAATCCCTTGGGCGAGGTTTCAAGAAATGTAATATCACGGGTGATTTGCATAGAACGTTTGGAAACAGGCAAGCGATCGGCCCAAAGTTCTTCCATGAATGATGCTTGTTCATAGGCCGAAATATCTAAAGAAGGTGATTTTTCAGCAGGTGAAGTCAACCAAGCCTGGGTGATGCCACCGGACAAGTCTTCATTGCCATAATGAAACTCGTGTAAGTATCTCTGAAATTTTTCTTGTCCAATTTGGGGTGTCAGTTTTTTAGAAAACCAAACGACTGAATGCTGCATCCACGTTTTTGCATTGTGGTCTTGGTTGTGACTTTCAAGAAAGCCTTTGCTGCCATCCCATTTCAGCACCTGATTTTCATCTTTTAAAACACCCGCATCAAATGCCATCACCGACAAAGGTATTTTAAACGTAGAGCACGCAACAAAACGTTCGCGGCAGTTCTCTTCGCCGATTACTTTCTCAAATAAGCCCGTTTTCATGTTGTAGAGGAGAAAACAGCCCTTTTGGTCAGGGAAATAATTTTTCTCTTGCGGCGTTGATACAACTTTTTGGATGTTGCCTGCACAACCGAGAAGGAAAAATGCAAGTAGAATTGATTTTTGAAAATAAAATTTCATCATTGCCCCTACGTCATGACAAGGGCGTGTCATCATTTAGCCAACACGCACCATTTGGTCTCTTTTTTCGCCTCACTTTGTCGCTCGGCGCTCAACATATAGAACATATTATCTCGGCCTCGCTCCTCGTGAGGCCCAAAAATAGCCTCAAATGGCGCTGCATTGGTAAATGATGACACGCCCTAAAAACTTTTACTTTTTCGTTCGCGGAATTTTAGCCACAATGGCGTACCTTCAAAGCCGTAATGCTCGCGCAAAGAATTGGCAAGAAAACGCCGATAAGAAAAGTGAATGTCTTTGGGACGATTCGTCGAAAAAACAAACGTTGGCGGCGCCGTCATGGGTTGGCTGACAAAGAATATTTTTGGGCGCTTGCTTTTATGCACCGGCGGCGGCGTATGTTCGATGATCTCGCGCATAAAACGATTGAGATCGCCTGTTGTTAAACGTTTGTTGCGCGCTTCATGTACTTGACGTGCGACTTTAAGAATATTGTCGACGCCCTTCCCCGTGGCCGCAGAAATGCGCAACAATGGCGCATAGGCCACAAATGGGATCACGCGACGAAAGACTTCTTCGTATTCTTTAAAGCCGTTTTCTTCGCCTTTTTTAAGATCCCACTTGTTGGAAACAAGCACGATGCCTTTGCCTTTTTCATGGGCCATGCCCACAATACGGGCATCCTGATCGCTGGGTAATTCGGTGCCATCCAGCAGAACAATCACCACATCGGCGCGATCTATGCTGCGAAAAGCCTGCATCACCGTCAATTGTTCAAGTTTGCTGTACACACTGCGCTGACGACGAATGCCCGCGGTATCAATCAACAAAATTTCTTCACCATGAAAATCAATCGGCACATCCACAGCATCGCGGGTGGTGCCTGGAAGCGCATTCGCTGTCACACGATCTTCCCGTGCAAAGCGGTTGATAAGCGACGACTTGCCCGCATTAGGACGTCCTACAATGGCCACTCGCATGGGACGCGATAGCCACGCATTGTCAAACGCATGGGCTTCATCATAGGCCTTCGCAGCATCGCCCTCGATGTCTTCTTCGCCTTCTTCACGAAACCAATATTCATCGTCTTCGGATTTTTCTTCAAAGACTTCTTCTTCAACATGCGCATCGGGGCCAAGCAATTCGCCCATGGCCGTATATAAAAGATCAAATCCCAAATTATGTTCGGCGCTTACCGCGTACACATGATCAAGACCAAGGCTGTACGCATCGGCGATGTAATTCGTGGTGTCTTCGGCTTCGACTTTGTTCACCACAACCATCAACGGCACACCCGATGCACGCAGCATGGATGCGATTTCATGTTCGATAGGTACAACGCCACTGCGACCATCAAGCACCAAGCAAATCATATCGGCTTCAGAAATGGCCGCTCGGGTTTGCATCATCATGGCTTCGATCAAAGGATCGGTGGGATCGATATCAAGTCCACCGGTATCGATCACCGTGAATGCAAGATTATCAACACGAACATCGCCAAACAGACGATCACGGGTTACACCGGGTTGGTCGTACACCAGGGCACGACGACTGCGTGTCATACGGTTAAAAATGGTGGATTTCCCCACATTGGGACGACCGACCAAAGCAACAAGAGGTCGTGAACTCATGTCCCTACTCCGTATTCCTCAAGCGCGCCCGGACTCGACATCCAATCGGAATGCACCACCACAAACATGCGCAAGAACACTTTGCTTCCAAGCAATTTTTCCATGTTGATGCGTGCTTCGGTGCTCATCTCGCGAATGCGTTCGCCACCTTTTCCGAGCACAATCACTTTGTGCGATTCACGCGGAACCACGATGCGGCCTTCAACGTGGCATATGCCGCCACCGTCTTCATCACGCGCATCTTCGAATGTTTCGATCACCACCGCGGTGCCATGAGGAATTTCTTGGCGCAATTGCAACAAAAGTTGCTCACGCACAAGTTCGCCACACAAAAATCGCTCGCTGGCATTGGTGTAAATATCTTCAGGGAAAAGTCTGTCGCCCACTGGCAACCGTTCACGGATCTCTTGCAACAAGGGATCGATGCCATCGCCATTGCGTGCACACACAGGGATAACCACCGCAACGCCCTGAACACCCATCATGTCTTGAATAAAAGGCAACAAACGATCTTTGGGTTTAACACGATCGACTTTATTGAGCACAACAATGATCGGTGCGCCCGACTCGGCACCCATCGCAAGCAAACGACGATCATGCTCGGTGAGTTTTTCCGATGCAGAGGCATCGATCACAAAGACCACCACATCGGCATCACCCGCGGCATCACGTGCCGATGCACGCATGCGCTTGTACATATCGCCAGAACGTTCGGTGTAACCCGGCGTATCCAAGAAAATCACTTGGCTATCACTGGCTTGCAATACACCAACAATGCGATTGCGTGTCGTTTGCGGCTTGGGCGTGACGATGGATACTTTTTCGCCCAAAATACGATTGAGCAATGTGCTCTTGCCTACGTTCGGCTGTCCAAGCAATGTGACTGTGCCACAGCGAAATGATGCATTTTCTGTCATTCTATACTCCTTAAGCACTGATTTCCGAGGGTTCTGATTGCGATAAAACGTCTGAGCCAATGCGTGCACAAATTTGTTCTGCGGATTTTTTACTCGGCGCAACACCCGTTCCAATCACCACGCCATCCACAGAAACATCACAGGAAAAAACGCGTGCGTGATCAGGTCCATCCGTAGAAACAACCGTGTAAATCGGTTGACCGAAACCCTGAAGATGACACAACTCTTGTAATTGTGTTTTAAAGTCAAAAGAATCGGTTGTGCGTTGAATGGTTCGTTTAAGATCAGCCGAGAAACATTTCTCGGCGATATCATAACCACCATCCAAAAAAATCGCGCCTGCAAGTGATTCATAGGCATCGGCAAGGATACGACGGCTTACTTCGCCTCCTGCACGCCGTTGGCCTTCGCCAAGAAGAATGCAGTACTCAAGCCCTAATTCACCCGCCATCACCGCCAAACTTTCACGACGTACCACCTGCGCACGACGCTGGCTTAATTCACCTTCGGTGGCATTCGGAAAAGTTTGATACAAAAGCCTTGCCGCAATCAGATCGAGAACTGCATCGCCCAAAAACTCCATGCGTTCGTAATTGCTTTGGATCTCGCGATGCTCATTCGCATAGGTCGAATGAGTCATGGCAATTCGCAGCAAATTGGGATCGCGAAAAGTCCAGCCGAGACGGGTTTCAAGAGCTTTCCATTGCGCAAGCGAGCGCTGAGGATCGTCAACCATAAAAGAGGTACTCCGGCATGTGCCACAATAATAAAATCAACGGTGCTGTCTGGAAGGAACATGTGGATCACACATGCTTCGTCCAATCAGTACGCAGTGAGCCCCAAGGTATCGGCAACAGCACATGCATGGTTGCGCCGATCCACTTGTCGAATCACTTCTATAATCACTCCCCCCCCCACAACAACATCGTCCTGGTACAAAACAGCCGCTTGGCCAAGACCACCCGAACGACCTTCTGTATCAAAATGCAACGTAACCTCGGATCCATCGGCTTGGATGGCGGTCACTTCGGCCACACACGGTGTTCCGTGGTAACGCTGCTGCAAAAGCAATCGATCGCCTATGCGAGGCACACCAGCCGTCCATTTGGCGCGTTCCAAGCGAATGCCTTGGGCATTAAGGCTTCCCGCAGCGCCCACACGCACCACATTGCGAGAAACATCCACCCCGGTCACATACAACGGTTCTTCGTGGGCAATACCCAAACCACGGCGCTGTCCTAACGTAAAACGATGGATCCCTTGGTGACGTCCCACCACACGATCCTCACCATCCACAATATCGCCCTCGGGCAAACTGCGCCCTAGGATACGCTCAACCGTTTCGGCATAGCCTTCGGATCCCACAAAACAGATCTCTTGGCTTTCGCGTTTTTGCGCGACATCAACACCCAAACCCAAACGTTCGGCATGACCACGCACTTCATCTTTGTGCATACCACCCAAAGGAAATTCGAGCATGGCCAACTGGGCTTGGGTGAGCCTGTAGAGAAAATAACTTTGATCTTTGTTGGGATCCACACCCCGCGCAAGTCGGCGCGCACCTGAAGGATCGCACACAATGCGTGCGTAGTGTCCTGTTACCAAAACATCGGCACCAAGCATTTGTGCACGTTCTAAGAGAGGTACGAATTTGACTTTGTCGTTGCAATCCACGCAGGGATTGGGCGTCCGGCCTTCGGCATAAGCACGGGCAAAAGGCTCAATCACCTCACGCTCAAACAACGCTTCGTAATTCAGTAGGTAAAACGGGATATCCAATTTGTCGGCCACACGGCGCGCATCGCGCATGTCATCGGGCGTACAACAGGCTTTGGCACCCTTTGGCGCACCACGGTGGGTCTTCATGGAAAGGCCGATGACTTCGTGGCCCGCTTCGACCATCAACGCTGCGACCGCGCTTGAATCCACGCCACCGCTCATGGCCACCACAACCCGTCTGCGTGTCATGGCTGCACTCCACTTTGGATACGCAATGCTGCTGCAAGAGCCGCACACAAAGGCGCTGGAACGGTGCCAGGACGAATACCGTCCTGCTGACCACCGCCGTACCAAAGCGGCCTTGGACAAACCCCTTCAGCAAACCAAACAGGAATAAGTCCTGGCAACGCCCCCAGTGCTTCGGCATCCACAACAATTGCGACATCAGGACCAAGACCGTGGGTAAGCCGCTTGGCTTCTGAACGCGTGGCACAAAACACCACCCCACCGCGTTCTTTCCCTAGATATTTTCGAACTTCGATGATCGCATCGTCCACAAAACGCCGCGCTTTTTGCCCCAAACGATGCACGCTGGACGCACTCGCACCCACACGTGACGCATGACGCAAAGCTTCAACAGCTGCCTGACGGGGTGTAAGTGGATCCACCGGGCGGAAATATCCCTGGGCTGGAGGGGTGTCAATGTGCGGGGAGGTCACCGTTTTCATTGACACGCATGACACTCTCCGGCAGTCCAATGATCATGATCCGCAGTCTTTGTGCATATCTCGCGATCGTTCTTTGTGCATCACCCGCCTTCGCCAAGACCATTGAGCCTGGCGCCATGTATGTAAGTGGGGGCATTGGACCTGCCGTCAAAATGGAGTCCAGCCTGCCCGCTTCCGCCGCCTACATGATGATCAACGCTGGATTTGAGTACGCATTTACCCCTGTGATTTCGACCATCACCGATCTGGCCATCGGGGCAGCGGGCACCGTGCCATTTACCCTTCGCACCGGCGTACGCGCTCGATTGTCAGGATTGCGATCGCCGTTTTCGCCCTACACCCAACTGCAATGGGTTGGCGGGGTTACCTTTAAT
>SYDY01000101.1 GCA_005801425.1 Bdellovibrionales bacterium | reverse complement strand
AGCGGGAGAGGTTCATCAGAAGAGGCGTTTTTATTTTTAAATCGCAATGATTTTTGTGTTGATGATCATATCACAGGTCCGGCCATCATTCGTGAAGACAACGCCACAACGATTATCGAACGCGGGTGGCAGGCGCATGTTCAACAGCATGGTGAACTTCTCTTGACGTCATCCCCGCGAAAGCGGGGATCCAGCGCGCTTGTCATGGATCCCCGCCTGCGCGAGGCTGACGTAGATCCAGTCAAACTCGAAGTATTCAGCAATTTATTTATGGGCATTGCCGAAAGCATGGGCGTGGTGCTTGCCGATACTGCCCATTCGGTCAATATCAAAGAACGCCTCGATTTTTCATGTGCGATCTTTGATGCCGATGGCAACCTTGTGGCCAATGCGCCCCATGTGCCTGTGCATTTGGGTTCCATGGGCGACACGGTGCGTGCGGTGCTTAATCAGCGTTCACTTACGCCGGGTGACGTCGTGGCGCACAACGCACCCTACAACGGCGGCACCCATCTTCCTGATATTACCGTCGTGAGTGCATCACACGATGCCAACGGGAAGCCGTTGTTTTATTTGGCCTCGCGCGGACACCATGCAGACATCGGTGGCATCACCCCAGGATCCATGCCTGCACATTCCAAGCACATCGACGAAGAAGGTATTTTGTTCGACAATTTTCTTTTGGCAAGCGCAGGTGTTTTGCGTGAAGCAGAAACACGCGCCCATCTTGCACAACCGCCATGGCCATCACGCAACATCGACGCCAACATGGCCGATCTCAAAGCGCAAATGGCCGCCAATGCACGTGGTGCCGAACTTTTGCAACAAATGATCGCAAAGCATGGATCCACCACCGTGCAACGCACCATGCATGATATTCAAGACAACGCCGAGCGCTGCGTGCGCGAGGCCATCGGTGCGCTTACACCGGGGAAAGCCATCGTCGCCATGGACAACGGCGGGCGTATTTGTGTTGAAATTCGCGTCGACCCTATTTTACGCGAAGCGATCATTGATTTTACAGGCACAAGTCCACAACAGCCGGGCAATTTCAACGCGCCTCTGCCTGTAACAAAAGCGGCCGTGTTGTATGTTTTTCGCACTTTGGTAAGCGACGCTATTCCGCTCAACGCAGGCTGCATGCGCCCTTTGCACATCATTGCGCCCCACGCGAGCATGATCGCAGCGCAGTATCCAGCTGCTGTGGTTGCAGGCAATGTGGAGGTATCGCAAGCGATTGTGAACGCATTGTACACGGCCTTGGGCGTACAAGCACAAAGCCAAGGCACCATGAACAATCTGACCTTCGGGAATGCATCCGTTCAATACTATGAAACCATCGGCGGTGGCGCAGGTGCGGGTCCCGATTACCCTGGCGCAAGCGCTGTACATACGGCCATGACCAATTCGCGTCTCACCGATCCGGAAGTCATCGAACATCGTTTTCCTGTACGCGCCATGCAATTTACCGTGCGCGAAAATTCCGGCGGGATGGGACAACAACGGGGTGGCGATGGAATATGCCGTGCACTGCAATTTTTAGAACCCATGGAACTCGCAATTCTAAGCAACAATAGGTTGCAAGGCCCTACAGGATTGCACGGCGGCGGGTGCGGAAAACCTGGACGCAATCGACTTTTACGTTGCGATGGAACTGAAAAAGAACTTCCCGCCATCGCATCGTGTGATATGCAATCAGGCGACACCATCATCATTGAAACACCCGGTGGCGGTGGGTATGGAGAATAACATGTCAAAAAAAGTTCAATGGCACTACCATCGTAACGGTTGCATCAGTTGCAAACGTGCGCTCGATTTCATGAACCAACATGACATCAAAGCAAGCGAAACAGTTTCATCAAACAAAAAACTTCAGAGTAAAGATGCCGCAGCACTTGCCGCCCAAGCATCCAAAGTGATCATTGCCAAAGGCAACAAGGTGACCGAATTTAATATGAAAGAAAGCACACCCGATGATGTTTCTGAGCACATGCTCGGGCCCACAGGCAATTTGCGTGCGCCCACGCTTGTGGTTGGAAAAACATTGTTGGTGGGGTTTAATCAGGACGTCTATACACGTATTTTAGGGTGACGTGTTCTGCCGCGCCAAATGCAAGCGTGGTGTTGGATTATTGCTAGCGCCATCACCTGCGGCGACGATCAATATATCTGCGGGATTGTTGGGCGTTACCCTATAGATGTAACGACGACATGTAAATCCAGTATTAACACCACGACAAAGAGTTTCCGTCGTAATCGCTTCGGCCGCATATTTTAACGATGTACTCCGCACATTCACGAACGTGTTTGCCACTTTGGTTTTGTCAACATCTGTGTGTGCTGTAGCCAACACCTCCGAAGGATCAAACCATGGGGCGGGTGAAGTCGACCATGTTGTTGTACGCGCAAAATTAACCTGATCCACGACCACGCTTACTGTGCTCTGCAAACTACTTACAGACACAATCGGCACAAGTAGCCGTGCACCGATCACCTCACCTGGCGAGGGATTTGATTCGGTAAATTCAAAAAACAATGTTCCCGCCGAAAGTGTGTCTGGGTTGTCTGTGGTCACCGGATCTTTGAGTGTTAAGGTCGATGGATCCAAACGTTTTTTATAGGTGAGCGTAATCACGCGGCTTTCAAGCGTGCCATAGGAAAGCGTGGCACCCGATGCCGCTGCTGTAGCGCTTCCACTAGGAACAACAAGTGCAAATACGATACTATTTTTCCCCTGATCGTAGGCATTTTGAACGGCTTGGATAAGTTTCGGAAAAGCCGGTTTCTCGCTCGTTTCATCAAACGCCTTGATCTCGCGCGTGTTGCTTGTCACACCCAAACTTGTCGCAACAGGCAATCCGCTTAACGCTGTGCTTAATATCGAGGGGGCCACCGTATCGATATTGCCGTCCGTCGATGGCCAATCTGTCATGGCATAGACATCAACATGGACGACTGATGGACCCGTTTCTGGCCAAGTCAACGTCACCGATTGGATCCAAGGCAATGACAGTTGGGATTTAAGCGTAAAGCGGAACAGCACCAGCGATGCTGCATCTAATGAATAAGTTGCTGCCGTAAGAATAGCACCTGTGTTTCGCGTTACCCCCTTGGCCACTTGCAAAGGATTATCGCCGCTTGCGACACCCGCGCATACCACCTTCCCCGTTGATCCCCCCGTACATAAGCCGCACTGATCAACCGCTGCAGCGCAATCTCCACCGCAAGGGGCTTTTGTGGCTGTACCTGCCGAAGCAGAACAGTCCCCTTGACTCTCACCACATGCATTCAACTCGCACTTCGTTTCACCCGGTTCACGACAGACATCGCAGCAATCGCGCGCCGCTGCATCCGCCGTAGCACGGCGCTGTCCGGCGCAATCCAAATCATGACAATCGCGCTCATAAATAGTGAGAGAACAATTCCCACAGGCGTTATTGGCGCGTTGCCCACCAGCCACCCCAACGCAATCAATATTATTCGTACGGCACGGGTACGGATCGCCCGGTCCGCCAGCAGACGGAGGGATACTCAGCGCACCACATCTCCCGCAATCGTCCAGGAGACTGGTACCCCCTATGACACCCGCGCAATCCACACGTGCGCCGGGTGTACATACTCCACCATCGCACACCTGATCCGTGCAATCGCCATCAACATCGCACAAAGAGCGACACTGCCCGCGCGCACAGGCCTGATTGGTGTCGCATTGAACATCAGTGACGCATTCTCCGGGCTTTTCAGGCGTTGCCGCGCTGAATTTGCACGAAGCACAGGTGAGCAGCATCCCACAGGAGATCAAAACCCATCGAACCATGGGGACCACTGTATGCGAAGCGTCGTAGTAAAAACAAAAAGTGGATTGGTTAATAACGCAGCGGCGCAGCTTGCTGCGCCATTTCGGAAGAAAAATGGCGTCCCCAACGAGATTCGAACTCGTGTT
>SYDY01000100.1 GCA_005801425.1 Bdellovibrionales bacterium | reverse complement strand
TTGGCATTGCAGCTTGCAGTGCCCGAACTCAACGGTGGCTTGCCATGGATCACGTTTGGCAGATTGCGGCCTTTGCACACCAATGCCGCAATTTTTGCATTTGCTGGAAACGCAATTTTTGCCGCGATTTACTACTCATCACAGCGATTGCTTAAAGCGCGTTTGTTTAACGATGTTTTGTCCAACATACACTTTTGGGCTTGGCAGGCGATTATCGTCGCCGCAGCCATCACGTTGCCGTTGGGTTATACCCAAGGGAAAGAATACGCGGAACTCGAATGGCCCATTGATATCGCGATTGCGGTTGTTTGGATTATTTTTGCGATCAACTTTTTTGGCACGATAGTCAAACGACGGGAACGTCACCTCTACGTTGCGATTTGGTTTTACATCGCAAGCATCGTAACGGTTGCAGTGTTGCACATCTTTAATAGTTTGAGCGTTCCGGTTTCTTTGTTTAAAAGCTACTCACTGTATGCCGGCGTGCAAGATGCTTTTATGCAATGGTGGTATGGGCACAATGCTGTGGCCTTTGTTCTTACAACACCGTTCTTAGGCCTCATGTATTATTTTTTGCCAAAAGCCGCAGGACGACCCGTTTACTCTTATAAACTGTCGATTCTTCATTTTTGGTCGCTGGTATTTATTTATATTTGGGCAGGTCCCCATCATTTGCATTACACCGCACTCCCGGAATGGGCATCTACGTTGGGCATGGTTTTTTCTGTGATGCTTTGGATGCCTTCATGGGGAGGCATGATTAATGGTCTTCTCACGTTGCGTGGTGCATGGGATCGTGTGGCCTCTGATCCTGTTCTTAAATTTTTTGTGGCAGGAATCACCTTTTATGGCATGGCCACATTTGAAGGTCCGTTGATGTCGATCAAGTCGGTGAATATGCTTTCGCACTATACCGATTGGACCATTGCCCATGTGCATTCTGCAGCACTTGGTTGGAATGGTTTCATGACTTTTGGTATGGTGTATTGGCTTGCTCCTCGAATTTTTCAAACGGAATTGTGGAGTCGTAAGTGGGCTGAAATCCATTTTTGGATCGGTACCATCGGGATCATTCTTTATATTGTTGCGATGTACACCGCAGGGCTCACCCAAGGTCTCATGTGGCGTGCTTTTGATGAAACAGGGCGTCTTGCTTATCCTGAGTTTATTGAAACCGTGGTGAATCTCATTCCTATGTATTGGATGCGTGCCATTGGTGGATGCTTGTATCTCGTGGGTATGGTGATGGCCGGCATCAATGTTTTGATGACATGGCGCACACGACCCCAAACGTATCAAGAGGTGGTGCAATACGCAGCGCCACTGGAGAAAGAATGGATGCCTGAGCCCGTTGAGCCGGGACCTCTCCAAAGAGATGGCGTAGCAGTTATTAAACTTGGTTACACTTTAGACAATTTCACACATGCCGCGTGGCACCGTGTGTGGGAAGCAAAACCATTTCGTTTTACCGTTTGGGTTGTGATTGCTGTGGTTGTGGCATCGCTCTTTGAAGCGATCCCTACATTTTTAATTCGTAGCAATGTACCGACCATTGCGGCGGTGAAACCCTATACGCCGCTTGAATTGTATGGTCGTGATATTTATTTGCGTGAAGGCTGTTACAATTGCCATTCGCAAATGGTGCGTCCTTTGCGTGATGAAGCTGAGCGGTATGGTGCTTACAGCCGTGCGGGAGAATTTGTGTATGATCATCCTTTTCAATGGGGTTCAAAGCGCACCGGTCCAGATCTGCACCGTGTTGGCGGCAAGTATCCCGATCTCTGGCACGTGAGGCATATGAAAGATCCTAAATCCACAACACCTGGATCGATCATGCCAGCCTATCCGTGGCTTTTTTCTGATGACACCGAATACGCGGTGATCCAGCCCCGTGTGGATGCCATGGTGATGCTTGGTGTCCCCTATGGAGACGCAGTGACCCGCGCAGAAGAGTTTGCACGAAATCAGGCAGAGACTTTGGGTGCCGCCATCGCTGTGCAGGGCGGTCCTGCTGATCTTGCCCATAAAGAAATTACGGCCTTGATTGCTTATATGCAGCGACTTGGAAAAGATCTTCCCATGGAGGCACGCGATGTTGAGTAGCGTGGTCTCGGCGGCCAAACTTACTGTTTATCCTACGGTGGCCTTGGTTATCTTTTTTGGTGTGTTTGCCTTGATTGCATGGCAGGTCTTCAAAAAGAGCAATCAGCCGCGTTGGAAAGAGTGCGCGCATATTCCTTTTGATAATGAACCGAATATTGCAAGCGAGGTGAAGCCATGACAACGCGTGAGCCTCAAGGCGCCCAAACAACAGGGCATGAGTACGACGGCATTGTCGAATATACCAATCCTATGCCGAGTTGGTGGACCAATATCTTTTGGCTCACCATTGCTTTTTCAATTGTCTACGTGGCGGTGGTTCATTTCAGTATTCTTAATCTTGGGGTGAAAGATGAATACTGGGCAGAAGAAAAAATTGTTCGGGCAAAACGTGCCGAAGACGCGCTAAAACAAGCGGTTTCAGAACAGGTTTTGGCTGTTGCTCTTGCTGATCCGGGAAGTTTGGCTTCAGGAAAAGAAGTGTACGGAACCCGTTGCGTGACATGCCACAAAGAAGATGGAAGCGGTTTGATTGGACCGAATCTTACCGACAAACAATGGATCCATGGTGATGGAACGCTCATGGGCATCTACAATGTGGTGAATGAAGGTGTCCCAGCCAAGGGTATGCTTGCATGGGGACGTATTTTATCACCCGTCGAACTTCGGCAGGTGGTGGCGTACGTGGGAAGCTTACGTGGAACCAACAAAGAGGGCAAAGCGCCCGAAGGCAATGTCGTTCCATAAATAGGCGGTACAATGGTCAACGATCATGAACATCATTCCCATGAGGATGCGGCATTGTCGTCGTTGGCTACCTTAATGCCCGATGGTTCACGGAAATGGCTAAAACCCAAACTTGCCAAGGGCATGCATTATCACAGACGTAAACTTGTTGCGTACGGCTTAATTGCATTGTTTACGGCGATTCCATTTATTAGAATTCAAAACAATCCATTATTCTTGTTAGATATTATTAATCGTCAATTTTACGTGGGTGGGCGGTTGTTTTTGCCGAGCGATAGCGTGTTGTTGATGCTTTTGGGGGTATCATTTCTGCTTGCGGTCATAGGCGTTACAGCCGCGTTTGGTCGTTTTTGGTGTGGTTGGGCATGCCCTCAAACCGTTTATCTTGAATTTGTTTTTAGACCCATCGAACGGTGGCTTGAACGTAAATCAAAAATATGGGCCACGTTTCTTCGCTATGTATTCAATGCAATGATTTCATTTTTCATTGCGAATCTTTTTCTTTCGTACTTTGTGGGCGTTGATGCTCTCAAATTGTGGATATTTGAATCACCGGGTGAACATCCCCAAGCCTTTCTTCTTGTTGCATGTGTTACGGGTTTGATGCTTTTTGATTTTGTTTATTTCCGAGAACAAATGTGCACGGTAGTGTGCCCCTATGCGCGCTTGCAGTCGGTGATGCTTGATCGCGCATCGTGGCTTATTGGTTACGATCGTTCTCGGGGTGAACCACGAAAACATGGTAAGGTGAAAACCGAGGGTGCGGGTGATTGCATCGATTGTGGCAAATGCGTTGCCGTATGTCCGACAGGCATTGATATTCGAAATGGTTTGCAGCTTGAATGCATTGCCTGCGCGCAATGTGTAGACGCTTGTGACGATATCATGGTTCGCATAGACCGTCCCAAAGGTCTTATTCGCTATGATATGCAGTCTAATTTTAATGCCGAGCTCCAAAATAAAAAACCCTGGCATTGGCGCCAGTTATTACGGACGCGTGTGGTCGTATATTTTTCATTGGTTCTTGTGTGTATGGCCGCGATGACAGCCATTGCCCATGAACGTAACGTTTTTACGTCTACGATTTTACGCGGAAAAGGTGAACCTTTCACCGTGGATGCATCCACAGGCCTTGTTAGGAACCTTTTATTGCTGCGTGTTGTGAGTCGGCAAGCAGAACCTTTGCAGGTGATGATTTCCATCACGTCTGAAAAAGAAAACACGTCATCGCTTACGTGGGTTGCAGCTGAAAATCCCATGGTGATCAAAGGCAATGCGCGTACAGAATCCGCACTTTTTATTACGGCACCGTCTTCTTCTTTTTCCGAGGGGCGCTTGCCTGTGCGTGTTATTTTTCGCGACCTGGAGAGTGGTCACGAGAATAGGGCCGATTTTATACTTTTAGGACCCCATGCCCCGGAGAGCACGCCATGATTGGAATGCTCTTCGGTATTTTTACAGCATCTTTATTGGGCTCGTTGCATTGCGCGGGCATGTGTGGGCCTCTGGTGGTTTTAGCGGGTGGCGGCCAAGCATCGACGCAAACAAGTGGCATGTACAATGCCGGTCGCATTCTCTCCTATTTGGTTTTGGGACTTGTGGCGGGTTATGCGGGATCTGCTGTGAACGATGCGGGTGGTCATTTTGGATGGCACGCTTCAGCAACGTTGATTGCTGCGATGATCATGTTTTTTACAGGTGTATGGTGGGTGATCCGTGGGTCCCACGTTTTTAAAAATTCACCTTCTATTTTTAAAAAAAATGCGGTTTATGTTCAACGTTTGTTTGTCTCTGGTTTTGAGCGCATTCAACGTATTCCTGCATTGCCCCGTGCATTTTTGATTGGCACTCTTACGCCGCTCTTGCCTTGCGGCTTGCTTTATTTGTACGTGTTAGCGGCCTCTGGAACGGGTAGCCCACTCAAAGGCGCCTTGGTGATGCTTGTTTTTGGATTGGGTAATTTGCCTGTGCTGATGACCGTGGGCACGTCATTGGGATTTTTGCGCCGTCGTTTGGGTGATCTCGCACCACTGCTTTCTGGATTGGTTTTGATCTTTTCAGCGATCCTCACATTAACCCTGCGCGATTATTCCATGATCCCTAAGCAAGACAGTTCCCATGCTTCTTCTTGCCATGGTCACCCATGAATTCGTTGGTTTGTGCGCATTGTTTTCTTCCATGCAATCAAAAGGAACAAATTCATGCGGGCGGACATTTATTTTGCTGTATGGGGTGCGCCTCGGTTTTTGATATTTTACACAACCAGGGACTCGATGCTTTTTATGCGATACGTCAAGGATTGGACGCATCATTGGTGCCTGCCAAGGTTTTAGGGGATTCATTTTCAGCATACGATGATGTCTCTTTTGCGAAAACCCATGTGAAATCATTGGATGATGGACGTTGTGTTGTGACGTGGTATGTGCCCGCCATTCACTGTGGTGCATGTGTGTGGTTGCTTGAACGATTATCCAATAAAGTCAACGGTCTTGAACATGTGACGGTCAACATGACCGAACGTACAGCCCATGTTCGATGGGATAAAACGCACATCAGTTTGTCAGAAATTGCCCGGTGGTTTGATCGTTTGGGCTATGCCCCTTATCCGTTAGAGCATTCCGAACGCTTGCGTGCCGATGCCATCGAAGAGCGTGGCTTGTTTGTGGATATGGGTATTGCAGGCGCACTTGCGGGCAATGCCATGTTGATTGCGTTTGTACTTTGGGATGAAAGTTTTGTTCGCGAAGGCGGAAGCATGCTTTTATTCTTTCGCCTATTAAGCGGAAGCCTTGCTGCGCTTTCATTGTTTATTCCAGGACGCCGGTTTTTGCGAGGTGGCTATCAGGCAGTTCGCATGATGCGATCGCATATGGATGTTCCCATTGCTTTGGGACTGATTGCAGGGTTTGCTTTAAGTATTATTGAAACGATACAGCATGGCCCTCATGTTTATTTTGATACCATTTCAGGTCTTGTTTTCTTTTTGCTGATAGGCCGTTGGCTGTATCATCGTCAGGCACGCATTGCGCGCGGTGCGACCGAAGTGATTGATTTATTGCTCCCTCGACGTGTGATGGTGGTTCGCGACGATCATACCATCCATGAAATATCGCGTTTCGATCTTGAAGTGGGCATGCACGTGCAGATCCAAACGGGCATGGAAATACCTGCCGATGGTATTGTTCTCCAAGGTGAAGCCCATGTGAACCAAGCGATGTTGACGGGGGAATCACGACCTATCCACATCAAGGCCGGATTGCATGTCTTGGCGGGGACATTTCTGGTGGATGGTACACTGGTTATACGCGTTCTTGCTTGCGGCGAAGCGACACGCATGGGCGAACTCTTGCGACGCATTCGTTTGTCCCAAACGGATCGTACCCATCAAATGATTTGGGCCGATCGTGTGTCGGGTTCGTTTATTGCTTTCATTGTTTTACTTTCACTCATTGCATGGAAAACAGACGGTTTCGTGACGGCGTTGACGCTGTTGATTGTGGCATGCCCATGTGCGCTTGCCATGGCGACACCTTTGGTGGTGACGCGCGCGATCGCTCGCGCAGCGGCAGCAGGGATTTTAGTCAAACGTGGGCGTGTTTTTGAACTTCTTGCACAAAAAAATCTAACCTTTGTTTTTGATAAAACAGGTACACTCACCAAAGCATCACGGCGTGTTGTGGCTTGTGAAGGCGACAAAAAATGGATCGATCTTGCGGTAGGGATGGCACAATCATCATCTCATCCAGTCGCTATTGCGATCGCAAATTTAAAAAAGTTATGGGTAAAAAATATTGTCGCCCATGAAATCAAAGGCATGGGACTAGAATGGACCCAAGGCAATGACACATTTCGTTTAGGGCAACCGATGTGGGCCACACAGGACATTTCCACATCGTTACAGAATTTTATCCAAGCGCAGGCTTTGCAACAACGGACGCCCTTGCTTTTGGGACGCAATGGACAAGCCGTATTGGCATTTGCCATTGATGACATGCTTGTTGATGGTGTTGCTGATGTATTGCAATGGCTACGTCAAAAAGGTCATCAAACATGGCTTCTTAGTGGTGATTCCCCCGTACTTGTGCAGGCCTTAGGGGAACAATTGGGATTTTTGAGGAGCCAGTGCCAAGGGGGTGTGGATCCCGATAGCAAACGAGAACGTATACAGTCATTGCGTGATGCAGGGCATGTTGTGGTGATGGTCGGCGATGGAATGAACGATGCGGCAGCATTGGCAGATGCCGACGTGGGGATCGCTGTTGCGGGTGGTGTTGCGGCAAGCTTGGATGCAGCCGACGTTTATTTGCAACCCGGGGTGATGGCACTACCCAATCTATTGGCGGGATCTTTGTCTGCGTTACGTCGAACGCACGCTACATTTATTTACGCACTTATTTATAACTTGTTTGCTGTTGGCCTTGCATGGACTGGCTCTATTACACCACTCTTGGCTGCGGTGATCATGCCTATTTCTTCGTTAAGTGTGGTCGCATTTTCGTATCTTGCACGTTATCCTATGTTTTTTTCAAAGGGGCGTACATGAGCGTCGTGTATGTTTTGGTTCCCCTGGGATTGCTTCTTTCGGGATGTGCCTTACTTGCATTTTTGTGGGCCGTACGGCGTGGGCAAATGGATGATACGCAAACACCTGCAATTCGAATGTTGTTTTCGGATGAGGAGAAATTATCAAAGGATCATGAGCTTTGATGTTTCCCCGCCTTCCAAACGTTCTTGTGTTAGAGATTGTAGGATCGACACAGGCGTCTGTCCCTACAACAAAATGACACTTTATTTAGTTCTTAAACATTTGATGCGATGGCCTTAGAAAAAACCGCATAGGTGCGCGTGGCTTTGCCTAGTCGGTTGTAATAGGAAGGCCCTTCTCTAACGAGAGCCCCGATGGCCGATCGTGTTCCGTGCTTGCTCATGGTTTTCATCACATCACAAAACATCCATGGGATGAGATCTTTTTTCCGGTGCTCGGCCTTGATCCCAATAATATAAAGAAGAGCCAAGCGGCCCAAAAGCCATCCTGCAAAAAATCCGATATCGCTTCCATCGGGCGATTTGATAAAAAAGACACGCAATGCATCGCTTGGCGGTCGGGCACTTTCGATCTGAAGATATTCTTGGAAATCAATGGGTACGAAACCGTAATTATTGGCAAACGTTTCCATGATGAGGGGATGCAAGCGGGCAAGTTCATCGGGCATGCGTTGCATGTCCATGGGCTCGATGCGATAGCCTTGTTGTGTTAAATGGCGGAATGATTTTTGTTTAAAGCAAAGAAAAATCCGCCATGTTAAAAATCGAGAAGGGCTGATATCCCAACTTGACCATATGTGATGCTCACGAAAACCCGATTGACGCAGCAACTCGGGATAGTATGAAGGATTGCGTGGTTCTGTATGAAATGCCTTTTTATTGAATCCACTGATCTGCATGCGATAATTGCGCATGACGCTTAGATCGAGTGGCCCATGCATTGCGTCGCAATGCCTATTTTGAAGCCATTGTTCTGCGTGATTAAGCAATGCCGATGCTATATTCACGTCGTTGATGCATTCAAAAAAACCAAAATTACCGCGTGCGGGTGTGGTGTGATCGCGTGACGCGGCGATGCGCCCCACGGGAATATTGTTTTTTAGTGCGATAAACATCTGTGCTTCGCCATGGCGAAAAAACAAATTGTCAGAAGAAAACGCCTGTTGGTCATAGAGATCGGCGTTGAGATCCTGACCTCGGATGCATGTTCGGGCGTGAATAAAATCGTCGATGTTGTTGGTTGGGAGGATCATCCTATTTCAATCCCCCGGGAAGCAATGCATGCGGCCACAAGCCCTATATCGGCGATGGCGGCAAACGATTCGGTCCAAGGTTGTAGTTGGGTACGCGCGCGCGTGGGTGCAAAAAATAGTATGAAAGAACGGATAACAATGATGCCAGTGGCTATGGCCAAAAGAAAACTGTACTCCAGTGAAAGCATCGCACGATGTGCTACGTAAATAAGACACAGCGATGCCAATGCGATGAAACACGCGGGGATGATGGATGCGATTTTCAGTCCCCACAATTTGCTGTAGGTTTGATAATCGGTCTCATCGGAAGGCAATCTAATTTTTCGGGATGTTTCCCATGCGGCCACCGGAAACCACAGGCCTAAAATGAGGGCGAGACAAGCTCCCCAGGATAATTGGAAAGCACCAAAACGGTCAACGTAAACAGCCAGAATATATGTCCCTACAATGGCTGAAATAGGGTTGTGTGTGATGAATGCAAGCCAAAGACTATTTTTTATAGCGGGCCAAAAAAACCATCGCGATGAAAGCCACAAAACGCTTAACAGCACGCCAAAGGCCAGAGAAACCCATGGTCCGGCCATGAAAATATGGATGCTGATCAAGGCCACAACAATCAAATTGCGCAACATCCTAAGATCATGTTCGGTGATGATCCCAATGACGAGGGGTCTTCCTGTGTAACGGGGATCGCCTGCGGCCGCCAAATGGCGGTCTGAATCTGCATCTTTGAGTTCGTCGTAAACACGCATCAACATGAGCACAAGTGTGACGGTGATCCCCCCAAGAAGTGCGGTGCGATCAAAAATAAGAGGCGATCGACTGCTTAATGCTTGGAAAGTTGCATAGGCTGCAAAAAACTTGATGCAACCGACGGGAAACATGATCCACGGTGGGGCCATCATGGCGAGATAACGAAACCATCGGATCGGGTGCATGCTTTCCCCTCGATTGACGGCTCACTTGATCTGTACACCATCCTCGTCCAAATTTTCAAATATGAATGCATTACGTGCGATGTACGCCGAACAAGGTTTTGCTATTTTGCCCAATTTTGTATCACCCGATCAGATCACTGCCATGAAACAACGGGCTGAAGAACTGGTGGATACCTTTGATCCCTATCATGTGCAGCGTTCTGTGTTTACGACCGAACGCGATCGACATGTAGACGATGCATACTTTTTAAGCAGTGGTGACAAGATCCGTTTCTTCTTTGAAGAGAATGTCTTTGACAAAAAAGGGGAACTTCTCTGCGAAAAACGACATGCCATCAACAAAATAGGGCATGCTTTGCACGCGCTGGATCCCGTCTTTGCGCCGTTTTCTTCATCACCCGAAGTTGCTGAATTGGCACGGATGTTGGGCTATGTGCGACCCATGGTTGTGCAGTCTATGTACATTTTTAAGCAGCCGGGGGTGGGTGGTGCGGTGAATCCCCATCAAGACACAACATTTTTGTATACGGACCCACCGTCGTGTTGTGGTTTATGGATCGCCTTGGAAGATGCGACCCTCAGCAACGGTTGCTTGTGGGCAATTCCTGGATCCCATCGCACGCAGGCGGTTCCTACGCGATTTGTACGTACGTCGATCGATGACTATGACGCGGGTGTACAGTTTTTGCCTTTGTCTTCGCCTGATCAGGAAGTGATAGCGAACTCTTATTTTGTACCATTGGAAGTTCCTGCAGGGACATGTATCGTGTTGCACGGGGCGACGGTACACAAGAGTGAGGCCAATCGCTCACCCATATCACGCCATGCGTATTCACTTCATTTTATTGAACAGTACGAAACGCAGTACCTTCAAGACAATTGGTTGCAACCGACCGACAAAAATACGTTTGTGGAATTATAGCTCCCGCAAAATAAAATACCCGTTTTGTTGTAGGGGCGGACCCCTGTGTCCGCCCTTGTTAGAGCGATTGGCTCTTGGTCACATCTGAAAACATACAGCCCAATCCTCTCAATATGTCATCCCCGCCTTCCTAAGAAACTTGAATTAAGCAGGTGTTCTCTTGTAGGGGCGGTTCGTGAACCGCACGATAAGACTTTGATTC
>SYDY01000099.1 GCA_005801425.1 Bdellovibrionales bacterium | reverse complement strand
TTTGTGCCCGTCTCGGCATCCGTGTGCAGTGTCCTCCCGCATCCACAAAAGCCATGTGACGCGCATGAATTGTGTGCTTGCGATGGCACTTATTAAACGCGTCACAACGCTTTTGTGGATGCGGGAGGACACTGCACACGGATGCCGAGACGGGCACAAATAATACTTTAGAGGGTTTCCACAATCCCTCGCTAATCGATCAACGCATCCATGCCTTCTTCGAGTGCACGTATCAGACGCCGGTTGCCATGGAAGAGGGCTTGCGCTTCTTTGGCCCATGCGAGCCCTGCGACACGATCGTGTTCTGCATGGAGCAAGATCAGTTGTTCAATCATATCGGGCACAATGGCGTTGGGTTGCGTATGCAAGAGCTGGGCACGTGCCAAGGCAAGAAGTTCGGCGCCCCACAGGGCTGCAGCCGTTTCCATCAATTCGCAGCGTACATCGACGCCACGTTTTTCGTCGGTCCATGTTTGGATGACCTTTTGCAGGGCGGACTCTTTCGGCAGATTTGATAGAAGCGCGATGAATGCATCGGCAGCCATGGCGGGATCGCTTTCATCATCGGCATAGCGTTGTAGGATTTCCCCTATCTCTGTGTGCCCACGTTTGAGGAGTTCAATGGCGGCAGCAAGCTGCATTACGGGGTCTAAATCTTCATCGACCATGGCGCGCAAAAAGACATCCATGGTGGGTGAGTGTACCGCGGTAAGTTTTAGAAAAGCGCGATCGCGTTCTTCACCTCCGGTGGCCTCAAAATAGTGATCAATGGCGCTTTGGGTGGTGTTTGAGACAGCGTTTGTCGGTGGTGTGTCAACGTGCATTTTTCGGGGTTCGGGATGTTCTACGGGGCGAGGCGAGGCATCGCGATCCGAGGGACGCAAAATGCCTTGCACAAGATCCGACAAACTTTTTTTAGTGGTTGGTGGAGACATCACTCCACTATCTACGATTAGACTTCTTGGAACAAGTATGCGCGCAACGGCCCAAGATGACTTTTTGCCATGCCAGGATCAATAAACCACATGGCAGCGGCCACGGAGCTCATCAGTGAATTGCCATCTTGGGGTGTGAAGCAAAAACCGACCACTTCGTGCTCATCGCGCACGGTGAGTGTGGGCAAGGCCACAACGGTTTGGCTAAGAATTCTACCGTGATGTCCGTGTTCGCGGCCAAAGGAAAAAATACTGTTGGCAGTGGTTTTTTCGGTGACGGCAACGCGAGGATTGTCGCGGAAGCGGCTGATGACATCCTCACGGGTGACCTTGTGGCCGAGGCGCAACGAAAAGTGCATAGCATGCATGTACTGGCTGTTGAGCATGCAAGCACTTGAAAACAGTTTAAGATCGTGTCCCATGGTTTTAAACAAGCGATTGGCGTCTTTGGCATGATGGGTACCAAAGATGGGGTCGTCGTGTTTGCCCACTTTAGGTGCAGGAATAAATCCACTGTCTTGCGAAATATCATTGGCACGGCGTAGGCATACGAAGCGGCCATCTTCGAGATCAAGACCTCCGCCTACGGCAGCAAGGGTTTGTACCAACACAGAAATGTTGTGGGTATTGCAGCTTACCACTTGGATAAATTGATCTTTGCTGTCTTCAAGAACTCTGTCGTTGATGCCGCGGGCATAAGGGGTGCCAAAGCCTTCTTCGCTGCCTTGGGCCACAAATCCACTGACTTGATCGGCATACTTTTTGTAGAATTTTTCTTTGTTTTCAAGGCCCATGTCGCTTGGGGTGCAATCGATGACCACGGTGGCGCGTTTGATGGCTTCTTCGGCTTCAAAGGCGACTTCAAAACCGAGAGCACGAAACTCGCCCACATGTTCATGGCGTGCAGCAAGACGCGCACCCCGCTTGGTGAGTTGTTCGAGCAAGGGACGGTCGCCACGGCGTGGGGTATTTTTAAAAAACGTGACTTCGTCGATGCCCAAGGAAACGCGCAGATCACACAGGAGCGCAATCAATGGCTCACCGATGGTCCCTGTGCCGACAACATGGATCACGTTCTTCGTCATGGCGGTCTCTCCGAAACGAGTAGGATAATAACCTACCGTAATGAATATGAGATGAGAAATAATAATCGATTTTTTGTGGAATTGAAATTAAGAAGCGCCCAATCGATACTTATTTTGGGGCTCCTCCCACCCCTGGCCACAAGGCCTGCATGAATGACGCCATTTTTCCTTCATTGCCTTTCAATGTGCGCAGTTCAGGCCTGATGCGGCTGTTCGTTTGCTCGTGCCACTCGAGGCCGACCAGCGGATCGCGATTGGGATCATTGAGGGTGTAAAAAGCGGTCAATACTTGGGGTGGTTTTTCGGGAGAAGGATGGGTGGTTCGGATGGCCAAATCGCCGTCTTTTGTGGGCCAAACATATTGGCGATATTGAGCGGTTCCACCTGCGATGGGGTTGTCATAGAGCGTATATGGAAGCTTTTTGGGGCTTGTCATGAAATCGTTGATGGCGACTGCGGTTCCCGGTTTGCCATGTTTTTCGAGATGGTATGCCACGCTGTGTGCGGGCGAAGGAAATGTTCCAGGGTCCCAGTGGCGTGTGTGTTCTGAGAAGGCCTCGCGGGACAAGGTGGATACAAAAATGTGACCATCGAAACTGTGCAGTTTTCCAGATTTACCAATGAATGTGTTTGCATTCGCATTGCTGCCAAGTAGGGTACGCGCAAGATTAAAAGGTGAGATCTCTTCTTGGGGTGTGTGCGGTGCTTTGCCATAAAGCTGCCAGTCTCTCGTGTCATCAGCATCTTCTTCGGGCATGTGACCATCGACGAAGGCAATGCCCTCTTCCAAGGGCGATGTGGGTGACTGTATTTCGGGGCTTTCATCAACGGCAGAAGGGCCCGCTTCGCTGTGTTGCTTGGGTGCTTCTTTTTGTTGGGTTGGGCGTGGCTTTCGGTGTGAGGGGTCTTTTTCCCATTGGGCGAAAACCGCTTCGCGTTCTTCTTCGGTTTCGGGGCGTCGTTGTTTTGCAGCAGATGTTATTTCTTGTTGTAGCACATCAACTTTTTCTTGAAGTGCTTTCAGCTTATCAACATTGGCGATGATATAAAGCGTCGCTTCGGCGATGTGTTCTGCATTTTCAATTTTACTTTGGTGCGTGCGTACCCGTGCATGAAGGCGATGGGCATATTTGCGTTGCTCGATCGTGGGGTGCGATGTCAGGATCTCATTCAATGCATGCAATAGTGTTGTGGGGATCAAGGGTCTCCAGTCGAGGAATGTGTTGAAAGCGATGGGGGTGCCCGCAATCACCTGTGGCGCTTCTGTTTTGGCCAGTCGAAATAAATCAGGATAATAGGTGTACGGCAGTGTTTGCGCCCGTGTTTCTGGGATACCAACGAGGGCAGTGAGAAGGACGTCGAAACAAAGACCAAATTGGAGAGGCGAGAGATTGCCGGCTACGCCAGGGGTTTGTTGTTCATACTGTGCAAGTGCGGCCTGTATTATGTGGACATTGGGGGCTTTTGCCGAAGCATTGATGAGATAGCACATCAACGCCATCTCAGAGATGCTGATGGCGGGTAATACCCCTGCACATTGGCGAAGCCATTCGTGTCGCGAGGGATGATTCAAAGCAATATAGGTAACGCGTTGAAACGTGTCTTGCTGGGTTTCACTCGGAAGAGCCAGTTCTTCGCAAAGGTGTTCATCTAACTCCAAAACTCTCACGTCGCCCCATTGATTGACATGGTGACCTGCGAGCATCTTTTCGTCGCCAGCATCCCTGCGGGGACCCATAGAGGGGGAAGGAGGCGTCACAAATAAGCGGTGACACAAAACCGATCGCGGTGTGCCACAGTAGGGTATTCCAAAGGTGTCCGGCCAACGGCTTTCCTTTGGGTTTTTTTTAAAAAATGCTTCGATACCGACGTCGTGTACGGCTCTGACCGTGGGGATGCTTCTGGCTGGGACAGCAGGTACGGATGCCATGGGGCGATTCACCTGTAGAATAAATTCGAGCTCATACTATCGGTAAATTGGAGGTCAGGGTTTCGTGTTATTTTCTTGGACGTCGTGTCCTACCGCATAGGCCAATTCGGCCTCGGCAATGTTAAAATCACGAATCGATTCATACAATGTACGTTTGGATTGCACATGGGCCACAATGCCTTCCAAAACATCGCGGGCATCGGCTGTGCCGGAGTCATAGGCCGTGGATGCGAAGGTGACCCACTGGCGTGTGTAGCGTACGCTTTCATGGCTGTCTGTGGCGGCTGCAAAATGCTGTTCGCGATCGGACGCGGCTTTGATCACCTGAACGGGAATACCTGTGTCCGCGAAGCGTTTCAGACCATCGACTTCGACGGCATTGGCATCGGCTTCCAATGATTTTGCTTTGGCAAGTGCAGGATCGAGCCCCCACATAAAACCCAATGCGACACCCCCAAAAATTTGATTGAAGGGATCGAATTGGTAGGGATTGGTGGTGTCATCGCGGGTGGGGGCCCAGCCGAGTTGCAATTGTCCACCGAAAAAGAGTACGGGAAAATTGGCGCGTTTTTCAGCCAGGCTCCATGCGATGGCCGCTTTTTTTCCCTGTTCGAGTTGGGCCCATTCGGGACGTTGGGAGGCGGCTTCTTCGAGAAGCGTCACCAAGGGCCTGGCTTCAAGAATTTCGGGGAGCGGGTTCAGTTTGTTTTCAGTGAATTGCAAGGGATCTTCGGGAAGAAGTCCCATGGTGTGCTTGAGTGCGGCTTCTGCAACAAGAATGCCGCGTTCAGCGGTGCGAAGATGGCGTGCCAATTCATTTTTTCCGTATTGCAACTTTGCAAGATCGACGGTGGTCACGCCTTGGCCTTTGGCATGCATGTGCTCTGCTGTCTCAATGGCTTTGTCTATAATATCACGGGCATGGGTGATCGCAGGGACCATGCTTTGTGCGAACAAACGTAAAAAATACAAGCGACTCACTTCGAGCGCCACACTTTGCTCCGTGGCTTGAAGTCTGGCACGTTCAACATTCATGCGATGGGTAGCCGCATCTTTGCCTGCTTCAACGCGGCCGAAACTGTAAAAGGGCCATGCGAATTGGGCTTCAAGGCGTGTGTAGGGGCCCCAATCTCCGGGGCCAAATTTGCGCTCGATGTTGGTGGTTGCATCACCGCGGACTGTAAACATGGGCGCCACATAAAAGAGCGTTTGAATTTTGGGATAATAGACCGATTCAACCTGTTTGAGACGTGCTTTGTAGATCTCGATGCGTGCGCGTGCTTGTTGAACGGTGCCACTTTCGCGCAATGCAACCGCGATGCATCCTTTGAGATCCAAAGGTTCAGGTTGTGATGTCAATATCAGCAACGCGAGTATGAACGTTGTCACAGTGGCATGCCCTTGCTTGCTTTTTCTTTGGCGAGCCGATCCTGTAGCTTTTTAAGAAGTCCATCGGCGCCTTCTTTTTCTACGATGCGCCCAAATTGATTGCGATAATCTTGCAAGAGTGATGCACCATCAAATTGCACATCGGCAATGCGCCACATCTTTTGTTTGCTCCATACAAAGGTGGTGTGGCTTTCAAAATCGTCGGCGGCCGAGTAACCACGGACCATGACGGCCACATTCTTATTCTGTGGTTCAACGTTTTTAATGGTGGGTTTGGCGTCTTTCATGAAGGCCCCTGATTTGGGGTAGGCAACAATACGTAGCAATTGCATAAACGTTTCGTGAAAAGATTGAAGCTGCTTGGTATTGAATTTGGCTTTGTGGGGTGCAATGGCGGACGCCGAAAATCCTTTGAGATCAAAGTAGGTATCGACATCTTTAAATACGGCGCGGTTGTGTTCGCGCGCAGGTTGTGTGTACGCACCGGTGGCGCTGTCGGCCTTTTCTATTTGGGCCAACGTTTTGATCAAACTCTCGGTACGTGCTTTGGGATCTTGAGTGGATGCCGTGGCGGCGTTGCAGACCAAAGACATGATGAAAACGGTTGATAATAAATTCATTGCTTTTTTCCTCGGACAGACAATCTTTCCCACAAAAGGGCGGGTAGTCCAATCAAGCATGCGATCAGATTGAACGTGAGGCCTGTGAGCGACAAAAGTCCCACGCTGTTGAGACCTGCATGGCGTGCGACCAGGAGTGCACCAAAGCCTAAGGCTGTGGTGATGATGGCGCCCGCAATGCCGCGTCCTGTTTCAAACATCACCCTGGGCAAACTTTCGCCTGCTTCAACGGCGGTCACAATATGGACGCCACCATCCACGGCCATGCCAAACAGGACAGGGATCATCACCATGTTGAGATAATTGATTTCGCCGCCCACGAAGGGAAGAAATCCGCATGTGTAGATCATGGTCAACACGGCGGGAATAAGCGCAAGCATGGCAGAACGAAAACGTCGCATCAGGATGATGAGCGTAAGCAGCACGGCGAGTACCGTGAGTGCCAAAACCGGCGGGGCTTCCTTGGATACCATATTGAGAATGTCCGCTAAAATCATCGCTTCGCCAGCAACACCGATGCGACGTCCATCAGCCAAGGTGATGCCTCGGATTTCTTTGGCAAAATTTAAAACATGCTTGCCATCTGCAAGATTGATGGAGGGGAACACAAGAACAAATCCTGCGATATGGGTATCGCCGCCGGGATTAAATTGTTTGCGAATATCGGGTGGAAGCTCTTCGCGGGTGAATGGCTCGGCCTTGGTAGCATCGATGAGCTTGGTGAGAAGTTTTCGTTGCTCAGCATCTTTGAGCCATGCGGGTTTGACGTCGGCGAGTGAGGTCCCAAGTTTTTGGATCCAACGCTGTTTTTCTTCTTGGTTGGGAGGCACGAGATCGGCCACGCTTGCGATAAAATCGATGGTGGTGTTGTGGCCTGCATCATCGTGCCGTTTGCGCAAGGCCTGTGTGATTTGCCGCTCATGATCTTCACTCTCGGCCATGATGATCACGGGGGTTTGCGAATAACCCAAGATTTGATTCACTTGCGTATCAAGTTTGTAGGAGGGCAAGTCGTGGGCTTCAAGGGCTCGGAAGTCGTAGTTGAATCGTAAATATTGGGTGCCGAAAAGCGCAACAACAAGCAAGATCCCCATGCCGACAAGAATAGGTCGATGCCATCTGGCGATGAGTTGACGTGTTTCGCGGACGTGTGGATCAGGTGCGTAGGGCTCCCAGCCCCATTTTTCAGCAAGCGCCAAAAGGGGAGGCAATAGAAGACCGTTGGTGATAACCACCATGGCCATGCCCATGGCGGCGATGAGTCCAAATTCACGGAATGCGCGAAATTCGGACCATGCAAGACCGAAGAATCCAACGATGGTGGTAATGGCCGCGATAATGACGGCTCGTCCTGTCAACGAGAATGTGCGTTCGATGGCGCCGCTTGCACCGCCTGGTCCTGTGCGTTCGTGGGTGTAGCGGGCCAGAAGGTGAATGCCGTGATCAATGCCGAGACCCGTGATGATGGCCCCTATAAATGCCGTGAGAATATTGAGGTCGCCAAACATCCATCCCGCAGCCCCATAGGCCCACATGAGCCCAATCGCCAAGGGAATGATCACCAAAAAGACGGCGGTGATGCGACGGAAATGGAATGCGACGTAAAAAACCACGAGGGCGAATGAGAGCAACGTTGCAAAGCGCAGATCACGTTGGATCTGATTTTGCAGATCGACCCGCTTTTTAAATCGCCCTGTGTAATCGACGGTAAAATCGGGGCCGTATGGGCTGAGATCCATGCTATCCACTACGGTTTGCACGTGCTTGACGATGGATTGTGTAAATACGAGATCATTGGCGAGGCGTGTGGGTTTAACCAGCACCGCAATCATGCCTTTGTCTTTGTCTAGATAATAAAGTTCGTCACCTTGGCGGGCTATCCATGCGTGGCTTGATGACGAATCGTATTTTTGTTTGAGATCGTCGAATTCGATGGAGGGCGGTTCAATATCATCTTCAAACGCCATATAAAGAGGATTGTGGATTTGGCGTTCGTAGGCGATGCGTTTTTCTAATCGTGCCGTGACTGTTTTAATGTCTTCGACATCGAGAAAATACAGTCCGTGTTCTTCAAAAAACGGAATGGGCCGTTTGAAATCCACAAAGCGTACGTCATCCAACGCCTCAAGCCTGGGCGCGATATCTTCGGCGAAACGTTTGAGCTTTTCAGGATCTTTGCTGTGACCCGTCACCACCAAATAGCCTACACCGGCAAAACGCTGGGTCAGTTCTTCGATATCGCGGACGCTTTCAAACGTTTCGGGCAAGAGACGTGTGAGATCAGCATCCACATGAAGCCGTCCTAAGCCCGCCCAGGCCCATCCTGAGATGATGGACACCAAAGCGATGGCCATCCAGGCGCGGCGATAGCTCCACAGCGCTGCAGTGCTTAAAGCGCGTTCAACGGCGCGAACAATACGATCACCGGCCTTTTGCAGCACGCGCGTGTACTCCTAAAATCGCCCAAGGGTGCACCGAAAGGTCGTGAATGTACTTACACCAAGCGGCATCAAAGACTTATAACGCAGGGAGGGTGGGAGATGCAATCGGGCGTGTGTCATGCGGACATGGCGGTGAATACATTTTCATATCCCGTGGTTTCGTTGTCGATATGACGAAGATCTAAAATGGTTTGTCTTGCGCGCATGCCACGGCGCTTGGCCTCTTCGGGATTGTTCATCATTTGTAGGATGCATTGCTTGATTTGTTCAGGATCATCGCCATCTACAACCCAGCCGTTGTCGCCGTGATGCAAAATTTCAACGATGCCGTTTTCTCTGGAGACCATGCATGGGAGGCCGGAGGCCATGGCTTCAAGAATCGCTACACCAAGGCCTTCGGATCGTGACAAGAGGGCTGACGCATCGGACTCAGCGAGAAGAGCAGCCGTATCTTGAATATGGCCGAGAAAATGAAGCTGAGAAACCAGACCTTTACTTGTGGCGAGTGCCCGCAGATGATCGGCCCATGGACCTACAAGGGGTGCACCTGCACATACAAGATGTACACGTGGATTGCCCATCATACCGCATAGCATCCGATCTTGGGCCTTATTGTGGCAGAGCGTAGCAAGATAGGCGATCACGAAAGCATTGTTTGGGAGCTGCAAATGTTCTCTTAGCTTGAGACGTTTGGGCGTATGGGGTGAAAAAATATCGTTTGGTATTGAAGATTGAACGATTGTGAGTTTCCTGGCGAGTAGAGGCATTATTTTGGGCAAGTGAGCGGTATCTTCAGAAATTGCAACAATACGGTGCGCTAAAAACATTCTAAGGAACCAACGTTTGTTTTCTGTTGAGTGAACCCGTGCGTTAATAAATTTCATACGTGCAAGCCGTGCAATGATAGGCTCACTGAGATCGGATAAATAGTTGAATGAATACCAAATTGTGCATCGCAGTTCACGAAAGAATCGTGCTGCACGCCACAAGCGCGGAAGCAATGAGCGATAGGGCCGAGGTGCTACGGTAAACGGAGCGACCACAATTTGGATCCCCAATTGTCTGATCTTTTTCTCGCCATCGCTATCGCTTAATCGTTTGACACAAATCACCGGTTCAAAACGACTGCGATCAATACGTTCCAAAACTCGGGTCACATGGATGTAACTCCCTGCCGTATCGAGATTGGGGAATGCGATCATGATCCGTTTAGGCTGCATGCTCTTGTTCCTGAAAATCGGGTATCGATTGTGTCATGCGGTATGCAAAATGCTGCAGAGTGATCAATGCCCATAGCGTCCAGGTATGATTGTGTGTTTGGGCTTGATGTTCATTCCAAAAAGTTCGGATCCCTTCAATCTCAAGGTATGGCAATGGGTACGTTGGGAGATCAAACAAACATTGTTCGCCCAAACGTTTCATCGGACCTCGCCACGCTGTTGCGGATGGGATAGGAAAATCACGTTTATTTTTATTATCGGGTATGTCAGGGTAGAGCTTGCACAGCATGCTGTGTAAAAGACCTTTGCGTACCCCCCCCGGGGTGCATTGCGCATAGGTAAGGCGTGCGCTTAATTCAACCAGATTGCGATCTAAAAAAACAGGGCGCGCTTCAACGCTTGCGTGCATGGTGGAAAGATCGATCTTGCGCAAGGTTCGATCCAATTGTCCTGTGTACTCTGCAAATCGTGAAAACGCGGCAAGTGTTTCTTGATCCTGTGCATTCTTGTTGTTGTGTGACACGCTATCAGGCCTTGCATGGCCATGAAACAGTTCATCGGCACCATCGCCGGTAAGGACCACGCGGTGTTTTTGACCCACGTAATGGGCGAGGGCGGTTGATGGGATCATAGAGTAATCGCCAGTGGGTTCGGTGCATGCATCAAGTGCATCCATGGCGGCGTGTTCGAGATCCTGTGCGTCGATGGATACGATTTGATGATTGATGCCGAGTGATTTTGCATATAGGGATGCACGCTCGCTTTCGTCTTGCCACCATCCAGGTGATGACAGCGTAAAAGCGGTGATATCGGGATGCTGTGCGTGGGCCAGGGCTGTCACGATGGCGCTGTCTGCACCCCCAGAAAGAAATGTACACACGGGAACATCTGCATCGATCTGGCGTTGTACGGCGTTGCTTAGTTCTTGTGTCACGGCTGCTTCGGGATCTTGAATTGTTGCTTCGGGCGCAAAGCGTGGATAGCGAAGCCATGTAACAGGGCGAGATGCGCCGCGATCATCAAATTGCCGATAGGTCCCAGCACGCAATTGAAACGTATTGTTGATAAGTGCAGACTCTTCGGGAAAGTAATGGAGTGCAAGATATGTACTTAATGCCTGGGGATTGATGTCGTGAATATCAAGCCACGGTGCTTCACACAGCGCATCGTATTGCGACGCAAAGGCTACAGTATGGCTCATGGGATCAATGCTGTAAAAAAGAGGTTTGATGCCGGCATGATCACGGGCCAGCAAAAGTAGCTGCCTCGGGGCATCGTACCATGCGATGGCAAACATGCCATTGAATTGTGTGATGGCCTCAGGGCCCCAAAAAGCCAAGGCTTCGGCGATCACTTCGGTATCGCTTTGCGCTGTGAAGCGGATGCCATGAGAGACAAGAACTGCGCGTATTTCGCGGAAGTTGTAGAGCTCGCCGTTGAAGACAAGCATGGAACCGGTGGGTTTGTGAACAAAAGGCTGCATGGCCGCATCGCTGAGATCGATGATACGAAGGCGACGAAAACCCAGCATAATGCGATGGTGTGGATCTTCAATGATTCGTCCCGCATCGGGACCGCGCCGTATCATGCGCGCAGTCATTTTTCGGATAGAACGTGTATGGCGTTCAGCCAAAGCCCCAGGCTTGATTGCGAAAAAACCCGAAAAACCGCCCATGCAGTGATCCTCGTTAGGATCTCTGAATATGCCAAATGGGGTGTTAGTACAAAAAAAGGTATTTTGGGGCCTGGTCCGCCATTATCGTAAAAATGCGCGTGGTCCTTGTCGCGCCATGAAGGCACCAACAAGCACTGCTGCAGAGACACCGAGGGCAATCCACGCACCGCTAATCGCATGTTCATGGTGCTTATGAGGTTCAGGAGATGCAAGGCAACCCAGCCGATACGCATGCAATTTTTCTTTCACGGCATCTTGCTCTTTGGCTTTGGGGTGGTGGTTGACGAACTGTTGCCATTGGCCCCACGCATGTGCGCACGCAGTTTGTTCTTTGATGTTATCGGCGGCGGGTTGTCGTTGCAGCAACCATGTTTCAAGTTCCGCAATGCCAGCGCGATCTGAAGCCTTGGGTGTGAGCATGCGGGTATGCACCATGTCATGCAGGGCTGGATCCACGCGATGCAATGTATCAAAGAAGGCGCCAATATGGGCATATTTTGGACCATCGGGTTTTTTAAACCATTCTAAATATAGCATACTTAATGAATTTTGTTCTGCCTCTGTGAGTTTCATAAACGCGGTCATGGCCTCGGGAGAGAGCATGCACAGCACCCATCCAAGCTCCCAGATGTCAGCGGCCATGCCATCGTAGCCGATCTCGTCCACGTAGGGTTTCCTTTCATTCATCGCATGTTGGAAATCGGCATAGCGATTAAGGAGCTCTTCCGGCATATACTCCGGAGTTCCTTGGGGACCGTAGGCTTTTTTGCTGGCATCCACTTCTACAGCGCCACCAAAATCGATCAAATGGGCCACGCCTTCGCTGTCCAACATCAGATTTTCTAATTTCAAATCAAGCACCGCTACATTTTTGTCATGGCATTTTTTTAAACCGCGTACGATCTGCAGCATCAATGCGTTAATCACCCGATGCCGGTCATTGAGATCTGGGATCGCTTGGGTGAACGCTTTAGGATCAGCCATGATTTCAAACAAATCGATCCGCATGGCTGGCATTTCCACATAGATATCTCTGCCCACCAGCCAGAGATGCGTGATGGGAAGATCAGAGACGGCATTTTGTATGGCAATTTCTTTGCTGATGTGCGGCAGAGGAAACGAAGGCATCGGTGCGACTGGCTTTTTAATTTCAATCCTCGGCGACCTGGAAGGATCTTTCACGGCACCCAGAAGATGGATCACTTTAATGGCCGACAAGTGATCCTGATCATCAAGACCATAACGTATTTTGCCATTTCCACCACGTGCAACACTGCTTGATAGAGAGGTCTTTGTGCCATCCTGCGCATTCAATGTACTAAAACGCATCGCTTTATCTGCGACGGTGAGATCTTTTGTTTTATTGTCTTTGAAGGCGCGGATCAGCGCCGGTAGGGATGAGGTCGTGATTCTGGTTAAACAAACAGGAGACTTCGCCATGTGATCTCGCTTTCGTTCTGACCTTTATTTTAAAGAACACCGCCATTTTTTAATGTGGCATATGATCTGTTCTCGGTTGGAAGTGTGGCTCTGTTCTCGGAATATGTTATTTATTTTTTGAGGTGACACAATACGTTATTTATTGAGAACGGAATCTATTTCGTCGCGATACACTATGTATGGGGGCAATATCTTTATCGTTACAACAAGGGATCCAATCTGCGCGATGGACAGGATCGGTGCAGGGTGGTGTTCGTAGCTCTCCGCAATCAACATCCTTGCTTGCGGGTGATCATTTCGTTGATGATGCTGCGCGTGTTCCATTTACGCCGGCGCAACAGCGCAAGTATGTGGTCGATCCAAATCATGTGTATGAGGTTGCAAGGCGGGTGATCGCTTCTGCGCCTGAGCATGAAACGGAAGACGAATTTCTTTTGCGTTTGAAAATCGAATTGAAAATTGAGTTCCCATTTATTGATGTAGAGGCCAAAACCTATACCAATCGATTTCGTAAAGTGAAGGTGAGTCTCATTCCTTTGTTTGTTTCGACGAAGGAATACATGATTTTGTGCAAGTATGAGGAAGCGCCACATCAAGAAAGCAATTGGTCGCGTTTCTTAAAACGCGTCGCTGCGCGTGGCGCGACGTGCGAGCCCATACCTCAAGATGTAAAACTTGGATTTTCAGGGATCTATCAGGATACAGAATTTCGAACGGTCCCTGTGTGGGGGCCTCAGACAACATTGACAGAAAACGGTAAACTTCACGTCCATCAACCCGGTGACAGAGCCTATCTCGCCCCGGGGGAAGGCAAATTTTACCATTGTGGGTGGATCCTTGAATGTGCCCACGGAGGCCTGTGGCGGTCAATTCCACGATTTTTATGGGAAAATAAATTGGGTGATATCGTGGGCCAAATGGGCGCTTTGTTGCGTGGATTTTGGAATACCCGTGGGCTTATTCGATCAAAATCCTAAAAACTTTCGTCGAATCGAATGTCTGATGCCGTACTTTTCATGGCCATTTGGTAGGAAGACACCCTGCGCTCAAAGAAGTTGGACAATTCCTGCACATCTTGAAGTTCCATGAAGGGCAGAGGATTTTTGGTATTAAACATGGGCGCCATGCCAAGATTGGATAGGCGCTGATCTGCGGTGAATTGCAGATATTCGCGCATGTTGTGTGCGGACAATCCCGTAACACCACCTGCAAGAATATCATCGGCAAAGCTTGCTTCCACATCCACCGCTTCACGGATCATCTCGCGCACCTGAACGGCCATGGCATCGTCAAAGAGATCAGGTTCTTCGCGACGCACGGTGTGCACCACATCAAACGCAAAAGCCATGTGACAGCTTTCATCGCGGAACACCCAGTTGGTGCCAGAAGCCAAACCGTTGAGCAACCCTTTGGATCGCATGAAATACACGTACGCAAAGGCTGCAAAGAAAAACAAACCTTCGACGCAACTGGCAAAACAGATCATATTGAGCAAAAATTGCCGACGGTCAGCACGGGTTTGAAGAGATTCAAGATTGTTGATGGAATCCATCCACTTGAAACAAAACTCCGCTTTGCGTTTGATCGACGGAACGTTGTCGATGGCCGCAAAAGCTGCTTCGCGCTCGGCAATGTCAGGAATATACGTATCGAGCAGCGTAAGATAAAACTGCACGTGCAGGGCTTCTTCATACAACTGACGCGATAAATACAGCCGTCCTTCGGGGCTGTTGACGTGTTTGTACAAATTGAGCACCAAATTGTTGGACACGATAGAATCGCCTGTTGCGAAAAACGCCACCAGACGATGGATCATGTGTCGCTCTGCAGGCGATATTTTTGAACGTAAATCGGATACGTCGGTGGAAAAATCCACCTCTTCAACCGTCCAGGTATTTTTGATGGCATTTCGGTACATCTCGTAGAAGCCCGGATATTTCATGGGCCGCAATGTGAGATTAAAACCAGGATCAAGTAGCATTAACGTTTCTCCTTAAGAGCTCGTACGGCATTGACTCGGACCCCCACCGCTCACTTCGTGAGCGACTCCCCCTCGCGTTGCGAAGGGGAGTGTATTGTTTACTGGCACGCTTCGCAGGTTTCAGGGTTTTCGAGAGAACAGGCGACGGCGTCAACATCGCTGTATTCTTTGGTCGTGTTGCTTACCGTGGCTTGACGGATGCGCGTCGCGGGCCGCGAACGCAAATAATACGTCGTTTTAATACCTGTTTTCCATGCGTACAAATACATGGACGACAATTTACCGACGCTTGGCGTTTCCATGAACAAATTGAGAGACTGTGCTTGATCGATAAACGGTCCACGGGCAGCTGCCATGTCAATCAGCGATTTCTGCGGCAATTCCCACGCGGTGCGATAAAGATCGCGCATGGCGGCGGGGATCTCATCGATGCCTTGAATGGAGCCTTCGGCGCGTTTGATGCGATCGCGCATGTCGTCGTTCCAAAGACCCAAAGATTTCAGATCCGCGATCAAATATTGATTGACCTGCATGAAGTCACCCGAGAGTGTTTCACGCTTAAATAAATTGGACACCAAGGGCTCGATGCATTCGTAGCAGCCCGCGATGGATGCGATGGTTGCTGTGGGTGCAATGGCAATCAAGAGCGAGTTGCGCAATCCATGTTGTTTGATGCGTTGTCGCAGTTTGCTCCATGGGTGGTGCTCGTCCGAAACTTCGACACCCCACAAATCCATTTGCAAATGGCCTGCTGCGATGCGTGTTTCGTTGTAGCCCTCATGGGGGCCGTGGGCTTTAGACAATTCACAGGATGCCGACAAGGACGCGTAGTAAATCGTTTCCTGAATGCGTGTGGAAACTTCTAAGGCTGCGGCTGAGTCGAAGGGCAGCTTAAGTTTAAAGAAGACGTCTTGCAAACCCATGAGGCCCAAGCCCACAGGGCGCCATTTTCGATTGGAATTGGCGGCTTCGGGGGTTGGGTAAAAATTGATATCGATCACGCGGTCGAGATAGCGAATGGCTGTTTCGACGGTGACCGCAAGTTGCTGATGATCGACGGCGTTATCTTTGACAAAATGGGCAAGATTGAGCGAACCCAAGTTGCACACCGCAGTTTCATCGCTGGACGTGACTTCCACAATTTCGGTGCACAAATTGGATGAATGCACCATGCGATTGGCGCGGCCTGTTTGATTGCATTTGGTGTTGCAAGCATCTTTGAAGGTAATCCAACCGTTGCCTGTTTGCGCAAGCGTGCGCATCATGCGTGCGTACAAATCGCGCGCGGGCATTTGCTTGGCATAGCGTCCTTCGGCTTCAGCAGCGAGGAATGCTTTTTCAAATTCTTCGCCGTACAATTCGCTCAAATTGGGAACCGCTTTGGGATCGAAGAGCGACCACACGGCATCGGCTTCCACGCGCTTCATAAAGAGATCGCAAATCCAGTTGGCGAGGTTGAGATTGTGGGTTCTTCGTGCGTCGTCGCCGGTATTGTCGCGTAGCTCAAGAAAGGATTCGATATCGGCATGCCAGACTTCGAGATAAACGCAGCAAGCGCCTTTGCGTCGTCCCCCTTGATTGACGGCAGCCACCGAAGAATCCAAGGTTTTCAAGAAGGGAACAATACCGCTGCTTTCTCCGTTGGTGCTTCGGATAAGCGAGCCTTCAGAACGGATGCGATGGAATGCAAGCCCAATGCCACCGGCATATTTTGAGAGCTTGGCGACGTCGCTGTAGCGATTGTAGATGGCCTCGAGATCGTCTTCTGGTGAGTCGAGCAGATAACACGACGACATTTGCATATGACGTGTGCCTGCATTGAACAGCGTGGGTGAACTTGGCAAATAAGCCAGCGACGAGATCAGTCGATAAAAGTCCACGGCCTCGGTGGGATTTTCAGACAATCCGCATGCGACGCGCATGAAAAAATATTGGGGTGTTTCAATGACTTTGCGTGATTGCGGATGACGCAATAAATAACGGTCGTAGACCGTGCGCAAGCCGAAGTAACCGAAATTGTCGTTGCGCGTGGCCTCAATGGCGGCGTTTAATTTGCGGCTGGAGCCTGTGACAAACTCATACACGCGCCCAGAGATAAGACCTTCTTCAAAACCGGTGATGACCGATTGTGAAAACGATTGAATTTCTTGGTTGGTGACTTCTTTGTCGATGTATGTAGCGAGCAAACGTGCAGCCAAACGGCTGTATTCGGGTTCGACAGCAATCAACGAAGCCGCGGTTTGAATGGACAATTGATCCAGCTCTTGGGTGGTTGCACCGTCATAAAGCCCACTTATGGTGCGTGTTGCAATGCGCATGGGGTCTGCGGCGTGCAATCCTGAACAACACCGTGACACAGCACGTACAATTTTATTGACGTCTACCTGTTCAAAGGTGCTGTTGCGTTTGCGCACCCGCATGCGCGTTCCTGTCCCTTCAAGTGAAAGGTCTTCGGTGGTTTCTTTGGATTGCGGCTCCATGCGACGTTCCCCTGTTCTCAGTATGGTCTCATTTGTAACCCGGACGTCTGACAATTCACCGTCCTTGGCTACGAAACAATCTTTGTGAATAAAAAGTTGGAATAAAAAAGCATCCTTGGTCGTTTGAACTAACAAAGGAGCTCATATGCGCACGACTTTTACGGCCCATCATGTGTCCCTCACCCCAGCAATTCGACAACAGTTGGATGAGAAGTTGGGGCAGCCCATTTCGCGTCTTTTCCCTTCACCCTTGACCCGTGTCCGTGTGTCTGTCGGTCCCGACGGACACGCGGGTGCTCCAGGGCGTATGCGATGTCACGTGACCGTATGGCCCCCAAAAGGCCCGGCAGTCAACATCACACAAGCGGCGGATGATCTGTACGTTGCGATCAATCAGACCCATGATCGTATCGTGCGGACTCTTGCTGATCGCAGAAAGAAGGGCATTCGTCGCGGTTAATTTGTTCTAGCACGGTTGGCGAGGTGCGCATGTTTGTGTAGAATACTTTCGAATATTTTTTTTGAGAGAATTTTACCGCATGCGTACCGCGACAGCGCCTCCTGAAACTTGGGTTGCCAGATGGAAACGTCGATCGGTAACCATTCCTATTGCTCTTATGCTCGGATCTACCATTCCAATCATTGCCATCGGTCTGTTGCCCGTATGGTTTCTTACCGATATTTTTGTTGGACGTCGGTTTGGTATTACCCGAACGGCCATCGCGTTTTCTGGCTATGGTGTGATTGAGGTGCTCGGTCTTGTTATGTGCTTGCTTGTGTGGATTGCAACACTTGGACAAGAGGCTCGGGCGCTGCGTGTGGCGTATCTGCTCCAAGCGTATTGGACTTATGCGATTTATCGTATGTCGCTTTTTCTATTTTCGTGTCGCGTGGTGGTTGATCGACCCTACTTTGTTGGCGATCCCAATCATATACCGCCGACGATCACATTTATTCGTCATGTGAGTGTCTTTGACGGCATGCTTCCATCCTGCCTTATCGGTGTGCCCTATCCTGTGCGGCAACGTTATGTGGCGAAAGCCGAGCTTATCAAAGATCCTATTTTCGATATCGTTGGACAGCGGATCCCCAGCTTATTTGTTCATCGCGGTGCAGGGATCAAAGAAGAATTGGATGCTATGCGTGCGCTGGCTGCGGGTTTGTTTGATAACGACGGCCTTGTTATTTATCCCGAAGGGACGCGTTTTACGGAAGATCGCCGCGCGCGTTTGATTGAACGTTTGCGCGCTGAGGGTGATCAGGAACGGTTGGCGTCGGCCATGCGGCTTACCACGGTGATGCCACTTAAGCTTGGCGGGGCGATTGCAGTGCTTGAAGCCAATCCTCGGGCCGATGTTGTTTTTTGTACCCATGCGGGGTTAGAAAAAATTCGGTCGATCCGCCAAGTATTGAAAGGCAAACTTGTGGGTGTCGAAATTCACGTGCGTTTTGATCGAACGCCGGCGCGTGATGTTCCCAAGGATCCCGAGGCACGAAAAGCCTGGCTTACGAAGCAATGGGAAGCCGTGGATGCGTTTGTGGTGGCGCAAAATAAAAACACTTAAAGTGAATTCGATGCATACGGTAAAAATCATTTTCTTCGCGATGTTTTTGACGGGTTGCGTGCGGATCAATACACCGGTGTTGCCCGTTTCTAGCGCGATAGAGCATCATCTGGTGTTGATCTCGTCGGTGAGTCCATCGATTCATGCTGATTTGCGTTATGCCACAACCCATAACTTTATCCATCGCAATGTGTACGGCATTGCGGATGCCTATTTGCACGAAGATGCGGCGCGCGCGCTTGCGGCAGTGCAAACAGAATTGCATGCACAAGGCTTGGGATTGTTGATTTACGATGCCTATCGGCCTTTTCACGTGCAGGAAATTTTGTGGAACGCTTTGCCTGATGAACGCTATGTTTCAAATCCTGCAAAAAATCGTGGGCGGCATACGCGCGGAACCACTGTGGATGTGACGTTGATCGGTGTGGATGGCACACCGCTGCCTATGCCTACTGAATTTGACGATTTTACGCCCAAAGCCTTCCGTGATGACATGTCATGTTTGCCTGAGCAATGCACCCATCGGGCTCAACTTGAAGCGGTGATGATCAAGCATGGTTTTGTGCCCTATCCCTTTGAATGGTGGCATTTTGATTTGAATCATTGGGAAAAATACCCGGTGCTCGATATTGGATTTTCGGAACTTGCGCGGGGTGTCGCGACGGCGGTTCCTGTTGCGGAGAACTCAAAAAAGTAAATGTTAATCGTGTAGACCGTTTTGCCACAGACTCATTGCGTATAAATATTCGCTTCCATTTAAGACTTTTCAACACGCCAGCATGATGCTAATTATCCGGCACATGAGCGCCATAAGACCAGACCTTGAAGCAAGATTACGAGATTTGCCAAGACAGATCGAAGAAATCCATAGAAGATCGATCACCTACGTCACCCTCGGTTTTGTCTCTGGCATGACTGCTCGATATGCGCTTGGCCCTGTGATCACCAATGGTGACCGCGTGATGCCTAGGAGCGTCGCGGCAGGCCTCGTCTCTACAACCGTTCTTCCAACACTTTTGTGGGCTGCAAACTCTTATTTCAATCCTTCTGAAATTCCTGAAATGAGAGTTTATGATTCTGCGCAGTTTGGCATAGGACATGGCTTCGGCTTTACGTGCGCCTGCTTTATGGCCGAGGTACATCACGTATTTTTTCCTGCTCCTCTTCCTGCTCCTCCAAGAGCGCACCACTTTTCCGAATGGCAGGATCTTCCATCCTATAAGCCCAAGGGGAGTTTTGCGATTTACAATATCGAGGACAAAATCTGCACGATCACACGCGATGAATTATCGGCCGTGCCCAACAACGGCTCAACCGTTCTTCTCATCCAAAATGATCGATTGGGGGGGAGACTCTACGACTATGATGCCTTGAAAGCATGGGTAGGACTTCATGGAACAAATCCCAATAATCTGGCTGAGCGTGTCCAGGTGAGCGATATTTTCAAATACGAAGAGGCTGCGCCCGCCGCCCAAGAACCTGCAAAGCGCGAACACGTGGCTACAGGACGCAGAAAACGGAAAAAAATAAATACAAAGATACTCGCTGCATAAAGCACTCGCATGACTTGATTACATCTTAAGTACTTCGGCTTCCACAGATTTGCGTTTGATAATGAGCCTTGCACGCTCGGCTTGGCTTTTGCTTTCAAAACGTCCTACGCGTACATATTTTTGCCCATCGTCGGCGGTGAACTGCGTGGGAGAAAATCCCATCTTACGTAATTGAGACACCATGGTTTGATTTTTACTTTCACTTCCTGTTTTTGTGATGCGCAATGTAAATTCGCCTCGTTTGGGCGAGCTGGATTTGAGTGCACGCATCAAAACAAGTTCAGCTTGCCCTTGCATGGGCGTGCTTCCGTCGGGTCTTGCTGGATCGTCGCTGTCGCCGAGCGTTCCATAAAACATCATGTCGGCTGCGCGTGCTCGATCATCAATCGCATCAAGGGTATCGGGAATGGCTTCGGCTGAGAGGACAGCACGTTTTCCTGCGCCAAGGCCCGCAACAAATGCGGTCGCAACAAGTGCTACAACGACCACAGCGGTGATCAATATATGATTCTTCGAAATCACGATGCCATACGAATCGTTGTGCATGAAATATTACCGTTCGATGAGAATAAATTCGTTGATGTAAATACCAGAGCCTGCGGACGTATCGCAAACCATGCGTACCGTGGGTTCTGTTGGGTGAGAATTTTCAGGAAGTACGAGTTCGCTTGGTGTGGCGTGCGACGCCCATCCATCAAGCGTACGTTCAGCGCATGTACCCACAACAAGCTCCGGACTTTCATCTGCGAGAAGTACCCCGGATGCGCTGCGCAGTTGAATGGTTTCATCACCATTGAGGCTTGGAAACTTATCTCCACTGTTGATGAACGTCACGTTGCTTGGCAATGTGATGTGCCAATAGGCCTCAAAATCGGTTTTGCTGACTTTGCGTGCGACGATCAGGAAATGACCCGGTGGAACGACGGTACCAGGGGACAATGTGAATGTGCGCGCGGCGTTGGTTTGCACCAGGGTGAAGCCACCAAGATCATCGCCCACGGGTGCTGGGGTTGGCTCAGGTGTTGGATCGGGTGTTGGATCCGGTGCGGGTGGGGTACTCATGTTGACAAGATCGTTGACCGACCGTGGCCACAATTCCCAACCGGATGTTCGGTTTAATACGCCGGTAACACGCACTGTTTGATCAATGAATGCCGACGCATCAATGGGGTTTGCAAACAGAATGCTCACGTTGGTGTCTGTTTTGAGCGTTTGGGGTAATGCGGTGCTTTGGGCTTGGGTGATTCTTATGTTGTCCAAAGTCACGGTGACTCCATCGTAGGCCATGCGTGCGGTGTTGATGCTGCTTGTGCTTGCATTGATACTTTCAACGCTGGTGCTCCACGGGATCTCTTGCGGCGCAGAGTCTGCACTGTGCCATGTGGCATTGCTAAGGCGTGTTTGACCATAACTTCGTTCCACAATCCCAAAGCGGAGCACGATGGTACTTCCGATGGGAGGACGCGCGGCGGGCACGCTTTCTTTAATCAAAATACCCGAGAAATCCACACTGCTGCTGTTTGTGTCTTGGACAAAATAGCCTTTGGCAGTGGTTGTGGTGACACGAACATGGTGAAGTGCAACGGCGGATCCCAAAGGCGCCCCGGTTTCTTTGAGTGCACGCATGCCTATACTGCATGCCTGATCACCAGGATTGGGTTCGTTGGGGCATGCATCGCATGCATCGCCATGGCCATCGTGATCGCTGTCGCTGTTGTCGGTGTCATAAACATCTTGGCAGAGATCATTCACGGCCAAGATCCCATCGCCATCGGGATCGACCTGTGATGTTTGGAGACAGGCCTGTTCACCAAGCGGACACAGATCGCACATATCGCCTTGTCCGTCATGATCATGATCGGCTTGTACGGCGCCAACATCCGCAAGCGGTGGATTGAACATGCTGGGGCAATTGTCGTTGGCATCGTCGATGCCGTCGTGATCTTGGTCGTGTTCGCTTGAAACGAGGGTATAGGCTTCGCAGTGGGGTTCGTCGGGAAGTGCCTCACACAGATACAATCCGTATCCGGTGGTGCCTACGGTGTTTGCAAGATCTTGATACGTGTTGAAGGGGGCCGGCAGGCATGTTGTTTTTTCAGTGGTACAATTGCTTGGGATCGTTGTGCAATTGTTGGTCAATTGTTTGACGATTTCTGTATCACCAAAGATCGGTTTTCCACCGCGCAAGACCAAACGTGTATGTTCGGCCGTGCGATCGGCGATGTTGTACGGCCGACCATCGGGAATTGCAAAGAGGGCGATGTCGGCAGAGCCTCCTTCGCGTAAAACACCCAGGGTGGGCTGTCCTGCGGCTTTGGCGGCAGCGCCGGTGACCATCCACCAAAGATCTTGATCCGCGATGGCGGTGTTCCAATAGGTTTCGCTCATGTGACGTGCGCATTGCATTTCACGGGGGATGGTGGCGGATCCTGTGGGGATCCAATCGGTGCCGAGTGCCACCGAGACACCGAGGCGCGTAAGCAGAGGGATGGGCGCGGTGTTGCCATAGAGCGCAAGATTGGATCGGGGTGACCACACCACGCTTGCATTGGCTTGTGCGATGCGTTCGGCATCGATGGCATCGACCGCAATGGCATGAACCAACGCCACGCGAGGTGAAAGCCAGTGGGCGGCGCCAGGAAGTACCCCTTCGATGCAGCGCAATTCGTTTTGTGCACGACCGTCGATGCCTTCGCCCACGTGGGGAACATAAGCTTTTTGGTTATTGACGTAGGTGTCTGTGACTATTTTGGGATAACGACAATTGTTGCGTCGTACATCACCGCGACTGTCGCCCAGGGGAAATGTGGATGCGCCGGTGGCGAAGGGAAGATCGGCTTCACGTTTCACATCGAGATTGCGCAAAAGCCCGGGTGCCGATTCACTGCCGATGATGCTTGTGGTGCCTGCTGAGGCTTGACGCAATTCGCCCCACGTCAGTTCAGCGTTGTTGGCGCCGCCGTGGGTGTTGAGAGCACGATCCTGATCTTCAGGATCGCCATTGCGCCAATCGTGACGGTGTTCAAAACGTTCATGGTGGTTTATTTTTACGGGAACATCATGGGTCCATCCCAAGTGATCATGGGGATTGATGAGGCCTGGCGAGATGGCAGTATCGCCGCAGGTGATATGTGTGGCCGTTGCCACATCGCAATCACAGCCGACACAGGTGATGGTGCTGCCTTCGATGCGTACTTGGCCGCGTTCGAGTTGTCCTGTGGGGAGAAGCAATGTGCCTTGCATGATGATCACATCATCGCTGCCTTGTGTGACCACGCAACCGCTGCTGGGGACAGGATTGTCGCACTGATGGGGATCGGGGATCGGTGTGGGCTTATCTGGCGGTGTTGGGATCTCGGTTGGGAGATCATCGGGCAATTTTTGGGGTTCCAACGGTGGTGTATTGCTACCCCGTTCAGCGAGTCCACAGGCCATGCTGCCGCAAAGCAACAGGATCTGCGAGCAGATGTTGAGAGTTCGTGGGAGGGAGATCTGCGAGCGGGCGATCGTTTTTTCCACACGACAAGCAAGCATGATGTAGGAGGATGTGTCAAATGGTGGTTTTTTGTGCGCCTATGTCCATGAGCCTTGTAATCTGCATGAATACTTTCTGACGCATCACTTAATGATATAACACAAGACTGCACGCCTTTTTTTGTGCGTGCTTCTGCTGGATGGATCGCATGTCGATAAAATCGGCTTTGCCGCGTGTTTCTAGTTTGCCGGCATCGCATGCTGAGGCATCTTCATCGCATATTCCTCCGCCTATCAAAGATCAGTTTGCAGGAATTACTTTACGTGAAGTGCTGGGAGCGCATCCGCCGAGTTTGGAGGGTCTTGCAGCGCTTGAGCCCAAACCGCGCACGCAAGTGAGCCAAGCGGGAGTCCGTCCCATGCCGTATGGGATTGCCCAGGAAAATATCATTGGCATGATGAACGATTATTTCAATCGTCCCTATGTGCTCCATCCTGATCATCCAGAAGTTACGTTTGAACGGAGTCAAGAATTCGGAGGAGATCTGCATAAGGGCGTATGCCATGGCCTCTCGATGCTGTTTCTTTATTATGCAAGCATAGGGCAAGCGGAAGAATGGACTGGTTATCTTGGGGTTTTGGTTGAGCGATTTAAAATGGATCCAGAAGCTTGTCTCAATGATCCCAAATTTAATGCTCAGCTCGAATGGTTATCTCAGTCTATTTTATGGCTACATGCTGGGAACGAGATAACCACGCGTGGTGCGCAATTTTCTTTGTATGATGATTATCCGGCCGATGCTCATGGGACTGAATCTCATTCAACGCCGAGTCTTTCTTTGGCAGAAGTAAAACTTTTTTATGGGACACATGATGAATTGATTTTACATCTCAATAGCCGTTCGAGAGGAAACGGGGATGAGTGCATTCTCGTGTCGAGTAAATCGCATACGACTGCATGTTTTCGTGAAGGGTCTTCAGACTTTCCGTTTGACTATCATTATGACCCAAATATTGATCCACATGACCCAATGCCTGCCCAATACTCTGATAAACCTGAAGTCTTTCATCTCGAAATATCGAAGCGTTATTCCGGAAGTTCTATTTTGGAACCGTTGAATACGGGCATATCCTATTCGAATTCAAAATTGGCTGACGATCCTCAATGTATTTCTTCTCTTCTTGCTGTGGCAAGCATGAATGGTAATTATGATGCGGTAATGAGTTTGCTCGCGTCTGGAAAAATAGCGAAGATATCATCTGACGCAATAGGCGATGCGCTTTATCTTGCGGCGCAGAATGGATATGCTGACATTGTCAAACTGTTGCTTGATATTCCAGGAATAAACGTTAATAAAATGAAACCCTCGGGTGCCACGGCATTGTCGCTTGCCGCTGAAAAAGGCCATACAGAAATTGTAGCGATGTTGCTTGCTGTTCCCGAAATAAATCCCAATACAGTGAAGCCTGGCTACCCCAATACTGCGTCTCTTGCAGCCATGCATGGTCGCGCAGACACGGTTGCGCTTTTGTTGTCGGATGCGAGGGTTGATATCAACCAACCTGACGCAGCAGGGAGAAGAGCGCTTCACTATGCAGCGAATAATAACCACTGTGATGTTTTAAGGATTTTGCTTAGCAATCCGAAAATAGATCGTCATGTCGCGGCATCGGTACGCGCCGAAGCAGAAGCTCAAGGTCGCTCGGAAGTTGTTAAAGTGTTTGCGGAATTCGATATCGTGTAGCCATAATTGCGCACCGCGTTGGTCTTCTGCCGAAAGGTGTTGACAAGTGTGTTGGTGTGCGATTATTTCGTAATTAAGGGGAGGGGTTCATCGGATACCAATTCGATGGGCAAACCTTAGGGACGCGCCTCGCTTGTCGGGGCGCTTTCTTTTTTTACGTGGTCTATGGCTCAGATTGCGTCTTTTGCTTGCGCGCATCTTCGCATCGGGAAGCACATCGCCAAGGTCAGGGAATTTCGAAAAAATGCCACTGGGTTCCCGCTTTCCTAAGAAACTTGAATCGAGCAAGTGACTTGGAGCGCGGGCAGGATGCCCGCGTTCCAAAGCCACGATGCAAGTGTCTAAACTGCCGGGTAGGCCCAAAGGGCTGTCTGGAGTTCGTGGGAATGACGTCTTGATAGAATTGGGATTAACAGGAAGTGTTATCACTGACCTTTCATGCGGGTCGCTTTGATGAGCTGCGGCGAGAGATCTGTATGGTGATGGACCAATGTCCATTGCCCGTTTTCCAAACGAAAAACGTTTGTGGCCCGGTGACTCACCATCACGGGCTTGCCGTCTGCGCTCATGTTTTCGCCTTCTTCCACGCAGACCGCATAACCCAAATCGGATCCGACAGTGATCCTCAGATCTTTGCAAACAACGCGTCCACCGAGTTTCATCGCGGCAGTTCGTTTGAATTCTTCACCCACGGCAGTCCAGCCCACGAGGCGATTGCCGAAAGGCCCCATTTGTGTGACGTCGTCGCGATGCGACCAGATCGCGTTCATGGGGGCAAGTTCACCGGTGAACATCGCGTTGAGTGCTGCGTAGAATTGGTCATTGGCTGCATGCAACGCTTTTTCCGATTTCATGTTTTCCGATTTCATGGGAAATGAGACTACACGCCCGAAGGGAATAGGCAAAGATTTAGATACAAACGCATGTTGGGCATCCGTCAACACTGCGATCATCCATGATCACACCCGTTTTATGTAATTTACGACACTTTTTTCTACAAGCAGCCGCCTTGGGAACTTGAGGACATTTTTCACAAACGCACGCATCGAGGCAACGTACATTGCCTGTTGCGTAACCGTAATCCCCAAACCAACCCTTGTTTTTGGGCAGGGCGGAACATTGTGCGATGCAGGTGTCTGCAGAAGGGGGAGCAGCGCAGCTCTGGCAATCTGTTTCGTCGCTGGCGTCGCCGCAGTCATTGCGTCCATCGCACCATGTGTTTTCTCTAACACACGTCAATTCATCGTGACACATTCTGTTGCCATGTTTGCAGCGACCCAGTGTTGCATTGGATTCATCGCTTGTATCGAGGCGCCCATCGGGTGTTGGACCAGAGCAATCGAGCCTACCGTTGTGCATCGCTTGGGCATCGATGCAAACATTGGCAACCGCGCAATGCACAAATCCAGGCGCGCAGGCGATGTTTGCGCATGTCTCAATTCTTTCATCTTCAACGCCCATACAATCGATGGTGTTGTCACATAAATGCGTTCGTTCAATGCACCGAGATTTTTGTTGCCATATTCCCGCGGCATTGAAATAACCATATTTGGTACATGCAAACGTGTTTCCAGGACATGTGTAATCAAGCGCTACACACTGATTTCCTTCATCGCTTCCGTCACTACAATCGCTTTTCCCATCACAGATTCTATCCCTTGCGATACATTGCTCACCTCCGTGCCCACATCGTACAAACTTTTCGGGGCATGGGTATTCGGAACAATTGAGTTCGTCACTGTGGTCGTTGCATTCGAAGAAAACAAAATAATTGCATACTTTGTCTGTATCAATGCATTGGGTTCCGTCGTCGCATTTGAATCGTCCCCAAAGCGGGCACTCTTCGCAGGCTTGGGTAGACTCGTCGTTGCCGAGCGTGGTGTCGCCGCCAACACAATCCACCACGCCATCGCACAATTGCTGGGGTGAAATACACATGGGTATATTGGGGCATCGTGTTTGCCCTTCATGGCATGCGTGCGTTTCGCAATTCAATTCGTCGCCGCCTTCGGGGCATTCAGGATGTCCATCACACAACTGCCATGGTGCAATGCTCCGTTCGGGAGCCTCTGGGCATAGCACGGGGGTGATGTGGTAGTCACCCGAGAGCACCCCGTGATCAATGGGCCCCAAGATGACGGTTGCAAATCCACAGAATGCAATAAAGTGCATCATGGGATCATTGTAGCGCAAAATGTTACATATTGCTTAAAGATTGAAGGCACTTCGGTCCATTGTTCACCGACGCTTCGTCTGCAGGGCATTCGAGTGTGATGTGCAGCACGTCGGTTTGATGCGTGTCGATTTCTTCAAGAAAATCGCGCAAAAATGTGTGCCCCTCTTGATGCGCATGATCGATGGGCGTCATGCCGTCAGTATCCATTGTCTCTGCTTTTGCCCCCTGAAACATGAGAAAAGTGACGGTATCCCAAGCATTGTTGTGGGCGGCGTGATGCAGGGGTGTTGCGCCATCCTCATCAAGGATCGTGTCTGGATGCTGCTGCGTTGCAAGGAGTAAGTCCGCGAGGCAGCCAACGGCATTGTGTGATGCGGCGAGGTCTATCGCTTGTCTCTCGCCACTAAAATGAATTTTCGCATTCAGAAATGGCGTCTGTAAAAGTGCGCGGACAGATCCTACCAAGCCAATGCTTGCAGCCAGATGCAGAGGTGCCCAGTCGTTACCGCCTTGGTGATTGATTGTATTGGGAGTGAAAATACGATGGCTTTCTGCTGTGCCATCCGCCATGCCGTAGCCGTGAAATAACCAGGTTTGTGATGGAAGTTGGCTGTCGTTTTCCGACATAGGATCAAGAAGGATGGATCCCACGACTTTATTTGAATTGCGCAATGGCCGTCCCCAGCCGCATTCGTCATTGGTATCAATGATATACCAGCTGTTGCCATCGTGTCCGCATGCACCCGTGTGATAGGGCGTATTCCAGAAGAGAAACCAAGGATTGCCTTGATGAGCCTGGTGGTGTTCCAACAAAAACTGTTGGATTTCAGAAGAACCACTGTGTCCTACAACGGTTGTCGTCAGTGCGATATCACTGTTGGGCAAACGGGGTTGATGGGTGCCCATCCATCCAAAATTCTCAGCATGGTGATAAAAGGCAACCGCATCATAAACGATATCCATGGCGCGCAGATCTTGTTCGTCATAGGTGCCTCTGCTGAACGCATCAAACATGCGTGCGCATGCCACGAACCAAGGAACGAGAATGTTTTGGCTTGCCCAGTGTCGCGCATGAAGCGCTAACGTGCTCCACCCTTGGCAATCGTCGCCTGGTGTTATCCATACAGGCAATCCTCGAGCAATGCGTAATTTGTTCATGTCATTTATTATTTCGGGCATGCTTTGGGACGATCGAAAAACCGATTGAACCATGGGATTCTTAAGGCCATCATGGATGGGGATTGCGTATTGAGACGCGCTTGTGAAGTGCAGATCCTCAACATAAATACACTCGCCAGCATCCGTCAGGTGGGCGGTGAATGCGTGGGGATTGGGAAGTGTCGGAAATTGGAGAGGTAAAGGCCGATTTACAGACATGCAGTATACTAATCACAATGGGGTGTCTTTTCAGGAGAATCGATGATGATTCGGACGCAACAAGGTGGGCTTTTGTACGATAATTAAGAGCGCGCGACCGCCTTGGGGAGAATACATTTATGAGTTCCAATGCCCAACGCGTTCATGAGGTCACCTTACCCACGATTTACTCAAGCGCCCAAGATCAGACAACGCAAAGTCATCCAGGGGTTCAGGCGCTTAAAGATAAATTCGAGAAAATTGCAGCGAATCATCAAAGCGCGCAGGCGGTACTCAATCATCATCAAATTCCAGCAGGTCCGCGCCCAGCGCGTATTGTAAAAATCACTGGTGCAGACAATGGCAAGACCATTGCCGTTCGTGAGGGTGGATCGTTTAGTATTTCACTGCGTGAAAACCCATCGACAGGTTATGTGTGGAGTGTTGTGCCGGGTTCACGCGCGCTCGGAATGCCTTCAAGTAAATTCGTGTCTGATGCGCATCAACCAGGCATGACAGGCGTGGGCGGCGTGCGAAGCTTCACATGGAAAACCAGCCCGATGATCGGTGCAAATTCCGGGACAGTGATCCCCGTAGAGTTGACCCACAAACGTCCTTGGGAAGCTGGCACAGGGGATCTCTTTCACGTGAATATTAAGATTATTTGAATTGTTGTTCTCTTCGGCGTTTATTTAAATAGATGCTTCGATTTGAATTCCTTGTTTTGGGTTGTTTTTTCTTCTTCGCATGCACAGGTGGTTCTGACGATCCTGCGACGTTGAACGTTTGTCCTGTGCCGCCTTCGCGTGTGCTCCACGAACATCAACTTGCCACTGATAACACGATTCATCTGCAAATTGCCGATGCCATGGTTCTTGAACTTGAATCGGGAGTAGCGACTTCGGTGCATCCTTCGGATTCTGGGGACAAAGGGGAGGATGTGGTAAGCTACGTGATCCCTGTGGCAACGACCATGGAATTTACGCGAGGCTCTTCATCGTTTGGTGCATTGTATCTCGAAACAGGTGACGGTGAACGTCTCGCAACACTTAATAACGCATTGGATTTCGTACGCATCACCGTGCCGCAGGGGACACTTGTGTTGCGCATTGAAGGCCATGCGACAGAAAGCAAAATCCTTCATCTTCTACCGACAAATTGCGCACAAGGTATTGCTATTCCCGCTGCAATTACTACGGCATATCCTGGCGTTTATATTAACGAATTGCCGTCGATGGGCGGAGCCGATGTTCCGCCATCCACCAATGTGACCGCGTTTGTGGGCACCGCAGGCGCAGGCTTATTGAATACAGCCACCCTGATCACAAACTTCGATGACTATATGTCGCTATTCGTGAATGGTGACGCAAGCGGTCACATGGATCTCGCGGTGGAACAGTTTTTTTTGAATGGCGGCAATGTTGCCTATGTGGTTCGTGTTGCGGGGGATGAAGCCGGTGATGCACCTGCAATGAATACGTTGGTCGACGGATTGGACGAACTGGATACGATTTCTGGAATCAATATTCTTGTGGTTCCGGATCTGGTTCGTATGACTGCGGCGGACGCCGCATCGATGATCGCAGCGATGGGGGACTATGCGGGATCCCATGCCATGTTGGCTTTGGCATCAACACCCGTGTCATTGACGACGGTGAGCAGTGTGAACACGTGGGTCGATGATTATACAGACCAATTTTCGAGTCGCTACGTGGCGCTTTACACGCCGAGCATGACTTTTTCGGAGGGTGGATTGGTTACCGGCGCCACCGGTGCCATCGCAGGCATCATGGCGACATCCGATATCGCGGTGGGTGTTTGGGCAGCACCGGCAGGTGTGCATTATCCGATCAATACGGCCTTTTCATTGGGGTTCACTGTCAATGATACGGAACAAGGCGAGCTTTCGGCCAATCGCGTGAATGTCATCAAAAACATATCGCTCTACGGCACGGTGATATGGGGTGCAAAAACGTTGTCGCATACGCCATTGTGGCAATATCTAAGTTCCGTACGCCTAGGTCTTTTTATTGATGCAAGCATCAAGTCCAATTTGCAATGGGTTGTATTTGCTTCCAATACGCCGCAGCTATGGGCAGCGATGACACGGACTGCGACGAATATTTTGAGCACGCTTTGGGAGTCGGGTGGTCTTTTTGGTGCGTCGGCTGCCCAGGCGTTTAACGTGATTTGCAATGTGAGCAACAATCCGCCTGAAACACAGATCCAAGGCAAGGTGTTTCTTGATATCGCGTATGCGCCGGAGCGTCCAGCTGACTTTGTGGTGGGGCGGTATGAGTTTACGTCGCAATAAATACGTGTGGTTTATTCAGAGGCTTGTTTTATTGCCCCGACGATCGGCGGTGCGATATGAAATTGAATCGTAAAATTGCCGGAGAAATTTTGGCCAAGTTTTTCTGTATCTTGGGATGATAAATTATCGACCGAACGGGGTAGGGTGCGTCTCCATTCGATGCGCGCACCGAGGTACCCTTTTTCTTCCAAGATCCTCCGTGGGCATGGTGACATTGTATTTAAAATCGCGCATCTCTCTGAAGGCGGGTGGCCATGACGTGAAAAACCCAGGGGCCCATGTGCAATCTCCTTTAAAAGGGATTGAAAGCGTCGTGCCGCCGCTCTCTGGGTTAAAATTATCCGGTTTTTTTGTGGCAAAGAATGTGGTGAGTCGGCCCAAAAATATGCCGAGCATTGCGTCGCATATTCATTTTGGACGGACTTCACGTACGCGTCGTGCGCAGGAATGGCGTCCCACTTTTTGAAGTCAGCATGCGCATGTTTTGTCACCCATGCTTCTGGAATGATCAGGAATTCACCAGGCGAACCCAAGAGGCTTATGCTTTGTGAAAGTGTGAGCGTCTCTCCGCGAAGTGCGGTCGCGACGGCTTCCAGCACATTGCCAGGTGTCTCAACGGTGAATGCACCCGTGAGGTCTTGGCCTCCAGCCATGTTCTCGGCTTGGCGCGACAAAGCACCAAGCATCGAATCGGGAAGCTGCGCCATGAGTGCCACGCGGGGGATCTCGATGTATTGTTGATCGCTGCTGATGACCCACAGGATGTCGTTGCTCAGCGTATGGTCACCCAATCGGAGGATCTTGTGGGCGCGTGCGATGGTCTCTTGGGCTTCCATGCCTTTGTGCTTGGCTTAACCGGCTTCTTTGCCCACCACAATGCGTTGTTGCCTGGCTTCCAGGCATGCGACCAATTCATGGCGTCGATGGAATGAGAGGGAGCCTGCAAGTTGTTGGCAGGCAGCGCGATATTCATCTCCCGCCTTGATGCGTTCACCAGGGGTTTCGGTTTTAAATGCATTGCCCAACAATTTATTGGCCGCCAGAGCCGTCGGACGGAGATCAGACTCCCACACGATTTTTTTAATGGCATTTGATGCGACGTGTTGCTGAATTGCTGTCATGGTTTAGCCTCTGCGACGTGGTGGCGTGCTGATATCTCACACACCGTATGTCATAGGTAGGGGCGGTTCGTGAACCGCCCTTGCGGTGTTTGTAATATGCAAATAGGGCGGTTCACGAACCGCCCCTACGTGAGAACATTAGTACGTTGGTATAGGGACGTTTGATTGACACCTTAGGGACTTGGCCGTATGGCTTAGGGGCTTGGAAGTAATAAATGTACCGTTTTAGAACCTGCTGCATCCCACCTGGCAGTGTTGCTAGGCGCTTGCAATATATCAAATATTGCTTCGGCCTCGCGCCTTGCCATGTGGGCGCATCAGTTTCTAAAACGGTACATTTATTACTTCCAAGCCCCTTATGCTCGCAATCACATTCGAAGAAGAGGGGGACGCCGTGTCGACGCAGATCCTGATGGACGCATCGCAGCTCACGAAAGCCGTTGATGCCATGGCCGCATCGGTTCGGACCATGGCGGGCAATGTCCCTGTTGCGCTGGTGGGTATTCGTACAGGTGGCGAGCATCTCGCAAAACGCATGGCCAAAAGCCTTAACGTGCCCGTGGGTGTGGTAGATATCACACTGTATCGTGACGACGGTTTTGGTCCCAAAGATTGGCCCGAAGTGGGTGTCAGTCAGATCCCTTTCGATGTCACCAAGTATCTGATTGTTTTGGTGGATGATGTGCTGTTTACCGGCCGCACGGTGCGCGCGGCCATCGATGCCATTTTGGATTACGGACGACCCAAAGCGGTGCGCCTTGCGGTCCTTGTGGATCGGGGTTTGCGTGAACTCCCCATTGCGGCCGATATTGTGGGCATGCGTGTGGACACCAATTTAAATCAACATATCGAAGTGATGCTTGTTGAAGCAGACGCCGACCATGATTCGGTAAGCCTTACGGAGAAACAGCGATGAGTCTCGCGGGACAACATTTCTTAGGTCTTCGCGGTGTTTCGGCCGATATCATCCATGCGATTTTGGATGCCTCCGAAGGCTTCCGCGATATTTCACGGCGCACCATCAAAAAAGTTCCCACTTTGCGCGGTCGCACGGTGCTCAATGTGTTTCTTGAAAACAGCACGCGCACGCGCATCAGTTTTGAACTTGCGGCCAAACGATTGAGTGCCGATGGCGTCAATATGTCGGCATCAGGTTCATCCACTTCCAAAGGAGAATCCTTGGTGGATACGGCGCAAACGCTGGATGCCATGCAGGCCGACGTTATTGTTATTAGACACGGCCAAAGTGGCGCGCCTCAGGTGATTGCAAAGCATGTGAAAGCGCGCGTGATCAATGCAGGCGATGGTCGGCATGAACATCCGACCCAAGGGCTTCTCGACATGCTGACGATGCGTCAGCGCTTCGGCCATCTCGAAGGCTTGCAGGTGGCCATTGTGGGCGATGTGACCCATTCGCGCGTGGCACGCTCCAATTTGATTGGCCTTAAAACCATGGGCGCACAAACCCGTGTGTTTGGACCCAATACGTTGATGCCCCGTGAACTCGCAGAAGTGTATGGCACAACGGTGTGCACAAGCCTTCGTGAATGCTTGGAAGGTGCACACGTGGTGATGACATTGCGATTGCAAAAAGAGCGTATGACGTCAGGATTGTTGCCTGAGCTTCGCGAGTATTCGCGGGTGTATGGTCTCAATTCAAATGCCATGAAACTTGCGCGTCCCGATGCCATTGTGATGCACCCAGGGCCTGTGAATCGCGGCGTTGAAATTTCGGCCGAACTCATGGACGGGCCCCAAAGTGTGATTTTAGATCAGGTGGAAAATGGCGTCGCGGTGCGTGCGGCGCTCTTGTACTTAATTCTCGGTGGAGATGAGTCGTGAGTGAGTATTGGATTGTGAATGGACGTCTCCTTGATCCAGCCTCGAAAACCGATCGTGTGGTGGATGTTCGTATTGCCGACGGTAAAATCGCGGAAATTGCAAAGCCAGCAACGCGCAAAGGTGCCAACAACATCGATGCATCAGGCAAATGGGTGATCCCTGGCATTGTGGATATTCACGTGCATTTGCGAGAACCTGGGCAAGAATACAAAGAAGATATTGAATCGGGTTCCAAAGCCGCTGCCGCAGGTGGGGTGACCACCATGGTGGCCATGCCCAACACAAAGCCTGTGTTGCACAATGCTGAATTGGTGAAGCATGTGCTTCGCCGCGGTATTGAAGTGGGCCTTGCACGTGTGCTGCCATCGGCCGCCGTGACCATGGATCAAAAAGGCGAACGTCTCACACCCTTTGAAGAACTCAAAACAGCAGGGGCCGTGGCACTGACCGACGATGGCAATCCTGTGGCCGATCCCAAATTGTTTCGATCGGCCCTCGAATATGCCAAAGCCTTTGATTTGCCCGTTTTGACCCATGCCGAAGAATTGGGTTTGTCGTGTTGTGGCAGCATGCACGAAGGCGCTGTGTCCACAGAACTTGGGCTTGGTGGGATCCCCCGTGTGGCGGAAGATGTGGCTGTCGCACGCGACATCATGCTCGCCGAATACACAGGCGGTTGGTTGCACGTGTGTCATGTGTCGACCGCGGGTGCGGTGGATTTGATTCGGCAAGCCAAGGCACGCGGTGTGCGGGTAACCGGTGAAGGTGCGCCCCATCATTTTGCACTGACCCACGATGCGGTACGCGGCTATCAGACGTTTGCAAAAATGAGTCCGCCCCTTCGGGAAGAAGTCGATCGCGTCGCTGTGATTGAAGGTCTGCGCGACGGAACGCTGGATGCCATTGCCACGGATCACGCGCCGCACAGCAGCCTTGAAAAAGACGTGGCCTTTGACGACGCAGCCAATGGCATTATCGGTCTTCAAACCATGTTGCCTCTCAGTTTGGATTTGTGGCGCAAAGAAAAAATGCCACTTTTGGATGTCATCGACAGACTGACCACAGGGCCTGCGCGTTGTTTGAATTTGCCTTATGGCCAAATCAAGCAAGGTGGCGTGGCTGACATTGCAATTGTTGATCCCAACGAAACGTGGCTTTTCGACGCATCGCAAATCTTAAGCAAAAGCCACAATTCGCCGTTTCTCGGCCATACGATGACAGGTCGCGTGGTTTGTACGATCCTTGAAGGCAAAGTCGTTTTTACGCTTACCGTTTCGTGACCTGAAGCGACTGGGTTCCCGCCTTCGCGGGAATGACGACTAATATAAATGTGTCATTCCCGCGAAAGCGGGAACCCAGCCTTGCCAACGCCTCTACGCTTCTCATACATCCACACGCCACAGCGAGCTGCATGGAGACGTTTGATATGTCTGGTCAAGCAGTTCGCATTGATCCTGTTCTGCAACCGCGCTGGCATGGCGATGTTTTGCGCGCGTTGAATGTACACTTCGACAACAACTCTGATTTTAAAACCGTTTTGGATACGTTCATCCCAACAAGTTTCCCACCTGGCAGTCGCCCTAAGGATTTTCCCATCAATGCGTATGGAAGCGATAGAATTCCCGGTTGGAAAGCAAAGCTTGCTGATCTGGATGCCGGCGTTTTGGTTCCTGGGTTCCCTCCCGAAACCAAACCATGGCTTGCGTTGCTATGCGATGCCATGAGTCCCGAAGGCTGGACGGCGCACAACTTAAAAGAATGGAAGATCGACGTTGGGCCTGTGGAACCGCAAGTTGCCGCCGCGCCCCGTGCCATGAAGGTGAAAGATTTGCCCGATGCGCTCAAACCGGCCGCTTTGACATGTTTGGGCTATTCTCCAACGCATCCAGTGACCGATGACATGGTTTTGGATGCAGCGACGCTGTCGAACCCGAACAATCGTCAAAACCCAAATCTTGCGGCGCTGTGGGGACAGTTGGAAATACATTCGCCTTCCCCTTCCCCCGGTCTACCTACCGAGTATGTGCCACCTTACGAAGGTTTTGCGGGTTGGAGCCACAACTTTTCACGATTGAATTTGCCCAATGCAACGGACAAGGCATGGGTTGTCATGGCGCCTATGTTGCAAACGCAGATGAGCCGCATTTGGTTTGATACGTGGAGCTACTGTGGGATCCCCGACATGAAGCTGTGGTTTTTTGAAAAAGTGGATGCGATTTTTTCAGAGGCGCAACATCGGTTGGAAGTGTCTTTAACACCGCCACGCCGTCCGCGTGTCCAATGGATTGATAGAACTCGTGTTGTTATGTATGGTCAGCAAAATTATCTTTCGGGTCCCATCAGTGAGCATTTGTCAGCACCGATGGGTAGTCGCAGTCTTGGCCAAGACGATAGGGTTTCGCTGCCTGTCATCGTGATCGATCGTGATGAGGGCGGCACACCTAAGGTAAGTCATAAAATCATTATTCGGCTTTGAATAAAAAGCATTATTCGATTGCCATAAATTCTAGGCCATCATTTCTTTGTGTTACATTGATACCGTGCAGGTATTCCTATGATCGTCCTCCCGTTGATGATGGCTTGGCTGATTGCAGCACCGACGACTCCGCCTGCGGGACCTTTGCGCCCTAAGCGTGTGTTGGGTGCCGCACCTGTCGGGATGGTTCATGAAAAGCCGGTAGGGGCGAGGGCGGTTCGTAAACCGCCTGCTAAGAAAAAACCGCGTTTGAAAACGCTCACAAAAACCGAACCCATTCCCATCGCTCCGCCCCCACAACCGGCGCCGGTCAAGCCACCCGTAGAGGCGGTGCTTGCTGCGCCAGAAGTCAAACCACCCGTAGAGGCGGTGCTTGCTGCGCCAGAAGTCAAACCACCCGTAGAGGCGGTGCTTGCTGCGCCAGAAGTCAAACCACCCGTAGAGGCGGTGCTTGCTGCGCCAATTCTTGCGCTTCCCGCTGTCCCGATATCACGCGCCATGCTGCCTGAACCGCCTGATCTCTGGGTATTGCGCGGTCGTGTTGGATCTTCAATGGAACGGTGGATCCCGGATTTTGTCAAAGGTCAGTTCAGCCAACCGGGTATGACCCAATTGATCAGTCGCTTCAATCACATCACCCAGGGTTTTGGCGCGGCGTATCTTGATAGCAGTTTGTATGCGGTGATCACGCCTGCAGCCGCCTGGTATTTTAAAGATTGGTCTTTTGCTGTGCATGTCCCTTTGCGATTGCTTGCATTTGCACCTGATATTTCCAATCTTGAATTTGCAGGCATGAAACTGCGCCGCGAAGATTGGGATGAGGTAAGCGATTATTTCAAAGTGATCCGCTTTTTAACCTATGGCCGACAAGAAGATCGTTTGTACGCATCGATCAATACCTTGCGTCCGTTGTCGCTTGGGCATGAGCAATTGTTTACGCGTTACCAAAGCGGTTTCGATCGCGATAGGACGCTCACAAGCTTTCAATTTGAATGGTACAACGATTACGTAGGTACCCAGCTTTTGCTTAACGACATTACGTTTACGGGTGGGCGTGTTCTTGGTGCTTTGGCATTTCTCAAGCCTGGTGCGTTCTTTAAAACCAAAAACGTGATGCTCAATAGCTTGTCGTTGGGCGTGGAATACGGTGGCGATCTGGCGGCACCCAAATGCATTCGCCGCAATATGAATGGCGATGATTCATGCGTGCAGGGTTCGGGTAATCTGGCGGCCGTGGATCCTGTGACATCGTTCGATACTGATACCACCTATGTGCGCGCGACGAGCAATCGTCGTTTTGCTGTTGATACGGGGCAGGTTCATGCGGTGGGTACATCGCTTGAAATGAAAGTGTTGCGTTTCCAGAACAAAGCCGACCTTAAAGTGTATGGAACGTTCCATAAATTTTTGAATCAGGGCGGTGGCATGGGGGGCGCCATGGGGCTTCTTGGTCGTTTTAATACGACAAGCAGAGGTGAGTGGATCCACGCGTTTCGTTTGCGTACAGAATATCGTGTGTTTGGCGACGGCTATTTGCCGGGTTATTTTGATACCAATTACGAAGTGAGCAAGTATGAGTATGGCGTGGGCGATCCACAGTTTCAAGCCACCCCCACCCGTTATCAACGTGTTTTTGGCGATCCGGCCAATGGGTTTAATCGTCCATCGTTTGGAACACGGCATGGTTACCGTGCTGAATTGCAATACGGCCTTTTTCTTAACAACCGTCAAAATAAAAAATTCGCGCTGAGTGTGGGCGTTGAAGATTCGACCGGGCCTTACGATACCGGTACATTTCTCCATGTGGATTTCCCAATGCTTGGGTGGCTCCAATTTTTCGCGACGTACATGCGTGTGAAAGGCGAAAGTTTTGCGGGACTTTATTCAAAAGGCGGCTACTACGGCGGTGATATTTACATCGCAGGACTTCGTGCACAGATCTTGTGGGTTGCGTTTTTAAACATTCGATATATGCGCAGCGGACAAATCATCGGCGGCGCAGGCAGCGAATACCATGTGGGCAATCACACCATTCCTGATCGATTTGGCAATCCAGCAGGTGCCAATCCTACGGGGTTATTTTTGCCCGCGTCGGCCCTTTTTATCGACATGGAATTTGGCTGGGAGGCCGATGATGGCTTTCACCTTTTCAAAAGAATGAAAAATGCGCCAAAGAAAAGCTAAGCGATCATTCTTCCCGCGAATGCGGGGATCCAATATATCGTCATCCCTGCGAAAGCGGGGATCCATGTTCTGGAGCCCCTGTCATTCCCGCGTAAGCGGGAATCTATGGTGGATGACGATCTTTTTCTTTTCCGCCTGCGCCGATCACGACAAACGCTTTGATATCGCTTTAACCCCCGATGGTGGTGGATGTATTAAAACGTCCGATTGTGTGGCAGGAAGCACATGCGAAGATAAATTTTGTAAGATCATCGTTGCAACCAGTGAATCGGCAGTGGCCGCTATTGGCCGTGGATGTGCAACCAACAACGATTGTACTGCAGATCTGGGTCTTACCAGCGAATATAGAACAACGGTTGAAAATTGTTGTACGGGCCAACAAACTGACGATTGCGAGGGCATAGGCATCGCATGCTGTGCTGGACGATCGACGTCTGGGACCAAGCCAGGTTTGTGCGTCGGCGTGGTACCGGTGAATAAATCGAGTACGTTGTGTCCTCCCAGCGGCAATCCGGCAAGTTTAATTGCGGCAGTTGATGAAACAACGACATGTGGTTTGAGCAGCGATTGTTGCGTGGGGTGGACGTGCAACGGTGCTGGGCACTGTGCGCGTTTTTTTAATGGTTCGGGTGATGATCACCTTGAGCGTCTCGCCCAGGGCTTGGCCAATGTAGATGAATTGTGTGTTGAAGAGGCCGATTGTAAGCGACCATTTTTATGCGACATGTCCAAAGAGCCGGGTCCGGAACGCGTTTGCGTGAAACTTCCTGAATTTTATTTGGGGCCCACGCGGGTCATTCCTGATTTTCATGGCGATGCACCGTGTTTACGCAGTGAATACGAAGTAGGGCGTTTTCGGGCCTATTTCGAAGTGCCTGATTTAGAAAAAGAAGCTGCAGCAGCAGTGGCAGTGCGAGCACAAACTGCAACCGATGAACAAAAAGATCTGTTTGGAAATTACGAATTTTATCGTTTGCCTTTTCCCAGTGACATTCGTGTCAAAGATGGCAAGATCCATGTGAGCGATATGCATCCTTCGCCCGGTGTTATTTTGGGTCTTGATTTGCGACAAACGTATCTCGGAGGTGTTGAAAACGATGCCAAAGATTTTTCGCTGGCATCACCTATTTTTCTTCGCTTCAGCGATTTGATTGACGTAGGTACGTTGTGTCTCGATCAAAACAGCACTTGGGATGCCGAAGTCAAAAAACCTGAGACTTATTGTTCGCCAACACCTAAACCGGTATCGCTGTTTCTCGTTGATATTACGTCCGATCCGCAGACGTTTAATACGCACGTGCCCATTGAAGTGAATCATCAGGATGCGCAGGGGCAATACATCTGTCAAAACTGGATTGGCATGATCCCCAAAGTGGGTGTCGCGTTGTATCCTGGCCATACCTATGCAGCCGTGGCCACAACGCAAATACGACCTCGCTTTGGGAAAACAAAAGAAATTGTACAAGATCCTGATCTTGTTGCTGTGTTGCGTGACACAGTACCTACGGAAGAACGTTTAAAACATGCCCACACGCAGATGGCGCCATTTCGCACATGGCTTCAAGACAATGGCGTTTATGCAGCCTCGGATATTGCGGCTGCAGCAGTATTCACCACAACAGATCCCAGACCTGATGTGGTGGCGCTTGAGGATGCGGTGGATGCGGTTGCAGTGAGCAATGCCAATTGGAATGGCAGTGATAACGCGAAGAAAAACGTGAATTGTGATTTAAGCCCTCCCTCTCCCTGTGATGTTGCAGGCGTTACACCGACACGCGGTTGCACAGGCAGTTTTGATGGTTTCACCGAATACCAAGGAAAATTCACGGCACCCGTGTGGCAACAGGGATCACGGCCTTATCGCAGTGCAGGTGGCAATATCGTGCGCCAATCGAACGGGAGTATCGGTGCACCGCAGGGCACGGAAGACATCTGTTTTTCGATGATGGTTCCTGATGGATTGCCGCCCAGTGGTGGATGGCCCGTTGTTATTTACGCCCACGGCACGGGCGGAAATTATCGTTCGGTGGTAGGCGATGCCGTTGAAATAGTGAAACAAGGCTATGTGGCCATTGGCTATGACAACGTGATGCACGGACCTCGTTCAGGTCTCGTTTCTACGAAATGGGCCGATGAAGATCCTGGTTCATTGTTTTTTAATATTCGAAGTCCCCGCGCAGCCCGTGACAATGTTTTGCAAGGTGCGGCCGATATCATGCACCTGCAAAAATTATTGAAAGCGACGACAAATTTTGGGGGGGCATTGGGCCAATCTTCGTTTCTCAATTCTAACAGCATATTGGGTCCGCTTTCTTTAAATACCAGCAAAATTAATTTGTTCGCCCATTCGCAAGGTGCTGTTGTTGCTGCGCCTTATTTACCGCGCGCACAATTTAATCGTGTCGTGTTGACAGGCGCAGGTGCTGATTTGATCTTGTCGATTCTTACCAAACAAAAACCGTCAGAATTGAAGAACGCTGTGAGTGCTGTTTTTTCCGATGGAGCGGTTTCGCGTATTCATCCCATGATGGGTATGCTTTCCCATCTTTTTGCACCTGTGGATTCACTGTCTCATGCACGGTTTTTTACGGAAAAGCGTGCATCGGGTGTTGGTTCGTATAGTTATCTTCATATTTTAGGAAACTTGGACAATTACGTTCCAACGCCTACACAGCAGGCTTTGGTGGATGCGTCGAGTACGCCATTGATTTGCGGGCCAGCCAATCAGTCTCCACGGGAGGATCCACCAGGTTGTGATGGCGCGTCATTCTTGCAAAGCAATTATTCAAGGAATGATCTAACCCTTACGCGAGGCGGTTCTGTTTTTAATCCGCTCACATCAGGTAGTGCGATTGAAACTGAAGGCCACTTTGTCTTTCAGTATGTTTTGGCCGCGAAAAATATGCTGAAGAATTTTTTCACCACGGCTGACACTTCGCCCAAGATCACGAGGTAACATGCGATGAACAATTTATTACGCTGGGCTGCATGTTGTTTTGTACTTTTTAACGTTTCCTCCTGCGGCATTTTGCCATTGAGCATCCGCATCGACAGTATTACGATCGACGATCTCGATTTGGATTCAATCATCGGAACACTTGAAGAAGGTTTGGTCGATCAAGGTGTTTTGCCTGATGGCCTCGTCCATTTGCCGGGTATTTGGGAAGAAGGGGCGCTGCCGCGCTTGGTGTACAAACGATTTTTTAAGTCGGATGCGACCGATGTTAATGTAGATCCAGACGATCCCGAGAATGCAGATAAATCAGAATTTAAAATTTTGAAACAAGTATCCCCTTTGGTTCGTCGTGTTGAGTTTAATCGCCTGGTGGTGCGCTTTGAAGAAAACACCATCAACATGCCTTTGCCGGCCATTCGTGTGCAATTGGCCGATGATCCAAATGCCCATGAAGATGACAGAGCTGCATGGCGTACGGTGGGCGTTATTCCCGCGACCCCGCCGGATAAAATAGGAAAGCCCCATGATCTTGAAGTGGAATGGGCACCTGGTGGGCAGTTGCTGTTTGATCAGCAGCTTCGGGATGATGAAAAGAAATTTGCGGTGCGTGTGTCGGGCGTTTTGTGTGTGGATACGGGTGAGACCGATCCGTTAAAGGCCGATCTTGTCGATCTTGATCCCAATTCAGGATGCCCCGATGGGCGTACCAATGCCCAAAAGAAGCAGCGCCCCCGGGGTAAGGCAACGCTTCGTTTGATTGTGATTGGGACGTTTTATGCGGATGGCGAGAATTACCTGTAAATCGTTGTAGGGGCGGTTCGCGAACCGCCCGCTAATCCAAAAAGAAATCGGGCAACAGTGTTGGGTTTTCACACAAGTTGTATTTTGAGAAATCCGTAACGCCATTTTTGCGCAGAAGCTCTTCATCGATAAAAAATTGGCCGTTGTGTTTTCCTGTGAGGATCACATGGGCGGCATCGGCCATGATCTCAACACTTCGACAGCTTTTTAAGCTTTCTTCACCGGCAATCATGCGCATGGCTGCGGTGGCGATGCCTGTTTTTGGCCACAGGGCATTCACGCAAATATTTTTGTCCGCAAATTCTTCGGCCATGCCAAGGACGCACATGCTCATGCCGTATTTGGCCATGGTATACGCCACATGATTTTTAAACCATTTTGGGTTCATGTTCAGTGGTGGTGCAAGATTAAGAATCTGGCCACCGCCGCGTTTGATCATATGCGGTAAACAGGCCTGTGCACATAAATAGGTGCCACGGGCATTGATCTGATGCATGAGATCGTAACGCTTCATGGGTGTTTCAAGCGTGCCTGTGAGTGAAATGGAGCTGGCATTTTTGACGCAAATATCGATGCCACCGAATTGCGCAACACCTTGTGCGATGGCGCCCAACACCTGCTCTTCCTCGCGAACATCGACCATGAGAGGCAGTGCTTGTCCTCCTGCGGCTTCGATGTCTTTGGCTGCCGAGTAGATGGTGCCCGGAAGTTTGGGATGGGGCTCGCTTGTTTTGGCGGCGATGATGATATTGGCACCATCACGTGCTGCGCGCACGGCGATTGCATGACCAATACCGCGGCTTGCGCCGGTGATGAAAATCGTTTTGCCTTGGAGTGTTTGCATGGATGCAGTTTAGAACGAGCCTGCTATGTTTGTGAATTCAAAATTGTACATAAACGTCGCATGTTTGCTTGATACGATGGCACCTGTTGCAAGCGTTACATAATCGCCCCAGCCGGCCCGCAAGCCGCCTACAGGCGTCAATTTGGACCAGATCTGCCAGCTTACGGGCATGAGCGCATCGTCGAAGTGCCACAAAGTGCCATCGCCATCGGGATATTCAACAAACAATGCATCACGTCCATCTGGTTGCTTGATGATGCTGCGCTTAACACCTGCATCGAACAATGTTGCGATAGGGTTGAACCAAAAAATATCGACTTTCCATGCAATCAAAGCATCGTTTGTGCTCGCTTCTTCTTTGCTGGGAGAAAATGTAACCACCGTATCGTTGGCGGTCACGGTGACTTGATCTGCATTGCGATCCCACACGTAACTTCGTGCGCCCATGGATGTAAAACGAACGGTGCGTGTTTTTTCCCACGCGGCGATATTCACATTGTCTTGCAGCTTTTTCGCGAGAATATCGGCTTCGGCCGAGGGTGTGCCCACAGGTCTTGGATGATTGACTATCGACCATAAAACAATCGGTGAAATCACAATGAATGCGACGACGATTGCAAGGCCGAGAAGAATGGGGTGTTTGCGTATTTTTTGCATCACAGGGTCCTTGTAGAGGCGGTTCACGAACCGCCCCTACGTTTGAAGGAACGTATAAGCTGAATTACTTCCGCCGTAAGTTTCGGGTTGTCTTTTAAATCAGGACTCGCAGGCATGCTCAAACTGCGTCCCACAGCGCCACCGCCCTCATGAATGATTTTAATCAGCGACGCATCATCGGTCATTTCTTGCCAGATGTGATTGGCGAGGTCCCGTGGTTGGGGATTGAGCATCCGTGCCATGGGGCCATCGCCAGCACCCGTATTGCCATGGCATCCCGCACAGCGGTTTGCGTAAAACACACGGGCCTCTGCGGTAGTGGCGTTGCTTACTGCGCCCTGTATTGGTATGTTCGCTGCGTCCGATTTTGTTGTGGACTGGGGGTTTTGCTTGCAAGCCACCACAAAGCACAACACGAAAAATAGGGTTCTCATGATGGCGGGTAGGGTATCCCCAGTGATGCTGATCTGCAATCGAGATCAGTCAAAGAATGAAGAGGGTGCATGAAGCGAAGATGCTCGAATGATCAACAGATCTCGATATGCAGGGCTGTTGTTGTCCATAGGCGCAAAGGGTGCACAGGTGTGGGCTTTGTCCCATCGACTTTCGTCGATGACATAGCCGTGCCCCAACGTTGAAGGCAGATTGAGCACTGCGGCGACCGGTTTTTCAAGAGAAGTAAAATGTGTGGTCATGCTGTCGTCGTGAAACTCCACCAGGGTTGCTGGCGGGAGATCCCATATTTGCATATTGCCTCCGCCCATGTTCTGCGATCCAAGGCAAAACGTGGCGAGGTACTCAAAACCATCACGGTGGGGCATGAGAACGCCATCAGGTCCCTGACCTCTGTAGACATGCACATTGCGAACAATCTTTGTTCGGATTTGGAGCGGCGCGTCTTCTGTTCTTGGCAAAGAACCCACGATGCCATCCAACACTGATCGATATGCAGGATTGGCGTCGATGGCTTGAGCGGCTGGAGATAGTTCGAGTTCTCGATGAAGTGTGGCGCGTGTCTCTTGGCCCTCTAGAGGGCTGTAAAATATTTCAACAAACGGTGCGGTTTGGTGAATATCTCCCTCGATATGGGATCCCGTATGTTCTCTCTGGAGGTCATCGATACGTGCATGGAGGTCGACCCACGCCGTATGAGCGGGTGGCACAGTCCCACGATGCCAGGTTGTAGCGCGGTCCAACCTTCTGTCATCAGCCTTTCGGTAATAACATGAAAAGGGGCTTCTGGTGGTTTGATTCGACCTACGGGTGTTGGGAAAATGCGCTGTGCATCGGCGATGGTGACGATCTTTTCAGTAGGGACGTCCCAGTGATCGAAGCCGTTATAGCGTGAAGCGAAGATGTCTGATTGCTGTGCGTAGGCTTCGAAAGCGTCCTCTTTATTTTAGAACGAAAGTCACTGGAATCGATGCCGTGGGCTCCTGAGATTTGGTCTATTCTTTGATGGAACTGCTGCTCTAAATCCCACGTGGCGGGATTTAGAACCACAAAGTTGTCTCCGCTGCTTTTCAGGCAGTCGACAAGGTATGTATGCTTCTCATCATAGGTCCAGGACCTTGGGGAGCCTTCAGGATGTTTTATAGCGGTCATATTGCCACATATTGTCGGTGCGTGGGGCGCATGTGTCTCGTGCTTTTTAGCTTACGTAAATCCATCCCGTAGATCCGCGTTTAAATTGGGATGTTTCTGGCAGCACCGAAGCCACACCACGATGGCTAAAAAAGGCCCGAAAGGCCACGACACCATGGTTTTCGCCATAGCCACCGTGTTCAATGCGGTCTATCACGAGACGAGTCCACACCACACCTTTCATGCTTTTCCGCAATTGGGCGGGTGTGGGTGGCATATCATGGGTGTGTATTAAATAATCGATATTGCCAGAGGCAAATGCGGAATAGCGCGATCGCATCAGGGCCGCAGCCGTAGCGGCCGAAGCTTTTCCAGTGAGCAATGGATCGCAGCATTGGTCAAAAAAGCCTTGTCCGCAGGGACATGCATGAGGTGCCGCATGAGGTGCCGGGTATTCACCGTTACTCTTTAGGCGCATTTTTTGCATGGATTGGCTCTTAGCAAAAAATATGCCTAAAGAGTAACGGTGAATACCCGGCACCACCCCCACCACCCCCACCACGCCGCACGCATTCGTGAGGTGCTCGAACAATTGTACCCCGAGGTTGGCATACCCTTGGATCACCATGATCCATTTACGCTGCTTGTGGCGGTGCTGTTATCCGCGCAAACCACCGATAAAAAAGTCAATGAAGTGACACCCGCGCTTTTTTCCCGCGCGCCAACCCCCGAAGCGATGGCAGCCATGGACGAAGATGAGATCCTACAGATCATTCGTCAAATTGGTTTGGCACCCCAAAAAGCAAAACACTTAAAACGCATGGCGACGCTGCTGGTTGAACGGCATCAAAGCCAAGTGCCACGAAGTTTTGAAGAACTCGAAGCCTTGCCAGGGGTGGGGCACAAAACCGCGTCGGTGGTGATGAGCCAGGCCTTTGGGGTGCCGGCATTTCCGGTCGATACCCATATCCATCGCTTGGCAGCCCGGTGGGGATTGTCCAGCGGTAAAAACGTGGTGCAAACCGAGCGTGATCTAAAGGCGCTATTTCCCAAAGAGCAGTGGAACAAACTGCACGTGCAAATGATTTATTTTGGTCGTGAATACTGCAAAGCCCTGCGGCATGATCCGACTGCTTGTCCTATTTGTAGTTTGGCGTAAAGTAGTAGCATGATTTCGTACTTGCAGGTGATTCTATTCGGTTTTTTGGGCGGTGTTATCCTCAATGTGATGCCATGTGTCCTTCCTGTGTTATCACTCAAAATAACCCATACTCTTAAAATGCATCACCGGGGCGTGGGCCTTCGTCCGCAGGCTTTGGCGTATACCGCTGGGGTGGTGATGGCGCTGGTGGGAATGTCGTTTATTGTGATTGCACTGCGCGAAACCGGAACCCACCTGGGTTGGGGAATGCATTTTCAATATCCGCCGTTTGTGGCCATGCTCACAGCACTCGTTTTTGTTTTTGCACTCAATGCCTTTGACTTTTTTGCGTGGGGATTGGTGCTGCAAGGGCGTCCCCTTCGTGACAGCATATGGAGTTCGTTGGGTGCTGGTATTTTTGCTGCCCTGATGAGTACGCCATGCACGGCACCCTTTTTAGGCACTGCAGCGGGATTTGCTTTGGACAGCGCAACGCCAGCGTGGCTCTTGGTATGCATTTTTGCGAGTATTGGTTTGGGGTTGGCATCGCCGTTTTTGGGTGTGGCATTTGTGCCTGCCATTGCGCATTGTATTCCCAAACCAGGTCCATGGATGCAGCATGTGAAGCAATTCATGGGTTTTTTGCTGCTTGCTACCGCCGTGTGGTTATACGGTGTTTTACAAAAGCAGATCACCCCGGATGCAGCGACAGAATTTTTGGGGATCTTGTTGCTCGGCACCATGGTCCTATGGGCCATGGAGGCTTTGGCTGAAAGGGGTGTTGCGTCTTGGATCAGACGATTGTCCATACTTGCGGGTCTGTGTGTCGTGGCAGCGGCTGGATGGCATTTGGATTTGCGTCCTGCAGAAACGTCACAACCAAGAGTGCTTTCGGCAGAGGGCATTCCTTGGGTCCCTTTTTCCGATGAAGCATTGCACAACGCATTGGGCGCAGGTCATGCGGTGTTTGTGGATTTTACCGCCGATTGGTGTGTGTCGTGCAAAGCCAACGAAGCCGTGGTCTTGGAAACCGATCGGGTCCGCGATGCGATAAAAAAAGCTGAGATTGTTCCTATGAAAGCCGATCTCACACAATCATCGCCTGTGCTTGAAGCGCGTTTGGCGTCGCTCGGTCGAAGCGGCATTCCTACGTATGTTATTTATTTTCCCGACGGTAAACGCGATCTGTGGCCTGTGGTGATCACCGTAGGAATGGCCGTGGAACGGCTTGAGGCTGTAAAAAATAGCACAAAATAGCCTACAAAAACATACCCCAGAAATGTGTCCATTGTTTTGACGCATTTGTTTGTATCATCCTACCTATGAGTATTGCTGGTGCCTCCCGCAGCACGCGAATTGCGATTGATCCACCGCATCATGATGAGACCCAAGAGACGCAGGACGTACGTCTAACCAAACTAAAACATGCCGTCATGACCGTAGGACCTTTGCTTGCAGGGATTGCGGTTGCAAGCCAAAAATACCTGGTCATGATCCCCAATCGCATTGGGGGCTATGTTGGGGCGGGATTGGTCATTGAGCCGCGATCGTTCGCCGAGACAGTGGCGTCTTCTGAGGCTGGAAATATCCCCAATTTTACTGCTTTCGGGACGAATCGCACCCGCCATGACATGGAAGGTAATTTCTCACGCTTGGGCACGCAGCTTGGTGATTGGGGTGCTCTCACCGTGGCAGGGTTGTATTCCTTGGTATTTACCAATGCGTTGTTGCGGATGGGGTATCAACATGCAGGCCGTCAACAGAGTGCATGGGTGTGCGCGGGCACATTTCTCGGTGTAGCGGCTATTCAGACTTCGAATGTGGCGCATATGTGGGTTTCTGATTCCTATGTTCGCAATTTCAACGAGACCAATACATCCGAGCTCAAGTCGATCATTGAAAAATTCCCAGCAGGGAATTCGCCCATGGCACTGACCATGGTAGGCGTCATGCATAACTACAATATCAGTGCACAGTCGTCCCACGACACCGTGGCGTCATTGGTTGTTTTGCTGCCGTTTATTGATCTCGTTTCGGATTCTTTACAGCGTCGCGCATTACCGGGCACTTTGGTGAATGTTGAGATGGTGGCCGAATACCTGATCTCTTCAGAATTAAGCAGCGAAGACACGCTTCGTCGGTGGTACGGGGAGAATACTGTTTCGGCTGTCCGCCGTATTCTTGCACACGAAGACAGCGATCCTAAAAAAGAAATCGCAGAATTATTATCAACAAAAGCGATCCCAGAAGGACTGCGCCTGGAAGTCACACACCGATGGCTTAATCGCGCAGAGTTTCGGGGAGAATCTGAATGGCTTGCATATGGGCAGCTGGCACGCAATTTCTTACCTATCCTGAACACGCTTGGAGTCAATGGCAACATTGGGACTTGGATCCCTCAAACCGTTTCTTTTATTCCTTTGTTGGGAAGTATATTTTCATCATTATCGGCTGCCGTTGATACGTGGATTTTAACACGAGATGGTCAGAGTAAGGCTGCCGTATGGCGTGGTTTCTCATCGCTGTTGCTTGGTTCTTCGGCGGTTCTCAGCGCGATGGAGAGCGAGTTTGTTTTTGAAAACGAAATGCAGGATCCCCATGAAGTGGCGTTTGGGCGCTATTCGTGGGTGGCGACGCTTTGTTGCATGGGTGCGATGTTTTGTTCAGAAAGGGCCAATGGAGCGGCCATGGCCAGCCGTGCTGCACGGGCAGCATCCGATGCGATGGTATGGAACGATCGTGGGTTGCTGGAAAGTGAAGTAAGAACTACAGACGTTTGACCACTAAATTTGGCTTTTCATCCTATATTGCGCCCATATTCCCGATTATGAAAGTCAGTGCCGCCCAATCAAGCTTTAATCTTCGCGTGCGCGGCCCGCTCGCCAATGCGCAAAACAGCGATTTTGTTTCGTACAATTCAGGCCAGACGCTCAGCGGTGCGACCGTCAAGTCGTTGGCCTTTTAAGTAATCAACGCCGCCGCTTCAAGCAATTGCACCGCTTCCACCGGAACATGATGCAAATCAAAACGCCGAAAAGCGCGAGCGATATCGCCCAACGTAAGTACCGCAATAGGGCGACGTGATGCATCCACCACAGGCAATCGCCGAATGCCATGACGTCGCATAAGGGCGGTTGCGTCGGCGACGGGGTCGTCTTCACTGCAATAGTGCACCGTATGGGTCATGTGATCGTTGACGGCCAATTCAAACAAACGTCGCTGGCGGGTATGTCCCGCGATGCATACGTCGCGATCAGTAAGGATCCCGGTAAGTCGCCCTGCGTCATCAACCACAAGCACACATCCGATCCCGTGCTCCATCATGGCACGCACCGGAAGCTCCAGGGATTGATCGGGGCGACACAGATGAACGCTGCGCACAATAATATCTCGAACACGTACGGTGTGCATGCAATCGCCATTATGCTTGAGGATGCATGCCTTCTCAAGTCCCCCATGTTTTTTTTCGCGGACGCCTAAGCGTTGATATGCTAAACTGTGCCCCGTAGCGGCGCAGCTTGCTG
>SYDY01000098.1 GCA_005801425.1 Bdellovibrionales bacterium | reverse complement strand
GCCTCAACAGAAGCATATCCCGTCTGTCCCAAATCAAACTCACCCCAGCATTTGACATCGCCCGTTTCCAGCATGGCACATGCAAAGTATAACCCAGTTGAAAACACCACCGGAAGTCGACAATTGACCGTGCAACCATCGGTGTTGTCGGAATCGCCGTCGTCACATTCTTCGCCACCTTCCACCACGCTATTGCCACATGAGGGGCTGCTACCTAGCACCACGGTGCGTGTCCACGGCTCACCATTAATCCCTGTCGCCGTAAACGAAGTGGCACTGTTGCAACCAGTGGTGTTCAATCGGGTTTCATCATTGACATCCACTTCAGCATCATTTTCAGCGGCCGATTGCGAAGCGAAAGCACGAAGCGTTCCGTCGCTATTGTGGGGAGCACAGATGTTCAACGTCGCACCAACATGGTGGGCAGCCAAATAGCTATAGGGCGTCGGTCCACCCGCCACATTTTAAAGAAATAAGTAACTTGGGATACCCCCGGACTCCTCACTGGAATTGACAATATAATGACATTCCTGCTCACCCATGCTGGCACCCGCCGCATTGTAGTGGCTCATGATAATTTGCCCAGGCACCGTGGTGTCATAAACGGTATAGGCAGTCACACCGCTAACCCCTGGTGTTTTCCAGAAAGGGTCCCAATAGGTAAGATTGGTTTCTTCACCACGATTCACATCAACATTATCACGCGGTGGCATCCCCCCCACGCTATGGCCCCAAGGTGCGCCTGACTCTTCGGCCGGAGATGTATCCCCTGCATTTTCTCCAACCACGGGTTGTGTGCTTCCAGTGCCGCACCCCACCAACATCAAACAACACAAACCGCATCGCCATGTTTCGTTTATAATTTTTTTCTCCACCGATCTGGGACAGGAGAAAATAGTACCATAATAACTTAATTGCCAAAGAATACAGTCATAATTTCTGTAGGCACCCGCGCAATCAGGTTTCAGACTTTTCACCACTCAACCATTTGCGCATCAAACGATTGAAGGCTTCACGTACTTCTGGATCTTGAATGCAATCACCGGTTGCGATCACTTGTTTTTCTTCGCGAAGTACGAGCTTGCGGGGAGGCTCGGGGATCGGCGGTGGCTTGAATGGTGCGCCAGCCCAAACACGAATGCTTGTAAGGACTGTCTCCCCAAGCACTTGATTGAGAGAATCCATCAACTGCGCTGCCATAAATTGAATTTCGGTGTTCCATGCCGAATGACGCACGGTCACAAACAACGTGCCACGGGAATATTTGGCAGGCTGAATATGACGGGCCAAATCCTTGCCCACCGTTTCCTCCCACGCACCGTTCATCAACACAAAACGCGCGAGATCGGTTAAATTACGACGTTTGAACATGGTCGCAAGTGCATTGGCCACAGGCTCAACACGGCGTCGTTTTTTTCTGGGCGGCATGTTGTTCATGAAGGCCCCCGCACCCATGCATCAACCACCGGGCTGAGCGTACGTCCATCCCGATCTGCATGGATCACAAGATGTTCACTTTGCACAGGCGACGTATTTTCACGAGAGAATTGCAGCATGATCAGATGAGGGACATCATCGGGACGCGCACGCACAAGACATCGACGCACCGGTTGCAATCCAACATCTTTTGCAGCACGCACAAGATTCATTTCACGTATTTGGGGAACTATGGCCAAAACAGAACCATTGGGCGCCAAACAACGAATGGCTGCCCCACAAAAATCAGCGAGACCGCCGTGGACTTCTCTGCGCGCTTCATCGCGCCCCGCATTGGGGCTTCCGCGTCCAGCGTCCATGGGCATGTACGGTGGATTAAACACCACAAGATCCACAAGAGGCAAATCGACCGAACGCAAATCTGCGGCGATCACCCGTGCACGCACATCCACGTTCTGCACATGAATATTGTGACGCATGCAATCTGCCATCATCGGTTGTCGTTCCACCGCCGTAAGATATTGGGCTTTCTTCATCGCAAGCAATAAAAGACCGATCACGCCAACACCCGCGCCGAGATCCACCACATGCCGTGCCGATGGCGCAAAGCCTGCCACCAACACCGGATCGATATTAAAGCGATAACCCACACCCTTGGCGGGTTGGCGAAACACAAGCCGACCATTCCATAGCGCGTCGTCTGTAAACGCTTCATCCACCTGCAAACACCTTGATGATTGTTTCTCGCGTGATCGCACCCTCCCGTATCACACGCAGCGTCTCGCCGCATACCTGTATCAGCGTGCTGGGCAAACCACCTGGCAGTGAGCCGCCATCCAACACGCCATCCACAGCCTGAACCAGGGCAGGATCCAGATCTTTCATTTCAGAAACAGCAGATACACCTGAAAAATTGGCGCTTGTCGCCACAAGAGGCTCGCCACACGAAAGGGCCAATGCCCGTGCCATGGGATGGCTGGTCACCCGAATACCTAAAGTTCCATCTGCGGCAACAAGTTCTGGAGAAACCCCTGGCCGAGCACGCAAAACCAGCGTCAACGGACCTGGCCAAAAATGCTGCGCCAAACGCTCTTCGGATGGGCCTAAAAGTGCAATACTGTGCACTTGGGCGAGATCGGCAGCAATCAGAGGCATGGGCTTATGCGGATCGCGTCCCTTGATGGCCACAATACGCAAAATCGCCTCGGGGCATGTCACACAAGCCGATAGGCCATAGAACGTTTCGGTGGGGATCACGACCACACCACCGCCCCGTAGGATTTCTGTCGCACGCATCACATCGGAAAGCATAGGGCACGGGTATCAACCTACGCTGTATCAAGCAACACAGACTATGCTAAAAGGATCTCATGCATTTTGACCCCGAAGCCCCCATCACGTCAGAAAGTCCTACCTTTGGCTTGCACGCCTCGCCCGAACAAGCGGCTGTGGTGCTGTTGCCCGTCCCCTTTGATGCCACTGCATCCTATGGTCGCCGGACCGCCTCAGGCCCTGAAACCATTCGTGTTGCAAGCCATCAACTGGATTTGTTTTGCAGGCATACCGGCAAGCCTTACGAACGCGGGATCGCAACCCTTCCCGCAAGCGCCGACATTACGCGTTGGAACAACGAAGCACGCGCGCTTGTGGATCTCGCACGCGCGGGCGATGAAAAAGCGACCAGCGCCGTTAACGCATGCAGCGAAAAGATGCGCGCGCAGGTGTATGCAACCGCTGAAGACTTTATCACCCAAGGGAAAATCTTTGGTGTTATTGGCGGCGATCATTCTGTGCCTCTTGGAAGCATTCAAGCCCATGCAGAGCATTACCCAAATCTGAGTATATTGCACATCGATGCCCATGCGGATTTGCGCAATGCCTACGAAGGATTTGCACAGTCTCATGCCTCGATCATGCACAATGTCATGACCCACACCATGGTCAAAAAAATTGTGCAGGTGGGGATCCGTGATTTTTGTGAAAGTGAATATCAAGCGATTATTCAATCAGAAGGCCGTATTGTCACGTTCTTTGACGATATGCTTGGCGATATGTCCCATTGGCACGATGTCGTGAGTGAGCTGAGCGCCAGTGTTTACGTGTCATTTGATATTGACGGACTCGATCCTGCGCTATGTCCCCATACAGGAACGCCCGTACCTGGTGGATTATCATTTCGAGCAGCACGCATGTTGCTCCGCGCGATCACCCAAAGCGGACGGCGCATTGTTGGATTTGACCTTTGTGAAGTTGCCCCCGGAGACAACGCCGACGAATGGGATGGCAACGTCGGTGCGCGTATTCTCTATGCACTGTGCGGTGAAGCATTGTTGATGGCGTAGCAATGCGCTAGTCTGGAGCAGCAGCCGCCACTGCCATCAGGGGTGAGGCGTGCGATTTCAAAATATACATTACTGGTTTCTTGCGGCACTGGCATTCACATCGGCATGCAAACAAAACACCGTTTCTCTCGAACAAACACCGTGCAACTATCACGATGACTGCACCAGTGAAGGCGTATGCCGAATGCTGGATCATATCTGCGTGCCGCGCGATCAATTTGACGATATCTCCCCGCAATTGGAAAACACCATTCGACCAGAACCTGCGATTGGACGCACGGGCACAAAATTTTCGATCACAGTCCAAGCCGATGAAGCACTCGGCATGCCACCTGAAGTCTTTTTAAGTGGCAGCAATTTGCGCGAGCCCTGGACGCTGGATACGCGTACAACCACCGCTTCACGCCACACCTATGGTTTTACATACACCACCACAGGGAACGAACCTTCGGGTGTTCCTCTTACCATCGAAGTCATTCTTGTTGATGCTTTTGGAAACAGAACACGACTTGAGGCCGGTACAATCACTGTAGACACACGTAAACCCAAGGTAACCGATCTCCATTGGGAAACAGCTCTTTCGGCTGTTTCAAGTCAAAGTACGGTTTCGTTTTCTGGAAACATCGACACCGACGCCATCGTCACATCGGCTACGCTTGTCGACCCCACAGGCCAAGTGCTCCGCGATATTTTATCGTTTGTGCATGTTGACGCAAACAAACAAATCAGCGGTCAAATTGATCTTCGCGGGATCCCACTCGCCACAACCCTGGGGCTTGTTGTCCAATTGCATCTTGCCGACGCGGCCGGCAATACAAGCGATGAGATGCTATCTCGCACGCCACCCTTGTGGATCGATGATACCCCCCCTGACCTGCTTACTGTGATCCCTTCGCGTGCAACGCGTACTGCACAAACAAATCTCACATTGTTAATTAACACCGCCCATGCCGATGAAATATTCATTGACGGAGATATTGCATCGCGTGATGCAACGCCCATGGGTGTATGGTTTCCGGCGCATTTCCCGTGGGAACAATCCTTACAATTCACAGGCAGCGATGGCCAAAAATACATTCATGTAAAAGTTCGTGATCATGCAGGCAACGTGACACAAACGGATCTTGCATTCGTCTTAGACAGACAACCTATCCCCAACGATACCACGGTGATCCTTCCCGCAGGACAACGCGCACTTAAAAGCGGCGACATATTTATACTGGACGGCCATACGGAAATAGGTGCACGCGTGGAAAACGTTGCACTTCTCAATGATACGGGCCAATTCGTTTCACAAACAAGCCTCGACCAGATCGTTCATAATGATGGGCGTTTTAAAGCAGCCATCCAAGTACCGCTTGTTCTTGGCACAAACACACTACATGCCAGGATCACCGTCACTGCACGCGACATCAGTGCAAGTTTTGAAACAAGTCCCGTGATGGTTCGTACCATGCCGCCACAACCTATTCCGGCATCCAGCATTTCCATTCAAGAGGAACTTACATCCGATGGGATCATCGCCCACGTGATGCTTGATGCTACACAAATCCCCAATTCAATAAACAACGTGGATATTATTTTACCCAGTGGTGCTCGTGTTCAGTCTCTTCGCGATCCCACAGGTTTTTCAGCAATGACGTTGCCGCGAAGCACACATTTCGCCTTTGTAGCTACCGATGACAGCTTGCAGTCAAGCATCACGCAAACCCTTGAACTGCCCGCTTTGACGTTAAGTGCTGTGCCAGCCCTTGCAGGCCCAACGTCACCACTGCGCGTACTTTTTCAAAGTTCAAAACCACTGAGAGAATTGCCTACCGCATCCTTGGCGGGTATCTCGGGTGCGATTCGTTTGGTTTCAAATAATCTGTACGAAGCCTTGTGGACAAACTTACCCACGAATATCGTCGATGGGATTGGACGCAATACGATCACAGTACAAAGTCGCGTAGGGAGTCCAACTGAAAGTAACATCACATTCCTTGCGCAATTTCGGGTTGATATTGATCACACGCCACCCGAAATAAAAATCGAAGGAATTACATTTTCGTCTAAAATGACGCCCGGTGAGATCCACAAAATTCAAGGCCAAGCTGGGTGCATTCGTGATCTCGCGGGTCCTGATATCAACAATCTCAGCACCTACCCCGTCCGTGTTGACGTACTCAACGAAGCCAATCAAACGATTGCAACAACCCACAGCCAAAGTGATGGTTCGTTTGGGCCCATCGCGTTGCCCAACATCGCGGGTTTCATTCATTTGCAAGTGATTGATACGGTTGGCAATGTGCTTTCGCCTGAGCGCACATGGTTGAACGAAGTCGTGCCGCCCGTCGATACGCAAGGCCCCACAGTACAGATTGCATTGGCGCAAGACCCATGGGATCCATCACCAGGAGTCACAGGGACAGCGCGCGATGTCGCTGGCGTCGGGCAAGTTCTTATTGCGGTTCGCGATACAAGCACGAATAAATGGTTTGGTACGGCATTTGATCAAACAGCGCAGGTTTGGAAAAAAGCAAACATGGATGAAGGCGAAGCATGGCATCGCATGCTTTCCGAGATTGTATGGCGAAACAACATTCGTTACGAAATCCAATGCCGTGCCGATGACACCCGTGGCAACAGCACGATCATCACGCATTCATTCAAGTACACAGCACGCGCACCGGCGCCCCCCACAGGCATAGCGCTCACAAAACTTGGGGATGGCCAATTATGGCTCACATGGACCCCTAACGGCCGTTCCAACACAGTCTGGATTGCGGACAACGGTGCCGACAACACCATCTGGCCAGAGTACAAAGCAACAAGCACCGATGGGATCGTGCGCATCGACACCCTCGAAGATGCAATCAATATTTGGGTGGTGGGTCGTTCGGCCGAAGGCGATGGGCATTTTGGATCACCACTTCATGTGAAACCAAGGCATTGGATAGCACTCAGCGATCCAAGCGCCGCACCTCACGCGCCTGCCATGCAGCCGGGGCCATGCGATGCCAACGTATGCAGTATTCTTGAAGCACTTCTTGGCGCGGGTGTAGATGTTCTGGGTTCCGTCTTTTGGGAAAACGCTTGGGTGGCCATCGCAAGCAATGGTGCTTTATGGTTTTCGCCTGATGATGGTGAGCATTGGTTGCAAGACACCAAGGCGCCCAACACGGCGTATGCGCTTGTGGTTGAAGATGTGCTCATTGCCGTGGATATGCAGGGTGATGTGTTTGCGTTGCGATAGTTTTATAAAGGGCGGTTCGCGAACCGCCTCTACAATAGGACCTTGATACCCAAACTCGGGAAAATATAACGAAAGCCTTCAGTGCCGGCGAGTCCACCTACTTCACGTGACAATGTGACGTTGGCAACATCCAGATAAAAATCGATATTAAAATCCCTCCAAACAAATGTTTTATCAACACGAACATCAAAACGAACAAATCCAGGTGCACGACTTGTAGAACGTCCTCGCTCGGTATCAACCGGAACACCGCTTTGGTACATGCCACGCATAGAAAAACGCCAATCGCGGGGAAGCCTTACGCCCGCAACCAAGGTCACTTGATGCCGTCTGTCGAAATCATAGGGATACCAACTATCACCCGAACTGCGTTCGCTCTTGCTCCAAGTATAGCCTACCCAGCCAAACGCACGTTTCAATCCCATGCTGCGCAATAAAACTTCAGCACCATAGGATCGTCCATGCAAAGCAGCGTTGGGTGTTGGTGGAATTTGGCTGCTACCCAACGTAACCGCAAGTCTCGGCTCATAGCCCAACGGATCCATGCGATTGTAATATCCCTGCAATTCAAACAAAAAATCACCTGGGAGCCGTGCTTCAATTCCTGCGGAGTTTTGAAAAGACTGAAGCAAACCCCGATTGAGTGCCAAAAAGTCCAAACCCGGCACTGCCACCAGCAAACGTGGGGGTTGGTGAAATGTGCCTGTGCTTGCTTTCACCGCAAGCAAGCATTGTTGCTTTCCCCACGCACAATACCACGCACGCAAACGACCATCTGCGGATACTTTCTGCGTATCCCCACTAAAATACGCATCCACACGTGCACCAGGCGTGACCCTAAGTCCTTTAAGCGGAACTAACGTGGCCTCCACAAAGGCGCCCACACTTCCAAGTCCAACTTTGGGATCGTCAATGGGCACTTCTTCAAAAAACCCACCCGAACTTGCGCCAAGCACACGTTCATCGCGACTGCTTCGTCCAAAACCTTGAATGCCTGCTTCTACGTCAATCCACGAAAGCATTTGCCACATCCATAAAATGCGTGCCTCCGTACCAAAAGACGATGTGCCCTTCCCTTGGGGATCCGATTGCGCTCGATCGAAACTGAAAATCATCTGCGATTCTTGGCGAAGACGCGGCGTGATTTCCCATGCATGTTTAAGTAACAAACGATGGAACTGAACATCGACAAAAGAGCTCACGCCAATTTTCTGACTTCGCTGAAGCTTATCGCCCGCACCAAGAAGAGAGAGCGACCAACGTTGATTGCGAAGTTCACCTTCAACACGCACTTGGTAATCGTAGTAACTGTAGCTGCTTCCCGGTTCAAATAAACGTAAAAAAACACCCGGATAGCCATAGCGACCTGATGCGGCTATTCTAACATTGCGAGGCAATTGCGTGCTGACATACAAACTGCTGCTGGTGCTATCTGCCTGCGCATCGATCAGAAGTTTTTTCTTTTCAATATCGCGGGTTTTTCCATCAATAATACCGCCGATATACCCACCGTAACGTGTCGAAAATCCGCCTGGATATACGGTTACAGAATCGATAAATCGCGGATGAACAACCGCCGGTCCTGCAAGCAAGTGGAACAGCATCGGCACACGCATGCCATCCAAAAGAAATCCCGTGCCCGCAGGACTTGAACCACGGATGGCCGGAACGGGCAAAAGCGAAAACGTGGCAGAAACCCCTGGAAGCGCTGTGACAACATGAAATGGATCTCCCATGCTTCCTGGAACATGAGACGCTTCATCATTGTCAAACGCACGAATGGCTTGTTCTGGTTCGATTTTTCGGCCTTCAACCACCGCTGAAAATTCTTGTTCCTCGGTTTTCACAGGATCAGACGCTGCAAACAGAGCAAACAACACAAAGGCCTGGATCATCGCCACACCACCATCCAGCCCGCACCCCAGCCGTAGGTTGTCCACCATTGGTCGGTACGCGATGCAAGACCGGTTGCTGAATCGATCACGTCATGCCGATCTTCACAATGCAACCATTGGAGATCAGCACTGATATAAGGCCCTGTCGCAAGCACTGAGCCCAAACGCAGCAGGTATGCAAATTCAAGCTCCCCCACCGCCCCTGTCCCGTCACAACTGTTCAGCGCTGCAGCACTGGCGTCGCGGGTGCGTCCTTGGGATAGGGCATCATCCACTGTCACATCGGGATGGTCCACATCTGCTTTCATTCCCGCGTATCCAAAACTTAAAAGCATACGCAGTGAACTGAACGGGTGATACATGATGCCTGCCGTAGCACGCCAACGATAGCCACTCAGGCCACGATGCAGCATTTGATAACGCAGTGTCGCTGCAACGCTCCACTGCTCATCCAAATGGATCGTAGGCCGCAGCATCAAACCCAAACCACCATTAAAAATCGTCGTTTTGGCTGGTCCTGCCGAACCAAAACTTTCAATGCCCATGGCCAGTTGAAATCCCGGAATACGCCATTCGTCTTGATTGGCAGGATCACCGATCTGTGTGTCGTTCACGCCTAAGAGCCACAACGTGAACAAGCAAGCATTCATCAAAAACGATATCCCAAACCACATTCGGCAATGGCATGCATGTTGTGTTTACGTTGATCATCCACGCGCAGCCAGGTCCAGCCACCGCCTGCCATGACATGCGTAAATACATGATCTCCAAAAAAGACACGGGCTCCTAAGGTTGACCATAACCAAGGTCCCACTGTGTGCCCATCGTGAATTGGTTCCGTACCGTTCCCAGTGCCTAGATCACGCACATTCTGCACTAGGCCAATCATGCCAACACCCGCCCTTGCAAACAGTGCGCCTACGCCTTTGATCCACGCAATCTCAGGTCCAATAAAAAATCGGTATTCGTCGATAGTAATATCGCTTGAGGATGCCAAGGCTGTTGCGCGGCCAAATTGAACACCTGCAACCAACGTCAGCGGGCCCACAATGCCCAAACTGCCGTTAATTCCTCCTCCGATTACAGCGCCCCCATGCAACGGGATGGGCGATCGCACACCCACGCTTGCTTCAATTCCCACAGGGCCTGGTAGGATCCCCAGGCTCCACATCGCGCAACCAAGGGCGTAGGCTAACATGCCGGCAAGTCTAACCAATCAAAGCAGGGTTGCAAAGTGTGGGTTGTTTTTGATATGGGTCGGTCTTCTAACCGATCCTTTAAGGCTGTGTTCTACACATCCTGGTTGGCCCCATCGTCTAGCGGTTAGGACGCTGGCCTCTCACGTCGGCAACACGGGTTCGAATCCCGTTGGGGTCACCACAATTTTTCCTTCGTCCATAAACGTCACGGTACCTGTACTTACATCGTACATCGCACCCACGATCCCTATGGTACCGGTTGCAAGCAGATCACTGATCGTGCTGCTTTCAGTGCGAACCACATCCATCGTGCGCAATACATTTCTTCGTGCAATTTCGTCCACATAGGTAGGAGTGATCTCCGTTGCCATGGATGAACGCGGTTCAATGCATTTTTGAATTTCATTCACCAGGACATCAATATGGGCACACCCTGTTGCCTCCAAGGCATCTTTTTGTTCGTGTTTTAATTGCGCAGCAAAACCTACTGCACCACACGCGGTATGCCCCATCACCACAATTAACTTGGCACCCGCCACCTTGCAACTGTACTCAATGCATCCGAGAACTTTCTCGCTCACAACATTGCCTGCAATGCGAACACTGAAAATATCGCCAATACCAAGATCAAAAATATGTTCCACTTGCGCTCGGCTATCAATACAACTGAAAATCACCGCCAAGGGCGACTGCCCTGGCGCTGTCGCTTCAATTTGACGCAAGAGATCACGCGTTAAACGTTCGCCGCGCAAAAAACGCTCATTGCCACGTTTAAGAAGATCAAGCACAGCATCAGGGCTTAAAGACGCTTGCAGGGCATGGGTCGCGTGATCCACAAAACGTATACGATCGGAAAGCTGTGGGTAGTTGTCTGCGAAACCTAGCATGCTCAATCGCACACCGTGGGCAGGTGCCATATTGGATTTAAAATCATAGATCAAATCCAATATATCGGGGTCGATATAATCGGTATTTCGCGCATCAAGCAAAACATGCCCGCCTCTGGGGATCTCACTCAATACCTTGTTGAGACTTGCACGATTAAAAAATCCCACTTGACTGCCAAGCTCAACGCGCAAAACATCATTGCTGATATGCCGTTCGAGAAAAGTTCGCATGGGCGTGCGGAAACTGCTCCACAAAATGAATGCAATGGCTACACCCAAACCGACCAGGACTCCCGTAAGCAGGTCGGTGAAAACAATGACAATGACCGTTGCGATAAATGGAGCAAATTGCTGACGCCCTGCAACCCACATCTGACGAAACAATGCGGGTGTTGCGAGTTTGAAACCTGTCATCAAAAGAATGGCGGCAAGTGCAGAGATTGGAATGCTATTAAGTAGTCGTGGAATAAAAAGAACCGAGATCAACAGCAGAACACCATGCACCATGGCGCTCAGTTTCGTCTTGCCACCCGCATGGATATTCACACTGCTGCGCACAATGACACTTGTCATGGGAATACCGCCGAGAAGCCCGGCAAACATATTGCCCACACCTTGGGCAATCAATTCTCGGTTGGGCGGTGAATAACGTTGCTCCGGATCAATCTTGTCAACTGCATCCAGATTAAGAAGCGTTTCAAGCGAAGCAACGATGGCAAGTGTTAACCCCGCCATGTAAATAGCGGGATTACCAAATTGAGACCAATCAGGGAACGTGAGAAGTTGAAGTGCTGCCTGAGGACTGTCGCTAACAGGCACTTGAACAAGATGTGCATTTCCAAGCACCCAACGGCTACCCAACATGCGCAACAACCAATCCAAAGCCATACCCACAGCAACAACGACGAGCGGTACGGGGATCAAGCTATTTTTCAATGGTTTGATACGCCCCCATCCAATCATAAGGGCGATGGATAAAAGCCCAATCATCGCTGCCCCAGGTTGAATATGGAAAAATGAGGCAACAAGTTCGGTGAACGAGTTTTCTCCATCAGGCTGGACGAAAGCCATCTCGCCTTCCACGTCGGTGTCATGGCCTAGCACATGGGGAATTTGCTTGAGCACTAAAATAACACCGATGGCCGCAAGAAGACCTTTGATTACGCTTGACGGAAAAAAACTGGCGATAAAACCGGCACGTGCAATACCAAGTCCTACTTGTACAATTCCGCCAATCACAACAGCCATCAAAAACGCAGAAAATGAACCGAGCGCCGCGATTTGCGATGCGACCACCGCTGTTAAACCCGCAGCAGGACCGGACACGCTTATATGGGAACCGCTGAGCGCACCCACCAAGATCCCACCAAGAACCCCCGCGATGAGTCCTGATGCCAATGGCGCATCGGAGGCAAGGGCAATACCCAAACACAGAGGAAGGGCGACCACATACACGACAAGACCAGCCATCAAATCATGGCCGAAAGTTTTAGGACTGAATTTTATCACTACAAAACGCTCCTTCAGGGGAATCAATGAGCAATACAAAAAAAATATTTCAAAGTAACAGGTCAGTGATATCATTATCGTCAGGATGTCACTAAAAATCGTTCTCACCGGTGGCCCAGGTGTGGGCAAAACAAGCATTGTCGATGAACTTCATCAACGTGGATTTGATGTTCGGCCCGAAGTGTTCACGGAAATATTTTCAGAAGCCGTACAAAGAGATGATTTCGAGCAATTGTTTTTAGAGCCAGACCTTTTGCTTCATGAACTCACCGCGCGTCAAAAAGCACGGGAGGATGAACCAAGCCAAAGCGAATTACTATTTTTAGATCGCAGCATGATTGATATTCTTGGTTTTGCGCATATGGAAAACTTAACCATGCCCCCCCAAGATCTCACCACGGCCCTGCAAGCACATTACGATATTGCCTGTGTCATTGAACCGATGGCCAGGCGCTATTATGTCCAAAACGAAATTAGAAAACAGGATTGCAATGAAGCCTTGCGACATCACGCCGCCGTGGTCGCAAACTATAAAAAGTGTTTTGAGGGCAACGGAACGCATCCACTACAAAAACTGATTTCAATTCCGGCGTTTCATTCCAATCGCGCGCCTATGTCGATCGTGGAGAGAACGGACTATCTCCTGGAACAAATAGGCCAGCGTCGTTAAGCGTGATGAGGTCCATGCGCTGCATGATCTTCTAAAGCCTTATGATTTTTCAGTGCGAAACTTGGACGAAGACTAAACTCTGTCGCGTACAAAGGCGCGCCATGGTCTGCGTTTGGAAAACCCGCACCTAAAATTTGGTTGACCCATGAAGTCATCGGTCCCTTCGTGGATTTGGTTGATTCTTCCCGAAGGGTATCGAGCAATATTTCTTGGGTGAATGGCGAAATTTTAGCATCGTTACCCAACTGTGCTTCTTTGCGTTTTCGTCGTGCTTTGGCTGCAAAGTGGACCAATCCACAGATACAACCTGCGCCAAGAATAACCGCAGCACCAATGCCTGTGGCCATAGCTGCCGCCACTGCACCGATGGCCACCGCAGAACCCACCGCAATCGCGATGCTCGCAACTGTTCCTGCGGCTGCAGAGGCAGTGGCCACACCAAGACCTACGGAAAGAAGTGATTTGGTGGTCAAGCTCCATTCACTGTCCATGCGTGTTAGTCTAAGCGATGCGGTACGCGCGCTCAGAAGATCGATCAGCAGATCTTTTTGTTCTTTATCCAACGTGGGATCCGCGAGAATGTTTTTTCTGATGCCATCCAGTGCATGCAGACTCACATCGCATGCCTTGGCATCGACATAATGCTGCTTGGCCAAAATGCCCATTTTGACAGCCGCCACGCCTGCTGCTGCACCACCTAAAAGAGGTGCCACGGGTCCAGCTGCTGCACTTCCCGCAGCCACCGCAACAAAATGTGCAACACCGCCGGCCGTCGCCAATGCGCCTTTGGCCACAGTGACTTTGCCCGCCTGAAGATGATGCTCTGCATCGTGATGGACGTTGTGCAACGCTGCATTCAAATAGGTAAGAATATGATGGGCCGTCGCGTAGTTCGCTATGTCGTGTTGTAGCAGTTTTTGTTTTTCGTCGCTCGTCCAACTTGGATCCCCTGTAAATGCACTTAGCAATTTCCCAAAATCAACCGCCTTCTCTTCCACATTGTAGAACGGATTGATCATCTCTTTTTGAAGTTCTTTGTGCACACGCCGCATGGCTGCGATACTTTTAAGTGAACGTTTCCCCTGGTGCATCATCACGATGCCCGCACCCAAAGCAATGGTACCAAATCCTATGGCAAGACCACCCGCCACATTGCCGATAGTTTCTATCGTATGCTCGGTTCCTGTGTCGGCGTGCACCTCGGTTGCATGGGGGGCTTCAACAGAGTGCAATGCAGGTGTCGGATTTGCTGTCGCATGCGCGCCTTCGGCTGCATGCCGCAAATGCGTCATTTCGGCACTGTCCCCAATGGATAGAAGTACTTTATCGACGTTCTTTCCTGCGACGGCCAAATTTTGAGATTGAAAAAACGCATGCAAACGATCGCCTATTCGCTTGCGCCAACCCGATTTTGTTTGGGTGTCGATGCATTGTGTTTGCACGGTACGTTGCAACGCTGTGGGTGGAGACACCTGATGGGTTGCCGTGAGGGTGGTCGCTGTATGGGTGCTGGGCGCAAATGCAGTGTGGATTGTGGTACTGGGGGTCGTCACATGATGATCACCGCCCGTGAGATGATCGAACAAATGTTCTTGCTGTACGGAAATCGTGCGCGTTGGAATATTTTGAATCGCCGCATGCGGCTGGGTCTTGGTGTGTTCGGAGATAAGTTGCGCCAAATAGGCGACAGCTTTGGGGCTCATGGGTTGCGCGGGATGCGCTTTGTTCCATTCACCGGCCATGTGTCTTGCCACATCATGGGGTGATCGTCCCACATGCGATTCGTTGATATTGAACGTAATGTGAGGCAAAACGCCCGGTGTCGTATGAATCGTGCTCATGCTCTTGGAACTATAACCCGATTTGTCAGATTTTCTCGAAATTACGTATGTGCATGCTGGGATAGGGCCTGCGCAAACGTCACAGTCCCTTGGGCAACTTGGCCCAGTGTCCCAGAAAAAGTATCCAAGTACAGCTCCATCATGGCCAGGATATCTTCGACCGCATCATGGCCAGGAAGCGCGCCGTAACAGGGGTGGACCACCTGTAGGTATATCGCGAGATCTTTCTCACTGAGTCCAAAACCTGGCCATTCCAACGTTTTATTGATGGCCAAAATCAAACGTGCGACCTCCCCAAGGCATGCCGGTTTGATGGCAATACCAAGGACGCTCACACATTGCAGGTAGTGGGTAACATGCCCTGGTGTAGGGGCCTCGCCCCCATCGTCAATGGGAATATGCTGAAGCTGAACGATACGCGGCGTAAGGTCCTCAGAGGGGTCCAGTGCGACCACAATTTGTTCATAGGCCAAATCAAGCGACCCAGCCTGTGCCGGTGTTGCAGGAAAATGGCGTTTGGCAAGCGCCATTTGTAAGTCAGCAAGAGGTTTTGAAATAGACATGCAATACGCCTCGGTGAGCATCTACAATAACAAATTGGGACACCCATTTCCAATTTCACCAAATTCATGTTTCATGTGTAGGGGCGATTCGTGAATCGCCCTAAAAGCTTGAATCAAGCATCGCAAGGGCGGTTCGCGAACCGCCCCTACCTCATGATCGTAATGCAGCATAACACAGAGTATCCACGCGAGACCCATCTTCTTTACGCCTATGACCTCGCAAACGCCCTTCAAGCTGCATACCACATTTTTCCGCTACACGTGCGCTTGCTATGTTGTCTGCATCACAGCGCCACGTAAGACGCTCCCATGGCCATGCCGTAAAACCCCAATTGAGCATCGCAGAGAGAACCCGCGTTCCCATGCCTTGGTGTGCAAATTCCGCTCGGATCCACAAACCTATCTCAGCCGAACGCGTTTCCAGAGGACCTTCACGCAAGTGAAATCCGGTACCACCCCACTGCGTAGTTTCATCGGGAGAAAAAATACCCAGCATGAAATCTTCGGTGCGTGAATAATTCGCCATCGCTTTGGCAATCACGCTTTGCGATTCTCCAATCGTCTGCGTATGTTTGGCCCATGGCATGAATTGTTTTAAATGGTCGTAGGATATGGTTACCGATTCTGACAACAGTGATTCATCTCCGCACATATATGCGCGAATAACAAAGTCATCGCCCACACAACACGTGGGTGCATGCAACATCATGTCGTTCATGTTTCTCACATCATCCGCGCGCCATTGGGCACACCACCCTCTTCCACAGAAGCCAATACAATCGCACCGTTTGCATCTGCAAATCCAAGCGTCAATACTTCCGATTTAAATCCTGCGATGCGCATGGGAGGGAAATTTACGACAGCAAGCACACGACGGCCCAGCAATGATTCAGGGCTATAATGCACTGTGATTTGCGCCGACGATTGTTTTACACCCAGTTCTTCGCCAAAATCGATGCGCAGTTGAAATGCTGGTTTCCGCGCCTCGGGGAATGGCTTTGCCTCAAGCACGGTGCCTACCCGAATGTCAATTTTATCAAATTCATCGCGTGTGATCAGCATCAAGATCTCCCCATTTTTTCCGTTCCCCAAGCATTCACACATTTAGGAGAAGACCCAAATTTCATTGATTACTTTTGACGTAGGTGCTTTTAATTCACCAATGCCAGCGCTTCAAGTTGTTCTACTCTTTCAGGGGCATACCGGCGCGCAAATGGTATCAATGATTTCGCGATCGGTCCAATTGTTTCTTGGTCCCCACTATCCAATTTCATGAAATATGTGACAAACGTTTTAGAAAGCATATCAAGCAACGATTTCATTTCTGGATCGGATTCCCATGCACTTTTTTCTTCGGGAAAAACATGTTCTAAAAAGGTATTGGCTCCTGAATATGAAGAAAATGCGAATTTTAAAACGACAGACAATGCATATTCACGTTGCCTCTCGAAAGCTGTTTTTTCGAACAAGCACCGAGTAACAACATTCATGTCATCAAGTGTTTCCGCAAAGACATCATCGTCTTGTTCAACCCCTAAGGATAAAATGCGAGAGAGAATAGAAAACCTTGCATCTGCAATCTCAATAGGGTTTCTAAAAACATTTGGATTACGGCACATAGCACGCCACAAACGCTCACTTTCAGGATCCTCTTTCCATCCAGACTCATAATCGTTCAGATCGTATCTCAAAAGACGGAATGCGTGTTCATCCACAACACGCGCACACACATTCATGGCAAGAGAAAAGCAAGGAAAACGCAGTTCAGGAACATCATTAAGGAAACGAAAGAGGTCATGTATGTTGCGTCCATCATCCATGTTCCCATTGGCATAACGCTTTATAAAAACACCTACGATTGACGTTAAGAATCCTCTCCCATGTGGATCCTCACGAAGCACATGTAATTTTTCTACGATATCATGCAAGGATTTTTGTGTTTGATCGCTGGGTGCAGTTTCAAGCCATGCAAGCCACGCAATACGCTGTTCCTGCACCAGACGGTCCATCCCATCAGGACTTCCTTGAGAAAGAGACAAAAGAAGAGGCGGCGTATCTTTGGTCAATTCGAACTGCGTTTTGGAAAACCATTGAAATATTTCGGTTCTCTCTGCATCGGTGGCAGCCAAATGCAAACAAAGTTCAAGCGACGTTCGTAATATCCATGAATTTTTTGTCGCATTCCTTTGCAGTAGCGCGACAAGTTCAGTCCGTAATTCAGGATATTTTTTTACTGCCTCGACAGCCCCAAGTCCGACACCTAACAACGATGGATTTTCCTCAAAGCGTCTTATCCATAAACATGCTCTTTCTTTTGACACTGCATCAAGTTGACCTAGCGCTATCCACAATGCATTTGGATAACTTTTTTTAAAATCCAATTCTCCCCAAACAGCATCAGCAACCTCGGCCTTGTCTTCTTGCCGCGTATGTATCGCGGCATGAAGCACCATTGATAAATCACATGCTTGCTGATGCACTAAAACTGTGTGGGTGGGGCGTAGCCCAAATAACGAGGGTTTAATGCACAGCCATGCGGCTCTCCAAATCGTCGTCATCTTTTGTTCATCAAAAGGAGGGACACAAAGACGCAATGCTTCTTGCGTTGACATGCCATGACGACAAGCCAACGTGAGAAGATCTTCGGCTGCACGCCATTGTGGATGATCCTCATGCGTTCTGCATGTGAGCATCGCATTGGCAAGCGGAAGGGTCACATCGGATATCGCTGTCACTGCTTGCGCAAATCGAAACCACTCTCGTCGAAATTCAGGATCAATCAGTAGAGGTGCGATCCTAGATTGCGCCTTCGTATCGCCATTTATGGCATTAATCCCCATTTCGAGTGCGCCAGAAACTCTGGAAAATCCATTTCTTGATGCAAATCCTATCAAATCACTCACAAACATCGCTTTGTGCATTGGCATCTCATGCAACCACGGTGCATTGGGATTGCAGACCAATGTTTCAACGGGCGTATGGTCGCCCGTACAAAAGACAAGATCAGCCGACTGTAAACATGCCACCATCTCCGTGTGCGGCATCGATGATGCTCGCACAATATGTACCGAAGTTGGGTGCTCTTCAATCAATGATTCATCGAGACCGTCAGGATGCTCAATCACCGCAAACGCTGCGGGGATCGGCACTGTTGCTTTCAATTGAACAAGTGCCACCACTGGTTTTGTTTTTGCAACTTCGATGAGCGTTTGCAAAGAACCCCCATACGCTTTTCCTGGATAGACCATAGCCACCAGGGTGCCTGCATCACGCAAACGCTGACGTAAACCGGGTGCTGCGGAGCGTGAAAGCTTGACACCCATTTCACTATCGGACTCCATAGGTGATATTTTTGGAACATCCAAAAACCAACCTCCGTAACCACTGTCTGCCCCCAATAACAAAGCTTGGCCATGCGCCTCGCGTGGGCTCTCAGAATAATGTGCCAACGATGTATATTCCACGAGATGCAAAACATGCTTTGCCGCAAGTCGCGGTTTAGATTTTACCAAGGGCGCAACAATCAACACATCGGCGTTGGCGTGTTTTTCGAAATCAAGGCGTTCAACGGTATAACCAAATTTCTTTGCAGCTTCAATGACATCAGCATCCCCCACAAAAACAACGTTTGAACCTGCAGGAAGAATATCTTCTAGTTTATCCTTAAGCTTTTTTCCAAATGCAATATCCCCAGAACCACCTTGCATCTCCAACTGCACCACCACACGCGGTGGCCTTGCGTCTGCAAGTGCATTCGCACGCAGTTGATAAAACTTGGTTTCAATGGGATGGGCTTTTTCCCATACAGCCCAACGCGGATCGCTCAATGGCGGCAATGGATTGACTGACGACTGAGACGGCGCAGGAGGAGCAATAGGCCGCTGCATCTCTATGCTATGCGATGCAACCCCATGCAACACGAAGGAATCCAATGGACCTTCTGTTATGGGTTTTTCTACCTGGACATCATGACGTTGTCCTATAGGCGACGCAGATCCAGGTCTGATACTATCCGGCATATTTTGATTATATCAAAAAGATCTGCCTTATCCTCGCAATTTAGCCACCCAAGGCACCAGGGCAATCGTTGCGATAATACGCAGAGGTTGGGTCAATTTCGTGGCGATATAGGCTGCAGCCCACGTACCAAGACCACCCGCCATGCTTTCAACCTGAAAACCAAACTGGATCGCCATGGCAAAACCAAACAAAACGATAAAAAAAAGACCTAGATAGATACCCACGGCCAAAGGTCCGTATTTTTCAATCATTGCGCGCATGCATCGCTCTATATCATCCTTACAACATCTGGCATATTCCCGGCCATGGCAAAAACCCCCTCCAACATGCCACCTTTGGGCCTTGTGGCACCTGATTTTTCCCTCCCCACGCCCGATGGAACGCTTGTCGCCCGCGATGATTTTAAAGGGAAAAAAGGCCTTCTTGTTATTTTTATGTGCAACCACTGTCCGTTCGTGGCGCATTTAGAAAAGGCCCTCGCGGCATTTACGCGTAATTGCATGGAACGTGGTTTAGGTGTGGTAGGTATCAACGCCAACGACATCGCCCTCTACCCCGAAGATTCACCGCGAAAAATGGCAGAGAAAATCATCTCGGCAGGATATCCATTCCCCTATGTGTTCGATGCAACGCAAAATGTTGCACGCGCCTACAAAGCCGCATGCACACCCGATTTCTTTTTATTCGATGCGGATTTTAAATTGGTCTATCGCGGACGCTTCGACGACAGCACCCCCGGTAATCACAAGCCCATCACGGGAAGCGATCTTCACGCAGCGGTCGAAACACTCTTGACCCATACGCCCAATGCGCGAGAACAATTCCCCAGTATTGGCTGCAATATTAAATGGAAATTATAAGCGGGCAGGATGCCCGCGTTCCAAGGATTCAATGATGAGCAATATGCATCCAGGCACATCCGCATTTCGCAATGTCCCACGCACCGGCGTAATTTATGTGATGACCCAAGCCGCCGCCCATGGTTATCGCGGAAGCAACGCCGATTGGTGCAATCTGGGTCAAGGTCAACCCGAAGCGGGTGAACTTCCCGGCGCTCCGCCACGTATCACACACATTGACGTTGCCCCCGAAGACAACGAATACGCGCCCGTGCCAGGTCTTTTAGAACTTCGCCAAGCCGTGGCCGATTTGTACAACCGTACCTATCGCGTAGGAAAAGTATCCCAATACACCGCCAAGAATGTTGCGATTTCTGGGGGTGGACGCACGGGTCTTACACGTGTGGTTGCAGCCCTTGGACATATCAACTTGGGCCACTTCTTGCCCGATTACACAGCCTACGAAGAACTTCTCGATATTTTTCGATCGTTTAATCCCATTCCAATTTTGCTTGATGGCGCACGCGGCTATGCATTTACACAAGAAGAGCTGCGACGCGAAGTGATGGGCCGTGGACTTGGTGCATTGCTCTTATCCAATCCCTGCAATCCCACCGGCAAAGTAATTTACGGCGACGAATTGCAAGGCTGGGTCGATATATGCAGGGAGCTTGGCACCGCACTTATTGTCGATGAATTTTACAGTCGTTACATTTGGAATGGGGAAGGCCCCGTAAGTGCTGCTGCCCATGTCGATGACGTGGATCACGATCCTGTGCTCATCATCGATGGTCTTACCAAAAACTGGCGATATCCCGGTTGGCGCGTGTCGTGGACCGTGGGTCCCCAGTCGCTCATCGATGGCATTGCAAGCGCTGGATCATTTTTGGATGGCGGCGCATCACGTCCCTTGCAACGCGCGGCCTTGGCACTTTTTTCCGACGATATCGTCAATGCCGAAACAGCCACCATTCAATCCGTGTTCGGTGCCAAACGACGTTTGCTCATGGAACGCCTCACATCCATGGGCATCACCATGGATGTTGAACCGAACGGATCGTTTTATGTCTGGGGCAATTTATCCAATCTCCCACCCACGTTGCGCGATGGACGTGCGTTTTTTGAAGAAGCATTAAAACACCGTGTGATTGTGGTGCCCGGTGAATTTTTTGACGTGAATCCCGGACATCGCCGTCCTGGCGCTGCCTCGCGATTTAAAAATTATGCCCGCTTTTCGTTTGGACCTGAACATGCCAGTTTAGAGGCGGGGATGGCGCGGCTTGAGCGCATGATTGCGAACGCGCGCTAAACGTTTACGCGAAACAATCATAACACCCAATCCCAAGAGTAACAGTATCGAAGACATGGATCCGCCAGCACCTTGATGGCATCCACTGCACCCTTCGGCGCTGCCCAGCTCGTCATCGCCGAAAGAGATCGTGGTACGATTAGAACCGCCAGCATCCGTCACATGCGTTGCCCCTTCGTCCGGTGTTTCTACGGGTACATTACTTCCGCATTGGGCATTGCATCCGCTGGTTCCATCACAGGCTTCTCCTGCATCAGGAAAGCCATCGCCACAACACTGGGTACTTTTGATCACAAAACCCGTATTGTCGTTTTTAAGCAACGCCAATTGGGCAGCCCAAGCCTTGATCCACCCGGCGAAACTTCCCACACGCGTATGCACAGAACCAAGCGTGCAATATCCCGCATAATCGGCCGCAAACGATACAAGACCGGCAACACGATCAGTACTCGCGCGCGACGTACTGCACGCACCAGGAAAAACAGGCCCACCCGAATCGCCTTCGCAGTTGGATGCCAGCCCAAGCGAACGACCGCCACGCACCCAAAGCTGTGTGCCACCAAAAGCAGCGATATCTACACTGCCGTATTTGGCTGTCCCTGTTGCATTGGCGTAACCCAGATTTAAAAGATTGTGTGGATCGGGGCTTGTACCGCCGTAGCCCATGATGCAGCCCTCTATAATCGGACGTGGCGCTGTTTCAGCGGTGGTTTGCATCGCTGCCGATTCACACAGGCTCTCGATGGCTACAGGTGCTGCCAAATTTGAAGCAACAGCCTCAGCCAATACCAACAAAGATATATCGTAACCCGTTGTATTATCAGTAACACCGGATACACGATCTTCAGCCCAAAAAAATGGAATAGATACACCATAGGTGCCTGCCAATTTATCACGCATGATATAAAGATCGGCAAGAACGCTTAACGATGCATTTGCAGTCACTGCTGCATCTACTTTTTTTGCAAATTCTCCAGAAATGCACACGGCTTCGTCAAAGGTTTTTCCACCCACCGGATTAGGGTAAGTATTTCCATCGGCAATACCGTTGTTGTTTTTATCACACGTTGCCTTGATCTGGTCGCAAACGGTTTTCGCAGTCCCTGTACATGCATCGGTATACTTTCCAAGTATTTGTTCATCCTCTGATGTCGTTCCACCAAGCCATTGATTGTACCCTACCCCATAGTTATCCGTTGACATCCATCGGTCGGGTTCGATCACACCCATCACTGCATAAGGCACAGAATCACCTCGTACGAACACCTGAATATCCGTGGAATGAAACACATTCTTCGAGGATCTGGTGCAGTGGCCAGCAGTTAAAACAATGCGTGGTGCGATCAATGTTCCTGTGCATAAACTGGCCGATGTCGCACTGACGGGAATGAGGACTTTGACCACTTCGGTGCGCTGTGTATTAGTAAGCACCTGTGGAATGTTACGGTTGGCATCCACAATGGGATCCGATGTGTTGGGCGCATCAAGCACGGCCTCCGTTTGAACATCGTCACCGCATGCTGCAAGTGCCAAGATACCCAAGAAAAGCCATCTCATGCCATTCTCCTACGACGAAGCGTCCACAATACCAGCGGCCAGAGGATCACACCTGCATCAAACATCGTACATCCTGGAATACGTTCTGGGCACAACGACTCTTCATACGTGTTTGCACATCGCACTTGGCATGTCCCTGAACCAAGCACGCGATCCATTGTACACACATCACCATCATCGCATGACGTCGGACAGTTGCCATCACACAATTCATCCCTCTGTATAGTGTTATCACCGCACCGTGCGATTTCACATGTGTTAGTGCATGAGTCCAAATTGTCCACATTGCCATCGTCGCAGGTCTCTGGTGATTCGATCACACCATTCCCGCAACATGACACCATCTCAGGAGGTGCAAGATGCCACGCGTTCATCTCTGCAGAAATCCAAGAGAGATACGATGACACACGTGTCGCCACTGTGCCGTTCATGCACAATCCAAAATGCTCAGCACTCGACGACGCAATACCGATCACCAGCGGTGTTGTTGCGTGATACGCAAGAATGGATGCACCCGAATCCCCTGCGCACAATGCAGGTGTTCCGTAAAAACGCCCTGCCTGGACCCACAAGAGAGCATCCGATTTATCAGCGATCACGCCTTGCATTTTGCGCTGTCCAAATTGTTCTTCAGTATGATTCAATCCGTCAAGAGGATGCAGGACATCCATCACCGTGCTTCCATACCCATACGCTTCGACCTGGGTTCCATGTCCGAGAACGTCATCCCAACAAATATTGGGCAAAACCATGGGTGCGATCGAAACAGCTTCAGGCAAAAGCAGAAGACCAATGTCATGCCCTATCGCCGCATCGGTATTGCTCCAACTGTCCAATCGAATGGCCAATCCCAAAAGGCTGTTGCGTGCTTTAAGGTGAGCATTTGCATCTTGGGCAATGCATGCCGCTGAAGCACCAGGACATGCCTCAAGAACTTGTTCTGGAGCAAGACTCTTTGCAAACAATGTCATGGCACACAACAATTCATCGTTGCCACGAATACTGTCATCGCATGCTTGATTATCATCACTGTTGCTATGCATCGTGCATGATGGTGTTTGCCTGTCGCATTCACTTCGTAACTGTTCACATAGCGCAACAATGCGCGCGGGCTTGTCTTCTCCATCACACGCAAGTCGTATGGATCCATCCGCCTCGCCATCATAAATCGACAGTTTCGCGGTACGATTGACCCAAGATCCATGGACCACAACACTGTTGGGATCGGTGACCAAAATATTTTGGAACTTGGTAGAGGACGTGGGGATGCGCACCGTCAAACGCCACGGCCCTTGGTCGCTCACACTGCGTAAGCAATGAGCCGCAGTGAGAACGATCCTCGGCGCAATCAGTGTGCCACTGCATGTGGTGGCATTGGGATCATTCTCTATTTTTTCACGTACAATTTGCACAAAAGATTGGTGCGTTTCAGGTTCTAATTCTACAGGCGCATCGATTATCGCGTCCGATAAATCAATTGGCTGTTTGTCGTTCAAGGATGGAACGGATCTATTCTGGCCGCATCCCCCAAAAACACCGAAAACGCATACGAAAAAGATGAAACGACACACACCCTTATTATGCGCTATCTACGTAACCAATACTTAGAAAGTTACAACAAAGCGCACAAACACCCACATCAAATCACGTCTCACTCGCCATTCTTGGTATTCCTGGCACCGGTTGCGTACGAGGCGTATCGCCTCCCACAGACTGACTTCGGGTACGTCGTCCCTTGGGTTCCTGCGACGTGATGGGTTTGAAAAGTGAGGCACTTGTACGAAGACCTTCGCGCTCCAATGCGTCCAGCGACAGTGCATGGGTATTGTGGAGTACAACACCGGCACGCATTGCTATCGTCATCTCCTCTTCCGAGGTCAACAGCGTGGCAGCCTGTTGCGCAGACGGCATATCCCGCAAAGCCCCCCATAACTCCTCCAACGTCGAGACGCACACCACATCCCGCGTACCATCCGCAAGCGTACGACCCACGACCATGCGTCCATGCCCTTCTTCAAAGAATACAGCCAATGCGGGAAGCCACAACCCGCATGGGTCTTCTTTCATGCGAACAGCATCTTGGGTTCCAATAAACAAAACATGTGGTTTAGGCGCCACTTTGCCTGCACGCGTGCAAGGGATCATGCTCCCATCAATACTTATTTTGAGTTCATCACCGTAGGGGTCCATCACCGAACGCGCCTGCACCGTTTGCTTGAACAAGCATTCACTTGCCATCCAGCGCTGTCTACGTTTTGGATCGTCTTTCTCTCTTACTTGAACAGACGCCAAAGATTGAGTCGTGACAGAACGCACGTCAACATGCAACGTGGGCGCATCCTCTTTGTGAGGCAAAGGCTGATGCTCACGCAACGCGCGCGGATCCTCACGCGCTGGCACGATCTCAGTGGCATGCAAGATCGATGGCGTTGGGTCATAAATCTGACCCATGTATTCAAGCCATGCATGCCCGTCCGATGTTAATTTATCGCCTGACAACAAATGCCCATTGACCTTTAAGACATCCGGTCGCCCTGCATAATAAAGCAAACATATCGCGAGCTCTTGCGCTGCTGCACAATTGCCCGAACCTGTTTCAAGCATTCCTATGCCTGTTGTTGCGCCGCCTTGATGGGACCATCGATATTGAAAATTGTCATGGATCCATGCACAAACGTGTTTGATGAGCGCATCGTGGGTTTCCCATATTCGCCCCTGCATATCACGAATAAATTGACTCACGAGGTCACTTCGACCTTGTGATAATTCGCTCCACACAATTTCTCCATTATGCACCGCTGTGCCAGGATAATAATAAGGTGGGGCAGCAGACTGACCTTTCAGTAATCGGTACGAGAGATATGCACCAGGCGGAAGGTCATCTGGTACATCAACACCATAGCAACTTGAATGTACCGTTGGCACGACAGAAGAGCTCAAAGGCGCATCCACATGCGATTGGTCAGGCAACACCCAAATACAATCGCTAACACACACACCGTATGGAACACGTAACGAAAGCATCGTTTCACCGGGTAGAGGACTCAGGGTATGCGCGTCTATCTCTTCACACCGATCATCATCATAAGGCACAGCCACAGGATAAGGATGACAATGACCATCCAACGTTTGAACAAATCCCGGACAATACATCGTTTCTGTTGCGCTTCGCAGTCCAACATCCAACGGGCGCTTCTTGGGTGCCATGATATCCAACGATGGTGCTGGAAGTGTCTGTGACGTATCCTGCTGTTGCGGGACAATTATCACCCGAGGCAATGCAGAGGCTGATGTATTGGGCGATGGTTTAGGTGGCAACGCAATTTGTGCCAATGGATTGACACGCGCTTGAAGCGCATCAATTTCACGCTGAGACATCAACACGTACGGATCAAACACAGATGTTGGATTTTTAATCATTTCATAAGCGCAAGCAAACACCTCTCGAAGATAATAGCCAAACGCTTTGCATGACGAAGTAGAACGTGACAAAATATCCGTTTTTGTCCACATTGAAGCACGATATACAAACATATCATAAGCATCATGTTCAGGATCTTTTTGATTATCTTGGGCCAAAAAATCCAACAAATGAAATATTTTTTCATTAGGCATCATTGCCTCGTCCGAACACATGCCTTCTAACCAAAAACGAAAAATAAGCAATGACTCATCGTTATAAAGGTCCAAAAGCCCCAAACGCGTCGCCATACAGAGAGACTCACTGTTGACTTCAGCCAATGAAATAAACAAAACACCATTTTCGATATGAGAAGATAACGACTGTTCCACAAAACGTACAGGGATCCCCGCCAACATTTCTAAATGCTGTATCGTATCGGCATCACTTTTATTTTGAGACGGACGTACGTTGGTGCTTCTATGTGTTTGAATTACCGCATCGGTATAAGCCTGCAAATGTTGGATCTCTGATGCACCATCGTCATCGGCCACCGTTTGCAGCATTTGGCGATATGTCATTTGCAGCATGGAGCCTGCATCGCTCAACTTTGAATTGGTTGTTTTAGACCAAGTGCAAGAATGAGAAGCTTCATCTCTACGACTCCATCCAACAGCAACCACGAGAGATTCGCAATCATTCTCTGAAGACAATTGCACACGCACCGTACGACTTGCAGCAGCGGCATTGCGATCACTGCGACCCCCATGAAGCCCTGCTGGATTATCCAAGGTAACCAATACAGGCAATCTTTCATCGCGACGTTCCACACTATAAAGCGCACCATGAAGCATCGCAGGATCGACCGTATTCATTTCTGAAGCAAGCACCACATCATGACGACGCATTTTATCTTTTGCATCGTCTAAAGGCATATTTCCGCCACCTTCAACTTGCGCCCAATCAAGAGACAAACATTCGCATGCCCAACGAGACATCACGTCCTTGCCTATACCTGGCGGACCTTCAATGGAGAGTGATGAAGGTGTTCCATAAATTGCAGGGTTTAAGGGTCGTTGCTGTGCCTGCTGAATAACCCAAAGATGGTTTACAATACGTTCTGCCTCATCACTACGACCTGAAAACTTTTGATAAGCGTGGTGCCCATCGGCAACATTGGCTTGCGCGATGGGCCTAATCAGGGAATAAAACGCACCACCCAAAAGAGGTTTTATTGATTCACGAATAGAACGGCTAAAACCATCGAAGTACACCTGAAAGATGATCTCCACCAATAAATAATGAAATGCGTCTCGTCGCCACCTCTGGTCCACAACAGCATCCAATCGTCGAAAAACTTCTTGCAACAATCGAGGTGTGACACGTCCAGTACGATCAAGTGAACATGCGATACGATGCGCCGCAAGCAGCGTATGTGTCATGGACATAATAACCGATTGACTACCAGATAATTTATTATCTTTCAGATATGATTCATGAACCCATTGCGGTCCCAATGCACGAACATGCGCGAGCGCAGGCTCTATAAATCGTTCTTTTAAATCATCGCTATACAGTACTTCTGGAAACCGTACCAAAGGGATCCCATCAGGAAGAGGAACCCGATCATCGTGCAAGCCATTCCCTGCAATCACAAGCTTGCATCCCGCCGGTGGCATGGGAAGAACACCACGCAAGTCAAGCAAATCGGCTTCATCAAGAACAACAAGCGTAGTGCCTTGATCATATGCTTTTTGCACATCACGGGCCAACGCAGTGGCATGGGAATAACTCCCCACATTCAACTGCGTATGATGAGGATAAGTCTGTTTCAATAAACCAAGTGCTCGACTTTTCCCTGAACACGGAGGACCAATGAGCGCACAAACAACATTTTTATCCAATGCACGAACAACAGCATTGCATTGGTCCTGATAACAATCACGCTTCTCAAAAGTAGGTAAACTTGTCGTCTTGCGTTCTTCTGTAGATAAACCAACGCCATCCGCAATCCATATGGCCACGTGAAATGGATCGCTTCCAGGACGAGATGCTTCGCGGAGAAATTTAAAGATAAGGCATCCCAACGCCTTGTTGGGTTCGCCAGGAAATCTCGCCATCGCGACATCGTATTCTTTGCGCGATACAGCATTCGCAATCCGATACGTGTAACGCATAAGTTCCAACGGCGAACGTAGATCATCGATCACACGCAAAATATCGGTTGGGTCTATCTGCTGAGTTTGATTGGGATCGCTCACATGATAAAGAAGTTCCGCATATGCTTCGCTTCGATCACCAAATTCACCACTCAGGGTGCTTACAATTGCATTTTTCATCCATGAAGGATCATTCACATCGCGATGGGCCAATAGGCGTTCCATGGTCGCAGCATCAAAGCGACGACCTCTGGCCAATGTTTCGGGATCACTTTGCAATGCTTTGTGGATCTGTTCAGATAAGACGATAAGCTGTTTGTAATCCGGATCCTTTTCAGAAATGCCATGCATCCGTAAAACTTCAGTGGCAATCGCCTTCGGTGTATAAATCGTAGGGTCTGTATATACATCACATGCAGGCAACGCAGACAATAACAAGGGATCATTGGATACAACAATCACACGCGCCTTAGAAAATGTTTCAATACGACCCCAAATAAGACCGCATGGAGGATCAAGCAACAATGAGCCCAAACCTTGGGCAAGTTCCCGCGCATGATCCATGCGTAAAATAATATCCCCACCCCTTCGCAAGGCTTCCAAAAGTGGCGTGTCGAAAAGAACAGGTTGTCCATCGACATTTCTCCCCGCAGATTGCAGCAGCGCCCCCACACTGGTGTCCGACGCAATGCCCACGCATTGTGCTATCGGCAATGCATCAAGCAAATGACATGCAGCGAGGGCTGGCTCTGAACTCACAATGACACACGACTTTGTCGGACGAAATTCCGGCGTTAGCGGCTTTCTTTCGCCTTCTTGCACACGAGAAACTTCCATTGCCCATGCAGGCACTGGCACCCCCTCCACAGCATCAGGAGGCCAACAGGCATTGGGTGCACTTGCCAACATCTGCCACGAGGCATCCGATAAAGGGCCAATCACCCGTACCCGGGGTGCAGGTCTTTGCAGATCGGCAAGTGGTCCCAAACATGATTGGCCCAGCTTACCTGTCCCTCGTGCAAATGCGGACGAAATATTGCTTTCATCCACAAACAATACGCTTGGATCTTGAGAAGCATACCGACGTCGATTCACATAGCCATCCCAACCTTCATGCACATAAAGTTTTACGTTGGGATATGCACGCGCAAGTAGAATCAATTGATCCATCGTGTATTGCGAGGGTTCAGGCACGCTAACAAGCAACGTACCTTTCGATTCTCGAAAAGATTTTTCTAAACGTTCTTGCAAGCCCATGGTTTCCCATGCAACCACGCGCGGTAAATCGGCTTGCTTAAGTTGCGCTGCACTTGGCTTCGTCCACGGCAGAGCAGGAAAATGAGCACTGTCATGTGTTACAATACGAGCACGAAATCTGCTCACAAATGCGGTGTCCTCAAGCAATACACCTTCTGGTAATACCGCCACGACACGCATATCTGAAGCGCGTTCACCGGGTTTTCCTGTCGCCCCGTAATTGTCAATTAACGTATGAAATGCGGCCGGATTTTCTACGCCACCAGGTCCGACCATCAAAACCAAGGTGCCGCCTTGCGCGCGAACTTCTTCAATTTGTTTTCGGATACTCTGGGAGGCTGCCAGATCTGTATTTTCGATCAAACAAATGGGCTTTCTTGCTGTCGCCTCAAGCCACATTACAATCTGTGATCGGGAAAGACCTTTTTGAGGTGCCAATAAAAAACGTGCACTGGGATCAATTATTTGCTCAGTCATCGAACGCGGTGCAGGTCGTTTGTGAGACAATTTCGCATGTTCTTGGTTTAATGGATCTGCCAAAGTGCGCGAATGCTCTATGGCATCAGCAAACGGCTCATCGGGAGAAGGTGGAAAATAAGGCGCACTGGGAGCGTCTGAAGCTGTCGGGGAGTAAGTCCATGATCCTCCCCAAACATTGTCATGCACCTTCGATGAGGTCATAATTTATTGTATCCAATTTATCCCCAAAATAATGGGCATTATGCCTATTCGACGCCTATACCGGACAATCCAACACAATGCAGGCAACACACATACACAGCCCAAAGAATTGCTGCCTGTCGTATTGCAGCCTTTTCCGATCTTTTCTGATTGATCCGATTCGTCTGATCCGCCTGATCGAGGCGACACTTCGACTGCGGCATGGACACAACGCGCCTGACAGGTCCCGCCATCCCAAAGTGTATCCTGCGTGCTGTCATCAGCGTCGTCACAGCCTACGGGACAATCGTCATCGCAAAGCTCACCTGTATTAATCATCCCATCGCCGCAACATGCGTCGATTTCCATGGCAAATGCACTTGCGATCGCTGAAGCATTCTCTGGGTGCGCCTTGATTTCTGCGTCACGAAAGCTTGCCACGGTGTTCTTGATCCAATCACTGTGGGGCTGCACACGGGTGTACTCTGCACCCAACAAACAAAAGCCAAACAATTCACGGGACGTTGACGCCACCCCTATCACAACCCGAGGATTGCCTTCCGAAGCATCCAGCATCACCGGGCCTCCAGAATCACCTGGGCATTGACCTGGCATGTTGTAAAAGCGTCCGCCTTGAATCGCCAGAAGATGCTCTGAGACTGCGTCCACCAGGCCCGTCCCCGTATACAATCCAAAGGGTTTTTCTTGTTCAACAGGATTGAGTTCTGACTGAAATTCTGCGCGCCAAAGGATATCGGTGACTGTTGCACCGAAACCCGCCACAAACACCGGCGTATTTGCAAGAACTTGCTGCGTGCTGCATTGATTCAAAACACGTTCCGGTCGCACTTCGGGTGGCATCGGTTTATCAAGCTTAATCAGCGCAATATCAAATCCCACGCGCGACGTAGAACTGCCGTCCACTGAACACACCACAGACTCCGAATGCAATACATCTTCGCGCGCTGGAATGATGGCATCTCGAAGCGCAAGCATGTCGCTGGCATAGGTCGCATTAAATGTGGCTTCAACCGCATTCTCACGGTATGCATCCCGATTCACCGGTTGTAACATGATCGAAAAATCGAGAAGCGCGCATACCATACCGTCATAGGTCAAATGTCCCTGAGAGGATTCACAGGCATCTCGCCCAGCCAAACGGTCATTGGACGTTATTCCACTTCGCATGCTGTCGCAAAGATCTTCGAGATACGGCTTGCCACGTGCTTCCTGAAACCCATCGGCACACTGCGTATTAAATGCATCACCCACATTGGTCTCTTTAAAATCAGAAAGACATCCCATCCATTGTGGATGTGCCACAACATCGTGAGCGGCTGTCACAAACACGGGATAGTCTTCAATCGTATGGGTTGCCTTGTAGAAACCTCCTGACTTCGCGGTCACAGGTGCCGGAAACGCAACAAAAAAAGTTTTCCCCGAAGACCCTGATCCCAACGCGCAATGCCCTGCTGTCAGCAATACCTGCGGTGCAATTAATGTGGCAGTACAGCCCCCTGCGCCTTCGATGTATGCAATACTGGTATTGGACTGGGTTGCAGCATTGGGATCAAAAAGGTCCCCATCGACAAGGGGATCTGTGGTTTTCGTATTTGAGGGAGACTGCGATCCAACATGCACGGATTGACATGCGGCCAGCGCAAAGAGCAACACAACACAGGCTGCGTTTTTGAGTGCACACACGATAGATGAGTGTACTCTACTTCTATGGACAGTGCTTTATCTTTCCTCGACGACCATTCAATACAAGAGATGACAATGTAATCATAAAAATCACACTACCCAAAGAATTGCTGCCGACCGTATTGCATCCGCCACCTCCATCCGAGGTGGGCGATTCAGAAATGACTGTTCCGGAGGGGACCGATCCAGATCCAACCGACTCAGATCCATCCGATTCAGATCGAACCGATTCGATGGTCATGTACACACAACGTGCTTGACACGTTCCAACATCCACCAATGCATCTTTTGTTTTGATATCATGATCATCACAAGATGTTGGACAATTGCCATCGCAACGTTCACCTGAATCAACAAACCCATCACCGCAGCATGCTTCTGTATCCAAAGCGAATGCACGTTGAATTGCAGCGGCATTTGCTGGATCCTCTTTCAGCGCTGCATCACGAAAGTTTGCGACGGTGTTCTTGATCCAACCACTGTGCGTCTGCACGCGTGTGTAATCGGCACCTAAAAGACAGAATCCATCCAATTCACGCGACGTTGACGTCACCCCTGCGATTGCGCGGCGCTTGCCTCCCGATGCAGCCATCATCACTGGACTTCCAGAATCACCCGGACACTGACCTGGCATGTTGTAAAAACGTCCACCTTGGATCGCAAGAAGATGTTCCGACACCGAATCCACCAAACCAAGTCCCGTATACAATCCAAAAGGTTTCTCATCTTCAATAGGATTAAGCTCGGATGGAAACTTTAAGCGCCAGAGAATATCGGTGACCGTTGCACCAAAACCAAACACAAGAACAGGCGTATTGGCAACAACACGTTCGGCACTGCATTGGCTCAAAACGCGCTCTGGGTTCACATCGGAAGGCATCGGGGCATCGAGTTTAATAAGTGCAATATCGTAACCCACACGTGCAATAGATCCATCACCCATAGAACACGTCACCGACTCAGCATGTACCAAATCATCACGATTCGGAATAATCGCATTGCGAAGCGCAAGCATATCATGGGCGTAGGTCGCCTCGAATGTCGCTTTGTCGTTTATTCCACGGTACGCATCGCGGTTGACTGGTTGCAGCATGATGGAAAAACCCAATAACGCGCACGTGATACCGTCATCGGTCAAACGTCCATTGGCGCTTGTTTCGCACGCTGCACGACCCGCAAGGCGCGTATTGCCACTTGTTCCGCTGCGCATGCTATCACAGAGATCTTCGAGATACAGCTTACCACGGGCACTCTGAGTGCCATCGGCACACTGTGTAGCAAACTGTGTACCCACATCGACATATTTAAACTCCCCAACACAGCCCTTCCATTCGGGATGCGCCACGCGCTCATGGGCGACTGTGAGAAAAACAGGATATTTTCCCAGCGTATGGGTTGCGCGATAGAGACTGTCCTTTGCAGCGCTCAACGGTGCAGGAAACCCCACCAGATATTCTTGACCAACACCGTCTGGATCGGGTGCGCAATGGCCAGCCGTGAGCAACACCTGGGGTGCGATCAACGTGGCCGTACAGCCCCCTGCACCACCGAGATACGCAATGCTGTTGTTCGCTCTGTCGTCTGCTGTGTTTGGGTCGTAAAGATTGCCATCAACAAGGGTATCGGAGTCGTGGGATCCATCGTCAGAAATTGCTTCCGATGCGAGATTGCCTGGATGGCATGCACCCAACGCAGAACAAAAAACAATGCATAAAAATGCATCTGTAAACAATTTCATTTGGTGTCATATAGGCTATTTTGTAAAAATAAGCGAGCGCAAAATCATGATGCGAGAAATCTAGTCATGACATCGATCATCACGCCATGATCGGCACTCCCCGCTTGCTCACGGATCGAGTGCATCGACAACATAGGATTTCCAACATCAATCGTACGGATCCCCAAGCGCGCCGCCGTAATAGGCCCTATGGTGCTTCCACAGGGCAAATCGGAGCGTACCACAAACCTCTGGCACACAGTACCTGCATCGGCACACAGCGCGGCAAACAAGGCTTCACCTTGCCCACATGTGGCGTAACGTTGTTGTGTATTTATTTTCACAACCGGTCCGAAGCCCATGCGCGGCCTGTGATCAGGTTCGTGACGGTGTTCGTAATTGGGATGCACAGCGTGGGCCATATCAGCCGAGAGTTGCCAACTTTGACTTATCACACGCGCTTTTTTCTCGGGTGTCGGCATGAGACGCTCAATGATACGTTCTGCCAATGCTCCGCCCGCCCCCGCATGGGATCCACTTCCCACTTCTTCGTGATCGTACAAACAAACCATGTGCGTTGGCGCCGATGCGGGTGCGGCGAGCAACGCTGACAATGAAGCATGGCACATCGCTTGATTGTCGAGGCGCGCACTGAAAATAAATGCCTCGTCCACACCACCCAAACAGGGTGGATTAAGATCGAACAACGATAAATCAAAACCATAAATTGCTGAAGAATCGACACCAGCCGCTTCCGCGACCATTTCCCGCAACATATTTTTATTGGGGCCTTCCAAACCGATGACTGGTTGCATGTGATCTTGCGGATTGAGTTTAACGCCCTCCTCGCGAATATTGCGATCCAAGTGAATGGCGAGCGATGGCACGCGAAACAAGGGTTGATCAATACGCACCAATGTACAAGCCAATCCTTGGTCAGTACGCGACACCACACGTCCTGCCACACCCAACTCACGATCAAGCCACGTATGCAGTAACAAACTTCCATAGGGCTCAACACCCACTTGGGCATATCCTGCATGTTGCACGTCAATGACAGGTTTCACACGCAAGTTGGGAGAATCGGTATGCGCGCCTATCACGCGCAATCCTGCATTTTCCACCGGCACTGTTCCCATACGCCAAAGGATGATAGAACCGTCACACGTCACAAAATACGCCTGACCATCGTCAAGCTTCCATGCGGATTTTTCATCCAAACCGAGAAAACCGGCCGATTGTGCACGTTTCGCTGTTTCGGAGACACAGTGAAAAGGTGTCGGACTTTGATGAATATAAGTGAGAAGATCGAGCGCCGCATTTCGTGCTTTGGATGCATCCAACATGACGAGATCGCATATCACACGACGCGGCGAATTGTAATTCCACGTGCACCCATCACTACCGGTAAGAATCCTAAAAGAAACATGGCCAAGCCATAGAAATGCGCATCGAGGCGGTGATCCACCAAAATGGGTTTGGCAAGGCCCATCAACAACACATGCACAATCACACCGTAGAAAACACTCAACATGATCATGCGTCGGGGATTTTCAAGCAGCGGCTGAACCATGCGGTAATATGCAATGCAAATAGGGACAAATAGAATGATGGATGTGACAACACCAGGATTGTATTCTTGATGAATGATACTTGAAATAATGTGCACAGGTCCATTCACCGCGGGGACACCTGCGGCGATGATACCAATGCCCACGCGACGTTCACCCAAAAACAATGCAAGCACCATGGGAAGCCACACCACCCACGTATTGACCATCATGATGGCATAGGGTGTCATAGGGCATAGCAACGCATCACCACAACCCAGTTTGGCACCCATGGTTTTATTGATGTCGTCGATAAACGCGTAATGTCGACCGAGAAAATCCACACCGTGCTCTTCAAATTGATGCACCAAATACATAATGAAAAGTCCAGCATGCCAGCGTGTTAACGAAGTGCTCGGCGCAGCGGTAACCGCCATGGTCAGGCCAAACGCCATGCCAAGCCCAATCAGCATCCAACGCATCAGCAGATAATCGACCGTCGCGGGGATCCAAAGCGCCGCAATTAAAAGTGTCAAAGGCAAAAGAATGCGCCGTTCATGATTTTCTGATGGCATATGGGTGAGCTTAAGAGATCAGGCTTGGTGGAGCAAAAAATTAGGGTATCCTAATTCAAGCAGTGATCTTGATCGACCACATAAAATGGACCTTCCATGCTTGCATGAGAGATCGCATTGGGATTGCCCACCTGGGTTGAACTTGGCGGAGGTGAACGCAGATAATCTTCAAAACGCATGCCGTTTTCCATCAGATCATACACATTGACATGCCATGAGTGCACCCCCACTGACTCAATGCTCTCATGATACGACCAACATGCCGTAATCGAAGCATGGGCCTCGCGTGGTGTGCATTCGCATGCGCCTTCACTCACCTGTACCATTTGCACATCAGAGAAGAAATCAAACATGATAGGATCACCATCAGGGTCATACGCAGTCGCGCATACAATAAATGCATCGTCTTCGCACACAAATTTGCCATTCTCAAACGCGATCTGCTCAATGCGCGGCGGGTGATTGATGGCTACAATCACATCGATTGCACCAGGATCGCCATGATCGGTACATTGGCTGATCAATACAATTTCAGTGGTGCGTCCTGATGTTACTTGAAGATTGCGTGCCGTTACATCTATGCAATCTGCTGAAGGCACATTGCCTGTTGGACTGTCCCGAACCGGCGTAACATGGATATCGTAACATCCAGGTGCAAGCATTTGAAAATAATCTGCAAAGAGATGACGCGAATTTGAATCAAGCATACTGTTTGGCGGCGTTCCACCTGCGCTTGGGATCACAAGATCTTCAAGCGACCGCCTCGTTGTGATGCTCACGTTCCCCGTGCCTGGGCAACTGGTGACATCAAAAACAAATCCCGACACATCCGTATTTGACAAAACATCGATGCGCAGCGCCACCCCTGACGTACTGCGTGCACCGTCCGAGTGCGAACTATCGACAAGATCTGTCATGGATGCGTTTTCCCCACATGCAGCCAATCCTATAGAACCCGCTAGCAATGTACACCGATACCACCTCATGCTTCTCATGAAACTCCCCCGTAAAAAATGGCAACAAAAATGCCATAAAATATGGCAATACTAATTATCAGCTAGGAGAGATACCACGCGCTCAGCGGTGAACCCAAATTTTAGGAGAACTATCTCCCCAGGTGCAGATGCTCCAAAATGATCGATGCCGAGCATTCGGCCCTTGGCACCCACAAAACGCTGCCAACCAAATGTTGCACCCGCTTCAACAGAGACACGACGCGTGATAGCCGATGGCAAAACGATTTCATGATAGGCAGGGTCTTGTGCTTCAAAGAGATCCCATGAAGGCATAGACACCACGCGAACATGCATGCCACGCTCCGCCAGAAGTTTTCGCGCTTCCATGGCCACGCTCACTTCGGAGCCTGTGGCGATAATAATTCCATCGTCGCCTGGCGCCACCACATAAGCACCGCGGGTCACGCCGGCATCCACATCGGCTTCTGTTTTTAGGATAGGTAGATCTTGACGACTCAGCACCAAACCCACAGGGTGTGTGCTTTGCATGGCCACACGCCATGCAGCACGGGTTTCATTGGCATCGGCTGGGCGCAAAAGCGTGAGACCTGGCATCACGCGCAATGCCATCAAATGTTCTACGGGCTGATGCGTTGGACCATCTTCGCCAACCGCCACAGAATCATGGGTCCACACATAAATCGTTGGAAGTTTCGACAATGCTGCCACACGCACTGCAGGCCGCATGTAATCGCTAAATACAAAAAAAGTGGATGTAAACGCGCGCACACCACCGTGATAGGCAATGCCATTTTGAATGGCGGTCATGGCATGCTCGCGCACACCATAATGAATATTACGACCCGAACCGGTCACGCCATCAAACGAACCACCTCCGGTGATCGACGTTTTTGTAGAGCATGAAAGATCTGCATCGCCGCCGATAAACTCGGGTACCGCTGCCGCGATGGCATTGAGTATTTTTCCTGATGCTGTACGTGTTGCCACGGGTTTCTCAGTCGATTTCCAAACAGGCAGCGCCGCGTCCCAATGGGCGGGAAGCCGGCCCGCCATCACATCATCCAATTGACGCGCAAGATCGGGTTCGGATTTGGCATACGCTGCATGTTTGCGTTCCCATGCAACAAAAGCTGCTTCGCCCTCTTGGCGTATCGCTGCAAAGTGCGCTGCAACATCATCATCCACGGCAAAGATACGATCAGGATCCACCCCTAGGGCTTGTTTTAAACCACGTACTTCTTCAGCGCCCAGAGGCGCGCCATGGGCCCCTGATGTGCCCGCTTTTTTAGGCGCACCAAACGCGATGATCGTTTTGACGATGATCAGCGAGGGCCGCCCCGTTTCCAATTTGGCCTGCGTGATCGCGTCATCGAGTGCGTCGAGATCATTGTTTCCGTCGTTGACTTGCAAAACATGCCAACCGCAACTTTCGTAACGTGTGCGCACGTCGTCGGTAAAGGCCATGCAGGTGGGGCCGTCCAAGCAGATATCGTTGGCATCGTACAAATAAATCAACTTGCCAAGTTTCCAATGCCCTGCAAGCGCTGCTGCTTCGTGGCTGATGCCTTCCATCAAATCACCGTCGGAAACGATGGCGTAGGTAAAATGATCGACAACCGTGTGATCCTCGCGATTAAAACGGTGGGAAAGCATGCGCTCTGCCACCGCCATACCCACCACATTGGCTGTCCCCTGTCCGAGGGGTCCTGTGGTCGCTTCAATACCCGATGTATGGCCGAACTCGGGATGTCCTGGTGTTTTGCTGCCCCATTGCCGAAAACTCTTCATATCATCAATGCTGACGCCGTAACCAAACACGTGCAACAAACTATAGATCAACGCACTGCCATGGCCAGGTGACAAGACAAAGCGATCACGATCAAGCCACTGGGCGTGATTGGCGCTATGGCGCAAATGGCGTGACCACAGCACATAAGCCATGGGTGCAGCGCCCAAAGGCAAGCCAGGATGGCCGGAATTGGCCTTTTCAACGGCATCTACAGCCAGAAGCCTAATCGTATTTACAGCTTTGCGATCGAGATCTGAAAAAGGTCGGCGCGTGGTATTCATGGGGGCCTCATTTAAAACTGGATCCCCGCTTTCGCGGAGATGACATCTTTCTATCATCGTCATCCTCGCGAAAGCGGGGATCCAGCGTGCCAATAAACGGTATATCGGTAATTTCCAAGTCCCTTGTTACTTAAAAACCCAAACAAGCCATCGTTGTGGATCAGCTGAAACTGCTGGACGCACCGACACCACACGCCAATGAGCACCTTCCTGCGGTGGTGTCACGGCACGCAAATCAGCAAGTGATTTTTCGATAGGCTTGCCTGGCTCTACAACAACCACAGCGCGCACCAAGGCAAGGGGTTCTTTGTCATGGGCGAGAAGTGCAAAAATTTCCTGAGGGAATGGGCCAGCGCCGGTCGCCCCTGCTAGTGTCAGTGTCGGCGGTAACGTCAGATTGCTTGCATCTTCACGCACGGAGGCCGAAAAGCCATCGACCCCTACGAGAGGTTTGGGATCCGCAATCAAAAAGTCAGCCAGATGCCTTGCATAAATTGGCATCGCAGGTTGCATGCGAACAACCTCGCGCTGTAGCGCAATCGCTTCTTCATGGGATCCCAGTCTGTTTAATGTATAGGCATGGGTATCCGAAAACATGGGTTCACCCGGCTCTCGCATCACAGCCACCCGCGCCGCATTTTCGGCGACACGCACATCAGACTCGGGTGCATTGGGATCAATAGCCCAATGCCATGCCATACGATTAAGCTCTGTGGCCGGCGTTCGTGGATCCTCGATCAAAAGTGCAGCGCTTTGCCGCGCAGCCTCGCCATCAAAACGCGATGCAAAAACAACCGATGCCCCGAGTGCGGATGCGAAAAGTCCCACCAGCAAGCAGGCTGTAATAAACGCAGGTTGCAAAACCGCTTGCCTCGAAAATGTACTTTGAAGCATTACCGCGCCGCGCAAGAGTGGCTTAGGCAATTCCATAGGCATCATAAAGCCCGCAATAAGACCTACAATAAATCCCGCACCGATATGCACAAGATCCGTAGGAAGAAATGTGGGCGCAAGAACCATCAAAACAACCGCACGCAGAGCCCAGCCGCCTGGTTGACGATACCCTGGAGGAAGAGATGCCGACTTCGATCGATGGATTGCAAACAGCGCGCCCAAAACGCCCGCAAGCAAAGCCCACGGTCCTGCGTAAATAGCACGGGTTCCCACCAGCATCACCCCTGCACTGCCTGCCATGAGACAGATCCCATACAGTATAATGGTTCGTGCAGTCCCGATGAGACGTTCAAGAGCACTGCCCAGGTGATACAGAAGCAACATAGCCATCAACGCTTCGAGCGGGCCATCAAGCACCACGGTATGGGATAAGGTACGATATATTTCCTGCGGAGTTTTTAACAATGCAGGAACGAGTGCGCCCCATGCGATCAATTGTGTCGGCGGTGCAATGGATGATGACATCACCATGTTAAGAAAAAACACACCACAAATTCCCATCAATCCGTGGGTTGCCCATGGCTTTCGCTCAAGAAGCACCATGGCAGCATTGCGTTGGGATTGCATGCGTTCAATGATCGCGTTGCCGTCTGGCAACATCAACACACGCTCACGAACCCCCAGTGCAATCCGTTCGGCTTCATTTTCACTTTCAAGACCGCCGGGCGCCAAAATGTAACTTCTCTCTCCCGTTTCAACCACAATGCGTCCTGCGCTAGGATGGCCGCGCAAAGACAGCGCCATCAGTTCGGTATAGGGCACCTGTACTACTTCGTTGCTTTCGAGGTGCCTTGGGAACGCGATATACTGATCGGCCACAATAAATGGGGGGAGCGGTTTTTTACGGATCCAGGCACGCCGCAACAAAATGGCGATCAGCCCCAGCACGTAACAAGAAAAAACAGTCAACGCGACTTTGAGATCATCGAACAAAGTTTCTTCCGAAAGACGTGGTTTAATTTCTTGCACCAAATCAATGCCATAAAGAACTGCGATCACCGACGCAAAAATGAGCCCAGCACTCCACAAGGCAGGCCGCTGCAAATGGATCACCGTGGGTGCATTTGCATTCTCGGATTTTTCTGATGGCTCGTTCAACGCAGACCTCGTTTTTCAATGATAGTAGCAAAGCCTTGTACCCACGCACCGTTGGCATTGGGACATGGGACAAGATGTAAATGTTCGCCACCTAGACCAAGCCAAGACGCGCGCAAACGCATGCCGACTTCTTCCAACGTTTCAAGGCAATCGGCCACAAATGATGGACACACCACCGCAAGACTTTTAATGCCGCGCGCACGCAGCGGTGCAAGCGATGCCTCTGTATAGGGTTCAATCCAAGCCGCACGACCAAGACGCGACTGAAATGCAATTGTGATCTGTGTGTCATCAAGCGACAACGCTGACATCAAGGCACGCGATGTGCCGTAGCATTGCGAACGGTAGCATGTATTATCCTGGGAACGCGGGCATCCTGCCCGCACATCAGAACACGCACACTTCAACTGCCGCATGGGCAAACCGTGATAACTCATCAGCAAATGCTCGGCACCACTTTGCACCATCGTCTCGCGTATCGATGTAGCAAACGGTTCGATAAATCCCGGATGATCTGAAAATGGCCCAACGAAATGCACATCAGACAGGGCTTCTGCCCGTGTACGAAGCACAGACGTCGCCGCGTCCCATGCCGCGCCCGTGGTTGCCGATGCACTTTGGGGAAACATGGGAACGATCACAAGACGCTGCGCGCCTTCGTCAATGCAAGAATTAATCACATCGTGTACACTGGGATGTCCATTCAACATCGCAGGATAGACCCTCACATCTTCGCCCCAATACGCTTGCAATTTTGTCGCAAAATTTTTGCTGTGCACCACAAGCGGCGAGCCGTCTTTCGTCCAGATCTGTTGATAGGCATGGGCAGACAACGCCGCACGACGGGGAACAACCAAAAGATTAACCAACAACCAACGCAACCATGGATGAATATCGATCACCCGTGGATCACCCAAAAAATGGCGCAAATAACGGGCCACGGATTGGGGATCCGGCGCGTCTGGCGAACCTATATTCACAAGAATAATGTGGGTGGGAAGCATGCGCGGCCATATTAGAAGGCGAATGGGTTATCGTCCAGTGATCATTGCGGTGGAGCCACACATGAGGCCGCCAATATGCGGTTGGTTGCTGGGCTGCATGTTGTGTTTGGAGAGGTTGTACACGGCGTGTTTGTTAGATTTTGAGACGTACATCCTAAAATAATAGGTGAACTCAACGGCACACACACTGAACCAAAAAGATTGGACGGAAGTCGCAAACTGGCCGTCCGTGGGTCCAAGCCTGCTTGGGTGATCCATCCATTTTGGGGTCCAGAAGCCCATTCGACCGCACTCAGGTTATCACAAGGCCACCCTGCGGTGCGCACAGCCGTGTTGATAGTGGCCGAACCCACAATCCATGCCTTACCGCCAGGCTTGAGATTAAACTGGCTGTCGACCTCTTGAAGCACTAAATTTTGCAAAAAGACGTTGAACGTTCCCGAAATAGGGGTTGGGGTTGGCAGTGCCGTTTTGAGTGTGACCGATCCCGAACGGGCAAAGTACGTAGTGGTCACACCAGAAACCGTACGCGTGCCCACAACGCACCACTTGCATTTGTCCGGCAATATATTGTCCCCGCTCAACCCTAATGTCGTGTTAAGTGCAAGTGCAGGTGCATCACCTTTCCTAATCACCGCAATACGCTGTGTTGCATCGCTCACTTCTCCATAGTGTGCATTGAGAACGCCTGTATCGTAGAAAGCCAAGGGGTTTGTCGTAATCGGAGCATTGACGAGTGTTTTGGTTGTTCCAACGCACGCAGGCTCGGTGCCTTCGGGTGCTTGGGTATTGTCGGCTGGATGGCACAAGGCACTCTCTGCGCACGTGGTGACCGTTAACGTTGCATCCTTGCATTCGGCCGTACGGCATATGGTGCTGATACCTGCGCCTGTGCATTTGCAGGCGGTCGCCTTATTGACGCTCGTATACGCTTCTTCGATCAAGCGAAGCGGCCAAGCAGCATCCAACAAAACCTTGCGTGTGCAAGGCCATTTGGCTGTTTCTTCAACAGCCATGCGACCCGAACTTGGTATGCACAACCTCAAACCACGTTCAATCGGGCTTCCTTGCATACCCACTTCTTGAAATATGCCGTCGGTTATACTGAGCTCAAACTTACCTTTGTTTGCTACTGGCACCGTAATGCCCAAGTTCCCACTAACCGGATAAAACACGTGACCAATCCCTCCCTCGTGTAGCAATGTATCGGGATCATCGAGATCGGAGGTACTTTTCTCTGTCGTAACAACATGCACCTGGAGGGCGACTCCCTCCCCAGGGGTTAATGCACTATTCAGGGTCCTTTGGCTCTCAACACCAGCAGGCACATCCCCGTTATTGATCACCACCAATTCTCGATAAATCCCATCGCTTGCGATCCCACCCGCACGAAATTCGTGGCGGCTTGACACAGTCGGATCATAAAACGCTTCTTTAAACGATTTTCCGACCACGAGAGGCTGCCACGTGATATCGCACTCCGGCAATGTCACAGGCGTAAATTTCGGCTCTACACAAGCCGATCCCAGAATCACAACAATGATAGAGCAAAAAACGCGACGCATCGGTGTTGATCATCGTAAGAACCGCATAACAATGCAAGCTACCGGCGCATTGCACAAGCCGCGAGAAAATGATCCCGCAAAGGATCGGCAGGCAAGAGATGGCCATGGCGATCGGCTTGAAATTCGGGATGCCATTGCACCGCAGCCGCATAGGCTTCACCAGTAAAACGAATCGCTTCGATGATGTTATCGATCGGGCTGATCGCCTCTGCCACCAAACCCTCCCCAAGACGTTTCACACATTGATGATGAATGCTGTTGATATGCCCTTCGGAAGCGCCGGAAAATATTTGCTGTAACACCGAACCCTCAGCAATCTTCACCCCATGGGCATTGTCTTCGTAGGAGTCCCAATGGCGATGCTGACCGCTTCCCGCAATGTCTTCAGCAATATCTTGCACCAGGGTGCCACCCAAGGCCACATTCAACAATTGCTGACCGCGACATATTCCAAACACCGGAATATCCCGGGCCATGGCCCCTTTGACCAACGCGATTTCGTAGGCATCGCGCTGGGCATCGCCTCGCCATTCGGGTTTTCGTGCCACTTCACCGTAGGTTGCAGGCGAAACATCACTTCCGCCTTGCAAAAGAAGTCCGTCGATATGATCCAATAAATCGCCTACCGCAATATGTGCGTCAGATCGCGGCAACATCCAAGGAATAGCACCCGCTGCCATCAACCACCGCGCCATGCTCTCTTCCATGTAAAGCAGTGTTTTGCCTTTGAAGATCGCACGGGACGGATCAGCATGAAAAAAGCATGCAGAAATACCTATATGCAACGGTTCTCTCACGCGCAGCTCGCCTTAAAGATGTGATAAAAATCGTCGGCGCTCACAGGACGCACGTTACACGGATGACATCCGTCGTTCATGGCTACCGCCACAAGGGCAGGCAAGCGATCTTCCCCTATCCCAACATCCGGAAGCGATCCTGGCAGTCCTAAATCATGGCGCGTCTCACGTACCCAATCAATAAGTCCTGACGCAGAGTGCGCACCCACCGAACGGGCAAGATCCGCCATGCGATCGCCCACAACCGGAAGATTGAACGCAAGACCTGCAGGCAGCATCACCGCGTTGGCCGTACCATGATGGATATCGGCCACCGTGGACATGGCATGGGCACACGAATGGATCACACCGAGCCCTTTTTGAAACGCAACCGCCCCCATCAAGGAGCCCATCAAGGTTTCGGTGCGCGCTGTAAGATGCGCTACCGTTGCGCCTTCTTTGTTCTGTGCACACTCGGTTGCAACACCCAAAGAACGCGACATCAATTTGAGCCCTTCAAGCGCAATCCCATCACACATCGGGTGAAAACCCTTGGCAAGATAGGCCTCAATCAAATGGGTCACGGCATCCATGCCCGTGGCTGCGGTCATGATCGCAGGAAGACCGAGAAGCAATTCGGGGTCCGCCAAAACCAACGCAGGCAACAAACGCGGTGAGAATATAATTTTCTTCGCATGGGTGATGTCATCGGAAATCACCGCACTGCGCCCCACTTCGCTTCCCGTCCCTGCGGTGGTTGGAATGGCGATGATAAAGGGGATCTCACGATCCACAGGACGCCCATCGGGCTTGCCGTCTTCATAATCAAAAACAGATCCCGGATGATGGGCCATCAATGCGATAAGTTTTGCAACATCCAGCGTAGCACCACCCCCGATGGCCACAATGGCATCGGCATCATGGGCTTTGTAGGCAGCAACACCCGCATCCAATTGCGATGCCACGGGATTGCCATAAATACCCGCAAAAAGATCTACAGAAGCGTTGCCAGCCGAAAGATGATTTTTCATCTCCGCAATAAACGGCAGATCTTTCATTCCGCGGTCGGTCACAATCAACGGACGTTTGCAGCCACGTGCATGCAATGCCCCGTGGGCACTGTGACGCACGCCTGCACCCAAACGGATTGCCGTTGGGAAAGAAAATGAGTGGACCGTAAGTAAATCTGACATTGTTTATACTCGCATACGTAGGGGCGGTTCGCGAACCACCCAGTCTTAACAATACTTTTAACAATTGCGAAAGCGCGAATCACGCGAATCATGCCGGGTATTGCAAAGTGCAGTTTTGCACATCCTCCTACATGATGACGACACTGGGACAACATGAACGATGACAAATCCGAGAAATGGATTCCAAGAATCAAGGCACCCCGCACAGTGCCCGGTATATTGTGCTTGTTATTTATGACTGCATTAAATAATCCCCGTCAAATCTCGCCGAACCGCCGCACAAAGGAATCCCAACATATGAGTACATTCTTCCCAGAAACCTCAGGGCCACGCTCCCTTCCATTTGCTTATCTCGAAGTTGGCATAGCCATAACGACTTCTGTGATAGGTGGTATGGCCTTTGGTCCAGCGGGCACTGCCGCTCTCAGTGCCAACCATGACGGGTTTGACGTTAACGCCAACTACATGCAAAGCACCGCCGTTGGCACAGTCGTGAATGCTGCTCTCACCGGCGCTTTCACCTTTGGAACGCGCTGTTTGTACAATACATCGAGTCGCCACGACGTGAGTATGGGTCCACCAACGGTCGTGGGACTTTTAAGCACAGTCTGGTCCACCGTCACTTCCAATCCACTGGGTGCAAGCATTTTGGGCAACAACACGCTGGGATGGGCCAAAGGCGCGTTAGGAGGAACTGTGGGTCTGGGATTCTACACCGCAGCTGCTGGCGTCACGTGGTTGGCGGTGGGCTTGGGGAGCATCCTCTGTTGCCCACCCCGCGACGACCGTTAGGCACAAAGCAAATCAAGACGCGCAAATCATGATGCTTATGCAAGAAGTGTGCTCGAAATAGTAGCAATGACGCGTAATTCTGAAATGTCCCCATTTTTAAATGATCTCAAAATAACGTTTGAGTTCCCAGTCGGTGACGGCTTTGCGATATTCGCGCCATTCCCATTCACGCGTTTGCACAAAATGCTTCACAAATGTTTCGCCCAAAATTTCCGAAGCAATTTTTGAACCAGAAAGCACTGCGGTGGCTTGCGCCAAATCACGCGGCAACAACGATGTGTCCGAAGCGCCATAAGCACTGCCCTGCACAGGCGATTGCGTCAGAGGAAGTTTGTTTTCTATTCCGTAAAGCCCCGACGCCAGTGCAGCTGCCATGGCAAGATACGGATTGGCATCGGCGCCAGCAACACGTGTTTCAAGACGCGTCGCTTTGCTGCTTCCTGGAATCACACGTAAACTGGCCGTGCGATTGTCCACAGACCATGCAGGCCGTGTGGGTGCCCACATGCCTTCCACAAGGCGTTTGTAGCTGTTTATCGTAGGTGCGTACAACGCAAGCATGTCAGGCATCAATTGCAATTGGCCTGCGAGATAATGCTTAAACAGCGCACTCATCCCGTGGGGATTTTTTTTGTCGTAGAAGACATTGTTCTTACCCTCAGCATCCCACATGCTTTGATGCATATGCCCACCGCTGCCAGGCAAACTGCTGTTCCACTTCGCCATGAAGGTGGGCATGATCCCAAATCGCGCTGCAATTTCTTTGGTCGCCGTTTTAAACAACACCGCACGATCGGCCGCTGCCAGCGCATCCGTGTACACAATCGCAGCTTCCAAAACACCTGGTCCTGTTTCCGTGTGCAAACCTTCCACAGGAATATCAAACGCAGTAAGTTCTTCAAACAGCGCTTTTAGATAATCACGATTTTGCCCTGCACGCAGCAAAGAATAACCAAACATGCCCGGCGTAATGGGTTCAGGATCGCGATAGCCTTTGGCTGCAAAACTTTGCGCTGTTTCTTTGAAATTAAAAAATTCGTATTCACACGCAAACACAGGATGCAGGCCCATGGATTCGGCCTTCGCAATCACGCGTTTTAAAAGTTGCCGAGGACATATTTCAAGGGGCGCCCCTGCCTCATTCACGAATTCACCCAAAAAGAATGGAACATGATTGTCCCACGGCACCGTGCGAAATGTAGAAAGGTCAATCTGTGCGGTCACATCGGGATATCCGCTATGCCAACCGGTATACGACGCATTGTCGTAACAGGAATCGGTCATGTCCCAACCAAACACCACATTGCAAAAACCAAAGCCGCCTTGAAGCGCCGATTGAAATTTTTGTTTGTTGATGTACTTACCACGAAGAATGCCATCCAGATCGGTAATGGCCACTTTAATGCGAGGATCGTTGCTGGCTTCGATGCGCTTTAACAATGCATGGTGATCCATAGAGACCTCATGGTTTGGCAGCAAGAGGCATGGTTCGTATTATTTTGATCACACAAGCACAAGAGTGATGACAGCCACCGGAAACAAATACCAAGAAAAGTGATATAAATGCCCACGCACCACCAAAGGCACAAAGAAAGATAACGCAAGCAATCCACACAATCCAGATGCCAGCATTCCAACAACAGCAGACATCATCGAAATGCCTGAATACCCTGCTTGAAATCCTTCAAGAAACGTTGCACCCGCCACAGCTGGGATCGACATCAAAAATGAATATTGCGCGGCAAGTCTTGGGTGCAAACCAAGCCCCAATGCCGCAACAATCGTCGATCCAGAACGACTGATACCTGGGATCACCGAAATGCCCTGAACAATGCCAATCAACAATGCATCTTTCCAGGTCATCGCGCGGATCTCACGGCCTTGATCGCCTAAACCGCGCACCACAAACAACAGGATCCCCGTCACCAGCAGCATGGTCGCCACAAAGCGCGGCGATTGCATGGGCCCCACCACCAGATCATGGCCAAACAATCCGATGATCCCCGTTGGAATCGATCCCAACAGAATAAAACCGGCCATGCGCAGTGAATCTTGATCACCACCACGACCCGTGGCCCATTGTGCACACGCCTTGAGAATATTTCCGATGGATGTCCTATAAAAAAACACCACTGCAATGAGTGTCGCAATATGCAAAAGAAGATCAAAACCCAAATGGCTTTCGCGCAGTCCTAAAAAATAACCCGCAATCACCAAGTGTCCCGAACTTGACACCGGGAAAAATTCCGTAAGGCCCTGAACCGTTCCCAAAAGTGCCGCTTCAGACGTCCCTACCGCTTCTTGCATGTTGCCTTCTCTCTGTCGTCATCCACGCTAAAGCGGGGATCCAGTCATTCATAAGTTGAACTATGGCGGAATACCGTACTTTCTGGATCCCCACCTTCGCGGGGATGACGCTGGAGAGTACGACCGATTCTACTTGGGGAGATCAGAGTTTACTTCACCGCACTTAAAAGCGCTTGCACTTTGTCGGTTTGTTCCCACGTAAAATCGCTGTCATCCCGTCCAAAATGGCCGTAGGCGGCTGTCTTCTGATAAATGGGACGAAGCAACTTCAATTCACGAATGATGTCCGCAGGACGACCGCTGAATACTTCACGTACACCACGCGCAATACGATTCTCATCGACTGAGGATGTTCCAAATGTATCCACCGACACGGAGACAGGCTCTGCAACACCAATGGCGTAGGCAAGTTGCACTTCGCACCGACTTGCAAGTTTAGCGGCCACAATATTTTTTGCGATATAACGTGCATAATACGCGGCGCTGCGATCCACTTTGCTTGGATCCTTGCCGCTGAATGCACCACCGCCGTGACGTCCCATACCGCCGTAGGTCTCTACGATGAGTTTGCGTCCTGTAAGGCCCGCATCACCCTGGGGTCCGCCCACCACAAAACGTCCCGTCGGATTGATAAAATAAGTGATCTTGTCGGATCGCAAATGGGTTGGCAATTCATGTTCAATCACATCGGAGGTGATTGCATCACGCAATGTCTCATTGGTGACATCAGGACTGTGCTGACTCGACACCACCACCGTGGTCACACGGTGGGGTTTGCCATCACGGTACTCAAACGTCACCTGGGTTTTTCCGTCAGGACGCAAAAACGGCAGTGAGTTGTCATGACGAACCTTGGCCAATCGCCGTGCGAGCCGGTGGGCATAAGCGATAGGCGCAGGCATAAGCTCAGGGGTTTCATCGCAAGCATAACCAAACATCATGCCTTGATCACCCGCACCTTGTTCTTTGGCATCCACCCCTTGGGCGATATCGGGTGACTGCTTATCAATCGCCGTAAGCACAGCGCAGGTTTCGTAATCAAAACCCATGTCACTGGAAGTGTAACCAATGCGCTTGATAGTTGCGCGCACAATCGCTGGCATATCGGCATAACATGTCGTGGTAATTTCACCCGCAATGATCGCCATTCCTGTTTTAACCAGGGTTTCACAGGCCACACGGCCACGGGGATCTTGAGACAAAATTTCATCGAGAATGGCATCGGAGATCTGATCGGCGATCTTGTCCGGATGCCCTTCGGTGACGGATTCGGATGTAAAAAGGAAATTTCTAGTCGACATATGGCGGCCCTCGTTGCGCCCAATCTATGGTGCCAGTCGATGGCCTGTCAAATAGTCGCGTACATGGTGCATAGGGCGCAGCAAGCAACGCCCCTACCTGCGCCCTATGCGCGCGGCCTACTGACCATTAAGTTGCTTGCTCAACGCCTGCTTGCCCTTCTCAGTACGCATTTGGCGCAAGAATTGGGCACGCACATCAGGTGGCAATTGTTGCAACATTTCCTCATTCAATTCAAAAGGCTTTTGTGCTGGATCGGCTTTAAAGCTCGCGATACCCGCAAACAAGCCCTGAAGCCTGGATGATGCCACACGATACACACGATCATCGGCATTACCACGGCAGTAACGATATGGATTGCCATCCCCTTTGAATTCCCCACCACAGGCCAATTGCATACTCACACCTGCATCGTCAGTCAGCGATGCGATCATGGCCGGGCGATTAAGTCCAGCAGCGGTGGGCTCTGTTTCTTCAAGGCCTTCGGCGTGAAGTCCAGAAAATCCGCGAAGTCTATTTTCCACTTGCGGAAGTGCCAACGCAAAGCCTTCAGGTGTTGTCTCTGTGCTCTTTTCGATGGCCCATGCCTCGCCGGTTTTCTTCAACGTAAGAATACGTTTGCCTTCTTCAAAACGTATCGATGTGATCTTGGCTGGATCAATTTTCATCACGGAGAGATCACGAAAATCAATCACATGTTTTTTAAGTTTTTCAACAATCGCCGCATCAACCACATAGGTCAGGCCGCCTTCAACACGCGCAACAGCGCCCGCATCTGCAATTCCCACAACAACTTTAATTTCTTGGGTAGGAAGTTTTGCAATCACCGTAAACGTAGGTGTTGCCAATGCAGCTTCAGCAAATGCTGGCGCTTCGTCAGGGACATCGCGCGCATTCAACGCAAGCAATTCGGCCGCATAGCGATCCACCGCGGCAGAATCGAGCCTAAAACGTTCGGGCAATTTGACATCATCCGCCAACACCCATGCGTTTTCTTTGCGCGTCATGGTTAACGTTGATGCATCAGCCAAGGTAATTTTCAGTTCTTTGCCATCTTTTGCAGCGTTGGCGAAAACACTGCGATCGAGCCAATGGGCACGATCCAAAGCAAAGTGTGAACTGCGCAACATCGGCACTTTAAAGACAGCGCCATCAAGTCGTACATAGGCCCCTTGCTCATAAGCATTCCCAATCACAAAATCTGCTACGGATTTATTTCCTGCAAACAATATAACCTGGGTCCCTTTTTTGTCCTCAACACCAAACTCGGCATAACGATTGTCACGTTCGGTGATCGCACCCATGACTTTAGCTTGGGCCAACACACGTTTTAGCACATCGATGGCCGCTGGATCTGCTGGGAGTTTGGTGCCCACCCGCCATCCATCCTTGTTCTTCACAAGCTCAATCGTACTTTCGCCCTTAAGTACCACACGGGTCAACGCATTGGCGTCAATCCTGGTAAGATCAAAACTGCGAATGCCCTTTTGTGCGGGATCCCGATACATCACATACGCCGCTACCAACAGTGCTACAAAAACCGATAAGACACCTAAAGTTCGTTTGTTCATAAAACCCTCCATACATATGGCGCAGCAAGCTGCGCCGCTACAGGCTTACGCTCAATCGTCGATGTTCACGCCGGCGCCATCGAACCACGCCGTAGGCCATAAACAATGCGGGCAATCCCAAGATATTGCTGTAGCGTGCAAAATTGCGTTTGGTATCCGACAATTCAGGATCGATAGGATCTGAGGATAAACCGCGTGTACGAACCGACAACAGTTCATCATCAAACATCATCCAATCAAGCATATTAAGCACAAAGGGAGGCACACCCGCAGCCATATACGGATCGCTCAAAAAGCCTGAACCTCCGGCCACAATCACACGCCCATTGCCTTTCGATTCTGCACCAAAATGGCTTGGGATTTTACCCGACAAACTCACCACCAAATCGTGCACGCCCATGCCTGTCACACCATCAAGCGTCCAACGCTGCATGGGATCAAGATTGTATGGCGGAACCTGCACCCACGACTTGGGACTGCTGGATGCAAGCACTTCGGCTTTCACTTCTGGCGCGACAGGAAATGTTGTTTTCACAGGGCTCATAAATGGAAACACCATTTGCGATAAGCCTCGTGTTACAGGATGATCGCTATTGAGCGCTTGTGGCATCATGAGAAACGGATATCTCACCTGCTGCATCATGCGACGGTTTTCCATTTGAGTTGTCACGTTGATACTGGCGCTCGCAACATCCAGGGTAAGCCCCGGTTCAATTTGTGCACCATAGGTTCTAAGCAACTCAAACAAACCGTGGTTGGCTTCTTTGTATTGCAAATTTTCAAGCGAGACACTGAGAGGAGACAGCAAAAATGCCACGGATTTCCCAGCCATGACATAACCATCAAAAATTCGTTGTTCTTCTTCGGTGAACGGCTCAGTCCCACCGATGACAACCAATGCGTCCGCATTGGGTGGTATTGGATTACCAGAAGCCAATTCCGCATTCTCCACATTGTGCATTTGACCGATCAATGTTTCGAACTGCTTCATACTTGCTTTAAGCTCAGGCGCACCACGGCCATAGACCACACCCACGGTATGCCGCGCTTTGCCTGTAAGTTTGCGCATGGCAGTGGTGATTTCATATTCAAGCCCTTGGGTGTCCTTCACCACGGGGATCACTTCAACTTTATCATTGTATCGAAGCGCAATGCCCATATATGCGCGTTTCACTTGCCATTGATCATCTTCAGCAACCTGGACCTGCACAGGGGGAATGCCCAAATCGGACAGCTCTTTTTCGACGGACGTGGCTTCACGCACCGACCGACCAAAGATATCGTGTTGGACATCATGTTTTTTCTGTTTGTCTTCATCGGTTTCTTTGCCAACCGGATCGACAAACACATAATTAAAATTTCCACCCGACTGGTTATGATATTCATCGAGCAAATCGCGCACATAACGATTGACCATCGCATACTGTGGCGGCATATCGGCCGTAAAATAAGCCGTGGCAACCACTGGATCTTCAAGCGTATGCACCGCGCTGATGCTCGCTTTGCTTAAACTAAACTCGTGATTACGTGTTAAATCGGCACGTCCAAAAACCCGCAAACCCAGCACATTCAAAAGGACCAGAATGCCGAGAACCGCCGTCGCGACAGTAAAACGGTCCATACGTCGTGATGAAGCCATGATGTTCTCCCTTTCTTAAGCGTGTTGTCTGCTCAGCGAACGCTCTGCCAAAAGCAATCCGAAGGCTGTGATGGTAAGAAAGTAAAACACATCGCGTGTATCGATAAGACCACGCGCAAAGTTTTCAAGATGTGTGGTCACCGACACATAACCGACGATCGATCCCAATCCCGCAGGCAAAAGAACCGCCGCGATGCCGATGGTATAAAGCACCACGCCCAACACAAAGCTCATGATAAATGCCACGATCTGATTGTTCGTAAATGTGGAACACATAATGCCGATGGCAACCAGCGCTGCAGCATAAAGAAGCAAGCCCAAATAACCACCGATGACCGGACCCCAATCCAAAGCGCCCAACGTGGAAATCGTGATCGGATATGCCAGCGTCAAAGCCAGCGCCGCCACCATAATGCCAAAGCTTCCTAAAAATTTGCCGATCACCAAATGCCAATCGGTGATGGGCAAAGTGGTCATCAACTCAAGGGTGCCGCTGCGACGCTCTTCGGCAAAACTACGCATGGTCACCGCAGGCGCAAGAATGGTCAGCAGCATAGGAGGCAACAAAACCGCAAGCGGTGTAGGCATCGGCTCAAAAAACAAACGCATCTCGGCGCGCCCCGTAAGAAAGAGCACGCGAAAACAAATACTTCCTGCTGTGAGCAAGAAAGTCACAATCACAATGTATGCCACCGGCGAATCAAAGGCACTTTGCAATTCGCGGCGGGCTATCACCCAAGATTTACGCAGCATGACGATCACCCTCCCTTTGCGTGAGACGTTGGAATGTATCTTCAAGGGACACACGATCCCGGTGCAGTTCCAACAACACCCAATGGTTGGCCACCGCCGCGCCGAAAATAGCTTCTCGGGGGTCAGCATTTTTACTTGCACGCACCGCCAGGATCAGTTCCTGGGTGTTGCTTCCTGCATTTTGAACATCAACACGCAAAACACCGGGCAATCCGCCCAAAACATGTCGTACGGTTGCAGGATCAACAAAGCTTTCTGTGCGCATCACCACACGGATCATGGCGCCTGCGCCTTCGCCAGTGAGCGCATCAGGCGTGTCATCTGCGACCACCTGACCGTCATTGATGATAATGATACGATCACATGTGGCCTGAACTTCAGGCAAAATATGGGTTGATAAAATCACTGTTTTATCACGACCAAGATCTTTGATAAGCGCACGGATCTCCACGATTTGATTGGGATCAAGCCCGCTCGTGGGTTCATCCAAAATCAAGAGATCGGGATCATGGAGAAGTGCCTGAGCCAAACCCACGCGCTGTCTGTAACCCTTGGAAAGCTGACCGATATCTTTGCCAAGTACATCCATCAAGCCACAGCGTTCACACGCAGCGCGAATACGGCCACGCTTGACGTCGGACGTTACACCCCGCAGATCAGCGATAAAATGGAGAAAATCGATTACCATCATGTCGAGATACATGGGCGCGCTTTCGGGCAAATACCCGAGCACACGTTGCGCCGCGATGGGATCCTCGGCCACGTTGATGCCAGCCACCAACGCCTTTCCCGCCGTGGGGCGCAAATAGCCCGTTAGCATTTTCATGGTAGTGCTTTTCCCTGCGCCGTTCGGCCCTAGAAATCCCACCACCTCACCTCGATATACGGTGAAAGACACATCGCGCACGGCCTGGGTGCGGCCATAGTCTTTGATGAGACCACGTGCTTCCACCAGGGGCGTTGCCCCATCTCGCACAGTCCCTGTGCTTGAGCTGTTCATTTTGCAAACCCTCGGGAACAATTTATGGGCACAATTTAGATCAACATCGCAGTTTTGTTCAACAATTAAGCATTCACGCACATAGAGTTACATACGTTTGGGGTATTAAACAATCCATGCAAATGGATTGTTAATGTTATGAGGCATCTCAGGTTCCGCCCAAGCGCCGCAGCATCACCGCCGCATGGGATGCAACATCTTCATTTGGATCTTTGATCAGATCTTGAAGTGCGGGACGCAAAGACTTAGCCGAGGCAATCCCCAGTAATGCCTGCATGGCCGCTTGTCGAACCGTCGCATCGCCATCCAAGCGTATCACATCAAACAATTTTGTTTCCGCACCTTTGGCATGTCTACGCATTTTTCCAAGCACAGAAAGAACAGCGATCCGTTGCGCGGCGTCGCCGGTTGCCATCGCATTAAGCAAGACCACGACCATCGGTGCGCCCGATTTTACCGAAATTTCATTGGCAAGCGCCGAAACGTCCGCATTGCCAACCGCAACAACCCCTTGGGCGATCACTTCTTTGGCTTGCCCATCGGCAGGATCAATCGCAACCAGCGCGGCTGCAGCTTGCAATCTTACCAAAGGATCTTCATTCGCCAAAATACGTTGTAAGGTAGGTTTTGCAACATCCCCTGCAACGATCAGAGCATCACGACAAAATTCACGAATACCTGGATTTACATCAGCAAGACGTTCCGCCAAGGCATCCACACGCTCTTTCGCAGCCACAGGCATTTCTGAAAATGCCTTGCACGCATCGCGTCGCTTGAATTCGAGATCGTTTTCAAGATCTTGTGCCCATGAAAACGACGAACGTCCCATGTAACGTTCAGAATTGCATCCAGTAAACAAGAACATAGTCACAGCAACAAAATAACCAATACGCATACTTACGCCCCCATACATGGGCGCGTTTTGCGCCAAACAGGCGACGATGTCAAACGGAAGGCGTCTTAAAAGGTAATTTGCGAATTTCTAACGGAGCAAAAACATAGTCACGGTGCAACGGATAATTCCACAAGAGAAACACCGCCACACGCGCCAAGCCCCATGCGATGCGATAATCCCACGAAGGCAACCACAAGAGAACAATCACGCCACCTGCATTGAGCAGCGCGCTGCTCGCGCTTACAAACGCATAGCGCGCCATTTGAAATCTTTTCTGCTCACCACTTGCAAAAGTCCACACGCGATTGCTTCCAAAATTGATCACACCCCCCACCGCACATCCCACCAATGTCGCCAATGGGACACTCATGGTCGCCCCCACACACAAAGTCATCACCACAAAATCACAGGCCGTCGCCAACACCGCACACAGGATATTGCGCACCACAGCCGTACGACCAAGCGCCAAGCGCCATTCGACGTGCTTTTCGTGGCGCAATGAGGAAAGCAAAAGTTTAAAACGCTGTATCGCGCTGAACTGTGTAGAGACAGCAAGCAGCAGGATCCCCAAGATCGTCAAATGATGAACAGGTTGACGATTGCTTGGATCACGGATGGTTTCGACCAAAGGACTAAATGCCATACTGATGCCCAAATACATGATGCGCTCGCCACGCTGCATGACACCATTTTTTATTTCCACACCCAAAGCTTCACCTTTGGCGCGTATGTAGGGAACCAACGACGAACCTGCGAGGGCGAAGAGCACAGCAATCAGCACCCAACTGTCGCGATAAAACCACGCAAGTCCTGAAAGCACCGCCGAATCAGCATACCGATCAAGGATCGCATCAAGTGCACCGCCCTCGGGTGTGGTTCTTCCCGTCGTACGTGCGATACGCCCATCCAAATAGTCGCAAACACCTGCGAAAATGTAGAGCCACCCTGCAAGGGCAAACTCGCCTGCCGCTGCGCCAATGCCTGAACTTGCCGCACACCAAAATGATAATGTGGTAATGGCGCTTGGCGGCACACCCGATTTATGTACCAGAAAAAAAACAGGCCGCATCAACCACACAAAATACGTACGCACAAACATCCCCATAAAAGGCGATGTTCCACGGCTTTCAATCTCGGCATCACGGTAATTGCCCCCCACCCAAAAGGTACGCAGGGTATAGAGAATCAAGCCCCCCAAAAAGTACGATGCCACTGTCAATCCGGGTGCCAATCCCCACCAAATATCTGCCGACCATGTTGTCACTTTAAACCTGCCTGTGCATTTCCTGAATAATGTGAAAAACACATACAACCATGCAAGCGCAACCTGCCACACTGATCTTAGGCCATATCACCCGTGATCTCATCGGCCACACCACGCGGCTAGGTGGTGCAGTATCGTATGCTGCACAAGCCGCCCATATTGCAGGTCGCACGGCCCATGTGATCACCTCATGCCGCGATGAATCTGACCTTCTCACACCGCTTAGAGAACTTGATATCACGATCACCGCCATCCCAGCCTACGATACCACCACGTTTGTTCTCGATTACTCGGGCCCCGTACGTCGTTTGGAATTGCGAAGCCGTGCCCACGACATATTGCCCACCCATCTTCCCGCCGACATGACCCCCTATGGCCTTGTTTACATCGCACCTGTTGCGGGGGAATGTGCAAAGAGCCTCGTCGAGGCGGTTTTAAGACATCCTGACATCACCGTAGTTCTAGGCCTTCAGGGATGGCTTCGTTCTATTGAACATGGCGAGGTACGTCCGGCATGCGATCCCATGGTATTCAATCCCCCACCAGGGATCAGCGCCATGATCTTTTCAGAACTTGATCATCCCGATGCTGAAAATATCGCGCGCACACTCGCGACCCATGTTCCCGTGGTCGCCCTTACCCGAGGCGCCCAAGGTGCGACCCTCTTCGAGCGCAATCGTATCACGCACATTCCCGCAGCCCCTGCCCATGAAGTCGATCCCACAGGCGCAGGCGATGTTTTCGGTATGTTTTTAGGGCTTGCACTGATGCAAGGATTGTCGCCCCACGATGCTGCTGTCATTGGATCTCAGGCCGCGGCACGGGTCGTGGAAGGGCCTGGTATGGGGTCTTTAAATAAGATCAGCCTTCCAAAATTCTGAATAAATTTCCCCAATAAAATGTCTGTACAACTTTTACAAATAGTGGGAACTCATATGAAGCCTTTCATCGGAGTATTCATGGCCTCCCTAAGCTCTTTGCCTCCCGTTGGACCGTCTTCACAAGCCGATTATGCGCGCACCTATCTGGATCTCGTTTCAAAAACCCAACACATGCCGCATGTCTCTGAGTGGCCGCCCAAATCCATAGGCAATGATCCGGGCGTCGTTTCTAATATCCAAATGCAATGGCAAAAGAGCGGCGAGCTCGCGCCTTACCAAGCATCGGCACGCTGCTTTACACAAGAATTCAAACAGCACACACTGCCTGCGGTTCCCCCCAAAGAACACCATGTGGTGGTGGTTGGACTCGCTGCCGGAACATCGCAACATCAATGGGCTTTGTCCCAAGTGTTGCCCAAATTCACATACATCGGTATCGATAATTACCCAACCGCAATAGGCATTGCAAAAGACATTTACGCAGAGAGACCAAAATCCGCCAACCATAGATTTAATTTTATTGAAGCCGATGGCCGAACCTTGCAACCCGCAAAAAAACAAAAGCAAGCAGATAAACATCCCACCGCAACCACCATGCCTTATGCTGATATTCTCCTCCTCTGCCACCAAGAAGCGCGACCAGGGCGCGGCTTAGAGTTCGGCGAGAATATGAAAAATTGGGCTGAACTTGTAAGGGCTGGCGCAGGCATCTGCCACAACGAGTCCGTCATCATGGTCACCTCATACACACGCCGTGAAGGGGAATTTTTTGACTTGATGATGAAAGAAGTTGTTTCTGATGTGCCCTGGACACGCATCCATCACGCCCCCGCTGCAGAAGCGGTTCCAGCCAACAAACTATTTCCAAAGCAAGGCTATGATGATGACCATTTTCATCATGGATTTATCACCGTGTATAAGCAAACGGCATCGTACAAAGCGGCGTAAGTAGTTACAACGGCTGACTTCCCGCCACACACGATTTCACTTCAAAACTTGATCGACCTTGCAAGGGCACATGCACGGGCTCTCCACACACAAGGCCTTCGCTGCATTGGTTGGTTTCTTCACATACCCCCAAGCACAATCCATTGGGCAAACATGTTCCGCTGATGCATTCCGCATTGGCTTGGCACAGCGCACCCGCGGCACGATCACCTTCCGGTTTGTTGCATACCGTGTGTCCCGTGCAATCGTTGAGCACATTGGGCATCACACGACACACCCGCGCACCTTCGCAATCAAAATTTGAATGACAGGATTTCATTTCACGCCATCCCGTCCAAGTGCCACGAAATGCTTTATCATGGGCCCCAAGAACGATGCGACCTTGCGCATTGCCCGTAAAATTGTCGATGCTCAAATCTTTATCGCTGTCGATAAACACACCACCCAACGTCGCATCCAAGTGGGCATCGTCTGAACCGTAAAAAATCAGTTGGTCAAACATGCGTCCCAAACGAGTGCTCGCCGTCGTCACCACAGCACGGCAAATCGCCGATCCTGTGCGTCCACCCAAACTGCCTAAAAAACTGTTGTCTAAAAATGCGCCCACCGCGGCACACCCGCACTGGCCGTGGCTGTTGCAACCAAACAAACTTTCAATGGCACGACCCATGTCATGGGTACCCGCAAGCGTTGGGAACACAAGTTCACGCGCAACAAAATAAATAATATTGCCGTAATTTAAGCCCACACGATGGGTATCAATCGTCACATCGAAGGCCAAATACTGAAACGATTCGTGAACTTTTGCTTTGCCCGTAAACTGAGCAATAAAAGGCGCAAGACCGATTTCTTCACCCGAATACTGCGACCGACCACAGCACTGATCGCGCGGATCACAGCCTTCGAGCAAACGCCAACGAAATAAATAATCGTCGTAGGTATAATGGCCCCGAACGCCTCCTTCTGATGTCAATCCATCGATATGCAATTTTCCACCCACGGTCATGTCCGCCAAAATTGCAGTGACATCGCCGCCTAAATTAAATCCCTCATCCAACCACGGCGGTGAAATACGGAAAAATTGATAACTGAATGCTTCGCCAAAACTCACACGACCATTGTGATCAAAATCAGCGCCAGGCGTATTGCCATAGGCCATATTGGCCGCCGAATTGATGGCGGTTTCGGCAAGCAAACGTTCAAGACCACTGCTCGGTAAAATTTCATCCAAAATCAAATCGACAATCAAATCACCCGGACTGATAAAGAAATCTGAAATCTGACCAAAAATTTCATCGGCAGGCTCAGGCAAACCTTCGTATGCCAAAAGCTGCTGTGAAAAATCATAATCGCCCACCAACACCGGTGGTAAAAGAGACAGTGGAACAACCGCAGTAATCGTGGTCCGCGCAATGATCGGCTGACTTTGCACGCAACCCCGTGCAACCAAATTCCCAAGGGGACCACGGGCTTCCACAAGCACCGCATAACGCGCGTCTTCGGTAAGTCCTGCAAAGGTCAACGTACGATTCACGCTTTCTGCGCGCATGGTCGCCACAGGTATTTGCGTGGGTGCCGCACTGCACGCCGCAAGATCGCGATACAAACGTGTTTCTAAGTTTTGCAACGTGATCACCCCTTGGTAATCAAACATCACGCGCAGACTTCCTTTGGGTTTCCCTGTCACGTGGATCACAAAATCAACACTATCCGCACGAGGGTGTTTAACCACCACATGAATATTCCCAAGATCCGACCCAACACTCAGGGTATTAAAAACTTTTCCTTCTCTATCAACATAGCGTGTTTGCGCAGCCAATCCTGCGCCCTGGACGGTTTCTGCAAGTTCAAAAGTGATCTGTTGTTCAACAGCAGGAGAACCATCATCGGCAAAACGAGCGCTCACCACGATTTGAATTTGATCGCCAAATGCAACATCGCGTGCATCGTCAAGCGGTGCATCGATATTTAAAATCACAGCCCGTTTATTGTCGGCATCCCCGCGCGACGGCGCAGCAGGATCCAACGCTGTATTTTCCGAACATGCGCCTAAAGCAATCGCAGCACAAAGTGCCACCCACCCACGTATCATCATTATTATTCCCCCCAACATCACGGTAGGAGATTGAACATGATGGGTCAAGCAGGCACATCTATCGTTGCCTTGCCATCCGTGTGCAGGTCCTCGCACACGGATGGTGAGACACTGAGGAAAATTTAGAACCGATAGCCATGCAGGAGAATCACAGGTACCGTCTTGACGCTCATCCGTGGACTCTCTATGTTTTGCGCCATGAGTACCCCCCGCAACATCCGCGCCACGCGTGGCACAGAGCGCACATGCAAAGGCTGGATCCAAGAAGCTGCACTTCGCATGTTGATGAACAATCTCGATCGCGACGTTGCAGAAGATCCAGATCATCTGGTGGTGTACGGAGGCAGTGGACGCGCTGCACGCAATTGGCAAGCCTACGACGACATCGTGCGCATGTTACGCGATTTAGAAAACGACGAAACACTTCTTGTGCAATCGGGAAAACCCGTCGGCGTGATTGGCTCACATCCCGATGCCCCACGCGTTGTCATTGCAAATAGCAATATTGTGCCAGCCTGGGCCAATTGGGAACATTTTCGCGATCTCGAAGCCAAAGGTCTTACCATGTATGGCCAGATGACCGCTGGCAGTTGGATCTATATTGGTACGCAAGGAATTTTACAGGGCACATTTGTCACTTTTGCAGCTGCAGGGCAAACGCATTTTAACAATTCAGATCTGGCAGGACGAAGCATTCTCACAGCCGGCTTGGGTGGCATGGGTGGTGCACAACCACTTGCGGCAACTATGGCCGGTGCATGTATCTTGTGCGTAGAAGTCGACCCCGTGCGTATTCAGCGCAGACTCGACACCGGTTATTTGCACCGTGTTGCAAGCAGTCTCGATGATGCACTCGCACAAATAGAACATGCCAAACGCAACAAAGAAGCGGTGTCCATAGGATTATGTGGCAATGCCGCCGAGATCCTCCCTGAAATCGTTCGACGTGGCGTGGTGTTTGATTTGGTCACCGATCAAACTTCCGCCCACGATCCACTCACCGGTTACATTCCTGTGGGCATGAATTTAACAGAAGCCGCGAGCCTTCGTCAAAGCAACCCCAGTGCCTATATTGCAGCATCGCGCGCCTCCATGGTGATTCACTGTGAAGCCATGATCGCCATGCAAAAAGCAGGCAGTCATGTCTTCGACTACGGGAACAATCTGCGCGCGCAAGCCGAAATAGGCGGCCTCGATCATGCACAGGCATTTTGCTATCCGGGTTTCGTTCCCGCGTATATTCGTCCTCTCTTCTGCGAAGGTCTTGGGCCCTTTCGTTGGGTGGCGCTTTCAGGCGATCCTGCCGATATCGAGCGCACCGATCGTTGCGTGATGGAACTGATCGATCGTCCCGAAGTGCATCGTTGGCTCACCATGGCCAAAGAGCAAATTCATTTTCAAGGTTTGCCCGCACGCATTTGCTGGTTAGGTTATGGTGAGCGAGATCGCATTGGTCTTGCATTCAATGAATTGGTTCGCCGCGGCGAAGTGAAAGCACCCATTGTGATCGGTCGCGATCATTTGGATTGCGGTTCGGTGGCAAGCCCCAATCGCGAAACCGAAGCCATGCGCGATGGTTCCGACACCATCGCCGATTGGCCGCTCCTCAATTTTATGGTCAACGGGATGAATGGCGCATCGTGGGTAAGTTATCATCACGGAGGTGGTGTGGGTATTGGTTATTCTTTGCATGCAGGCATGGTCATTGTTGCCGACGGCACCGATGAAGCGGCCATACGCCTTGAACGCGTTCTCAAGGCCGATCCCGCCATGGGTGTGCTCCGTCATGCCGATGCAGGGTATGAACGCGCCATACAAATCGCCCATGAACGCGGCGTAATGATCCCAAAATATTGAAAATACCTCCTTAATAAACGCTTAGGAAACGTTACAATTCCCACCCATGAGCACAGTGATCGCACAGCCCATCGCCAACACCCCTCCTCGTGTTGTCCTGGCCCCCTCGGGTCGCATGTTTATGGATCCTCAAATGAGGCCAGATGATACAGCCTGGACACGCGACGATATCGTCAGTGCGTTTGATCACGCAGGTTGGCTGCACCCCGAGAGACGCGCCCATTTTACGCCCATCCCAGAAGGCACATTGGTACAAAATCACTATGGGGTAATCTCCCGTACCGACAGTCTAACGATTCCCCCTCCGTGGAGAACCACCACCCACACAGCCGAAGGCAATGCTTTTTTGGGAGAAATGCTTATCTTTTCGGCAGTTCTTGCGCGTCATGCGCCGAGTTTCGATTCACCCACCAAAAAAGTACTGCAAACAAGCGTCGACGCTGCACTCGCAACCGCCTGGACACGCAGCCATGCTGAAACCATGCGCGGTGCCTTGGGTGACGGTATCAATAGCATCATAAATTTTGGCTTTCCTCTGAATGCCTCGGGTGAACACGGCCCTGCATTCATACACGATACAATGACTGTTTGGGCAGGTGCTCCGTCGAAACCCTGGCTTCTTCTAGAAATTGAGGGGGGGGCATGGCTGCCTTGGTCCTTAGAGGCCACACTCAACAGCGCATGTGACACGTTGAGAAATTATCCTGGTTTGGCAAAAGGCAAATTCGATCCCGAGATTTCGCGCCAAATGTTCGATCGCTGTGTGTCAGGCTATCACTGCGAGTATACCGTCGCCGAACAAACTTTATGGATCCTCAATCATGCAGAAGCATTGCAAGCATTAAAAAAAGATCTATGGGCCGCATTTGAAATCAACAAAACCGTTGAATGGCTATCTCCAGCGGAATTAAAGCAATTCGCTTCACCTAAGGCAAAGCCGGTTCAAAAACGCGCAAAGAAAAAGGCCCACCCACCCACGCCCGATCTCAAACACGACGTCGAAGAATGCGCATCTCCTGTAAGCCCTCCTGAGCCCCAAAAGACCGTTGTCAAACATCTCAAAGCCACAGCCACGCAACACATCCCGATCCCCGTCTTTGAACCTGTATATTGGTTACAACATCAACTTGGATTGCCCGGCTTCGATGGCAAAGGTATCATCCATACGCGCGTCTGGCATGTTGACGATTACGTCGGTCTCGCCCGTCCCGAAAGTTCGCTGACTGAACTCGCGATACGAGGCCAATGGGACAAGCGGGATGGTCGAACACCCATCGGCAACATGCTCTTTCACACACTGCGCCATGGAAGCCATGTTGAAGACTACAATGACGCTGTGATCGGCGCCTTAAGCCACATCACAACGCATGCGCCTGTCCCTTACACATTGCATCCGCTGTACGGTTCCAACCAGCTGCAAGGACGACGATACACGACACAACACATGGTTCTACTCACCACCGACGCCCCTATCGAAAATGCACGCATCATCACAGCATATCCACGTCATAACGACCCTCAACGGCACGTTCAAAAGGTAGAGGGTAGCATGGGATTGGTCTTAGATCCTGCACAAGCCGAGAGACTGTTAATACACGCGCTCCATTTATAACAATCAAGCACCCCGACGAAATATCTACCGATATCCATCCATAGTCTTAAAATAGAATCTTCTCTTGGAGTCTCGCGTGAGCACAAGAACATCCGTTGGATTTACGATACTTTCCAATGCAACAAACCTTCCCCTGTGGCCAGTTGGCACAGCACCCGCGGATGCCTACCAAGTTGCTGTGTATAAATCGAAAAATCCATCCCAAACACCGCTTGAGACCGCACTTCCAACACTTCGCGATGCCCTCAAAAGCCTCAATGTTCAAGCCAACCTTGGACCACTCACCGCATCAGCAAAATCAGCGGTGTATGTTTCCGTTAAACCTGAAACAGAAACCTGTCACGGTGCCATTCCATGGCGTTTCAATCCTGAAACCCATACTTTGGGCATGCCTCTTTACCACGAGATAAAAAGCCTTATCTTTCAAGAGAATGACAGCCCAAATATTAAAATGTTCGTCATGACTGCCGAAATGACACTATCACAAAAGATTACGTCAAAACTTATTCAATTCGAAGCATCCAGAGCTGGTCTTGAAGCCTATGCCATCACCCCACTCAATGCATTGGCTGCATTCGCTGCCCATGATGACGCATTGGGAAATCCCCATGTTACCGTGCATGTACTCGGTGAATACCCTGAATGGGTCAGCAACAATCTAGGCACACGTATCGGTTCCATAACCACGACATGGGTAGATTACCAAGCAGGCATGCAACTTGCGCTAAAAACAGCCCAAGAAATCATCGGAGAAAATCCACGTTATCATATTGTCTGGAATTCCGACGTTTCGGCAAAGCCTAAATATCCGTTTGATCCAAGCCATCATATTCACGGTGATCACGGAAGAAGTGGCCGAACTGCCTATTAGACCGGTCTGAAACCGGTCTAAACACACAAATGCCCTACGCCCTGCACCACACGCAATTCGCCGCAACGCAACAAAGGCAACATGCGCTCCGCGTGTGTTCGATATGCAATATCGTATTCGCCCACCACCAGCGTCACCGGCATGGTCAATTCGTTCAATCGATCCCAATAATTTGGCATGGCAGCCAAGCCCAACGTGCGCAGCGCCCAACTTAACCCTTGTTGCGTCTGTGAACGTCGCCAAAGATCGGCATCCGGATGCGGCGGGTTTTGATTGAGCACAGGCAGCGCACCAAATTTTTGTGCAAACACATCGAGGCCTTGCGTAATCCACGATTGCCATTCTTCTTCTTGCGCACGCCGCATAGGCCGTTCGTGTTCTTCAAGCCCCGGATGTACACTGTACAAAACCAAGTGCCGTATAGGCAGCAGTCCTTGCAGCGCGATGCTCAAGGCCACACGGGCCCCCATGGAATAGCCGATTAACACTGGATCCCCGTTTGCGCGGGGATGACGGTTTTTCACAAACGCCTTCACCGCCGACTCAAAATCATCGCCTTCACACACAGGGGCTAGGCCATGGCCCGGAAGCCACGGGGCATCAAACGCGTTCCACAAGGCGGGGCTCTGCGCAAAACCATGAAGACAAAGATGATTCACGCAAGCGCAGCGGGTTCGTGATGTATTTCGGTAAGGTAGGTTTCTACAGCACCGTGGAGTTCCGCGTCGGCCACTTCCACAAAACGCTGTTCAAGTTCGGGGCGATTGCGACACGCAGGCACTGCAAATACCAAATGCAATACACCCGCACGGCGCATCACATCGGAGGCGCGTTTGACAGTGTCTATCACGCATCGGCTGGAGTAGTCGCTGCTTGCACCAAGGCCAAACACAAACAAGCGTCGATTTCCCACACGCCCTTCACACGACCACTGCATCACTTCAAACGGCCTTGCCGCAAAAAACTCACTTGCGACCGTTTTAGAAAGCATGCCCTCCATGCGCTGATCGATAAATGATGCCACGCCACCCAAAGGGCGCACATCGTCCCAGCAGAATACCGCCATGGCCTCACAGGTCACATCATCCAGGGTCTCCAAAGAGACACGCCGCACCCGATCACTTACGGTATGGGCACCCACATCGTCACTCATTATTTTCTGCCCCCTCTTTCGTCTTATTAATACGATCAAGGATACCATTGATGAAAGACGCTGCGTCACCACTTACAAATTTACGTGCTATTTCCACGGCTTCATCCATGGTCACAGCGGCAGGTACTTCGGGGCAATAGAGGATTTCATAGGCGGCAACACGCAAAATATTGCGGTCGACCCCCCCCATACGCGACAAGCGCCAGTTGTGGCTTGCCGCATTAAGCGCATCATCGATCGCTTCGACATGTTCTATCGTACCGTGAACGAGCATTTCCGCGTAGGCGCGTTCATCCGTCGATGCCGACGTAAAATGCTCAAAATGATCGCGGATCAATACTTCGATTTCCGCGTCATCGGGATTTCGACGCACGTCGATCTGATACAAAATTTGAATCGCACTCTCTCTGGATTTACGTCGCATCAAACGATCCTAAAAGTTGCACCATTTCAATGGCACTGACGGCCGCTTCATGGCCTTTGTTACCGGCTTTTCCACCGGAACGATCAATCGCCTGTTCCAAGGTATCGGTGGTCAGCACACCAAAAATGACAGGCAAATCGGTATCAAGCGCCACACGCGCAATACCGCTTGCAACCTGACCGGACACATAATCAAAATGCGCCGTAGCCCCGCGGATCACCGCGCCCAAACACACAATTGCATCATAACGACCTGTCTTAGCCAAACGTGCTGCCGCAAGTGGCAATTCAAAAGCACCCGGAACCCAGGCAATATCCACATCGCTCGGTTCCACACCATGGCGCACCAATGTTTCGTGGGCACCTTCAAGCAATTTAGAGGTTACGAACTGGTTAAAACGCGAAACAACAAGTGCCACGCGTACGCCGGTTCCCACCACATTGCCTTCAAAATAACGTCCATCGCCACAGCATTCTTCACCCATGATGCAACCTCAACACCACTGCGTCTGCAGATGCAGACAGCGGTTCAATACTTTCTACCAACAAATCGTAACCTTCGAGTCCTTTAAGCGGTTTATCGGGATGATCGCTTAAGATCCGCAAATGATGCAATCCCAGATCCCTGAGGATCTGCGCACCAATGCCAAGTTCACGCAGCGGTCCTGGACGGGATTTTTCAGCCACCGCTTGTGCCGCATGCTTGTTGGCATCACCCGACAAACGACGGCAATCCATATCACGTTCGATCAAAACCACGGCGCCGCGCCCTTCGGCATGAATGCGCTCAAGCGCCGCATCCATACTCGCGCGCCCTTCACTTAAAAAACTGCGACCAAACGATTCAGCACCCCCAGCTTGCACACGCACCAATGGGGCATCACCCGAAAGATTACCTTTCACCAACGCCACATGTTCACACTCGTTAATGGCAGTGCCGTACACATGCATAGTGAATTCACCAAAGCGAGGGTGCTCCCATGTGCGCGTGGCAAGACGCGAAACCACCGATTCGGTTTGCAAGCGGTACTCGATCAAGTCAGCAATGGTCACAACAATCATATCGTGTGTACGCGCAAATTCTTCAAGATCGGGCATGCGCGCCATGGTTCCATCGTCGTTCATCACTTCGCACACAACACCTGCGGGCTTAAGACCTGCCATGCGCGCCAAATCAACAGCACCTTCGGTTTGACCCGTGCGAACAAGCACACCACCCGGCATGGCACGAAGCGGAAAGATGTGCCCAGGACGCGAAAGATCATCGGGTTTGCATGCAGGATCCACGGCTTGTAAAATCGTTCTTGCACGATCAGATGCACTGATCCCCGTGCTCACACCTTCGCGCGCTTCGATACTCACCGTAAATGCGGTAGAAAACGTGCTCGTGTTGTGCTGCACCATCATAGGAATATCAAGTTCGCGCAAACGTTCTTCCGTCAGCGTGAGGCAAATCAAACCACGGCCATATTTGGCCATAAAATTGATGGCTTCGGGCGTTACGCATTCCGCCGCCATGCATAAATCGCCTTCATTTTCGCGATCTTCATCATCCACCAAAATAACCATGCGCCCTTGTTTGATGTCTTCAATGGCACGTTCCACACGCTTTTTACTCATAGTTTATCTTCCTGCCGTGTCGTCCAAAATCGATGGAGGTAGCGTCCTACGAGATCTGCTTCAATATTAACAGAGGTACCGAGTTTCCAGGTGCCGATGGTCGTGGCTGCCATCGTGTGGGGAATAATAGCCACCGTAAGAATCAAATCTTTTAAATCGGCGATAGTCAGCGAAACACCTGCCAGACAAATACTACCGCGTATACAACTCAAAATGGCCACATCATGGGGAATTCGAAGGTAAATATAGCGTGTGGCACCTTCATCGCGGATATTCACCACGTAGGCCACACCATCCACATGCCCCTGGACCAGGTGTCCCCCCAAACGTGCACCCAGTTGCATGGCACGTTCGACATTCACCACGTCGCCCACTTGCAAAGTTCCCAGTGTGGTCAACCTTAGGGTTTCTGCGGCTGCTTCAAAATAGAGCCGATCCGGCTCTTTACGCACCACAGTAAGACAACAACCATCGATGGCGATAGAATCACCGAGTTCGATACTTTCAACCGGCCACGGCACATCAAGACCCAGCTCACGCGGTGCATCACCGTGAGCCAAGCACACCTTGGCAATCGATTCGACCAAACCCGTAAACATGCGGCGCGACATAACCACGGAACCACGGAAAGCTACAAGGCGGATGGTTGCCTACATTCGGAAGATGTGATGACAACAGGCCCCATGAACGCTCCATACGCACAGGATCCCAGTTTTGAACACGAAGCCCTGGAGGCTTTCCGTACCCTTCTGCGTTTCGACACATCCAATCCCCCAGGGAATGAGCTTGCGGCCGTCCAGTGGCTCGCAGAGGCGCTTAGGTGCGACGGATTTGAGCCCGAGGTGCTGGAAAGTGCCCCTGGGCGCGGCAATCTGGTGGTGCGCATGTATGGCGATGGAAGCAAAAAGCCACTTTTACTAAGTTCCCATGTGGATGTGGTGTCTGCCACAGAAACAGCCCATTGGGATGCGCCGCCTTTTGCAGCCGATATCAAAGACGGTGTGCTCTACGGACGCGGCACCATCGATATGAAAAACATGACGGCGATGTCGCTCGCCACCTTACGCGCATTAAAGCGCAGTGACGTTCCCTTGAAACGCGATGTGATCATGGTGGCCTGCGCCGACGAAGAATCCGGCAGTGACTACGGCAGTCGATGGCTTGCGCAATATCATCCCGAAAAAATCACTGCCGAATATGTGTTCAACGAAGTCGGTGCATTCACACTGCACTTTGGCGGCAAACGAATTTACCCAATCCAAATTGCCGAAAAAGGTATTTGCTGGTGCACCATCACCGCAACCGGCACACCTGGACACGGAAGTATTCCCGCACCTGACGCCGCATTGCCGCGTTTGGCTGAAGCCGCGCATAAACTCGCACGCACGCGTTTCCCTTATCATCATCATCCCGTCATCGATGATTTTTTAAAACAAATTGCAGCAACGCAACAAGGCGTCGTGGCCCACATGTTGCCTTTGTTGCGCGTGCCTTCGCTTGCGCCGTTTATTTTAAGTTTATTTCCGGACCAAGCACTTGCACGCACGTTTGATAGCTATCTGCGCAACACCGCCAACCCCACCATGTTTCATGCAGGCAGTAAAATAAACGTGGTTCCCGGAAGCGCAACGATGCACGTTGATGGCCGCGTACTTCCAGGACAAACCTCAGATGATTTTGTGCGCGAACTTAAAACAGTGATCGGTGATGGTTTTGAAATTCGTGTGGACAAATTTTACGAAGGGGCAGTGAGCGATGCGAACGATCCCATGATGGCGTTGCTTACACAGGTGATCCAGGATCATGATCCTGGATCTCATGTCGTAGCCAACATGATCCCAGGATTTACCGACAGTCCTATTTACATGGCGCTCGGTGCCAAATGTTACGGTTTTGTTCCTGTGAAACTTCCACCCGATATGCACTTTGCAAGCATGTACCATGGCCACAACGAACGCATTCCCGTCGATGGATTTTTGTGGGGACTTCGTGCGTTCATGGATGCGGTGTGGCGGGTGGTGACGTAGGATTTTCTGTTGTTCTCTTGTAGGGGCGGTTCGCGAACCGCCCGCCCTGTATTCAGCGATAACTATATGTAATCACAAAGCCCAAGACTTTGGATCACTTCAGATAATGGCCGTGAGGTTTTTTTTGCGTATCAATGCGAGATCTTCCAAATCAGCAAGCTCTTCCAATTTTTCAGTCAGCGCATCTTCAACGAAGCGATTGATCTTCCAACCACGTTTTTTACAAAGCGACGTCACAGCCTTCTTCAGATAGTGATCGATACGTGTTGCAAATCAAGCAAAAAAAAGGCGGCCCAAGGTTGCCCCTGAGCCGCCCTATGAAAGAACTTTTATTTATTCGGTAAGCACAGCCGGCACCCCTGTGCTCGGATAAAGCACCCAGTTCACGAGAATATCAATCTCATCATCCGAAATAGCATAAGACTCCGTGTAATTGCTTGGGGTCACTGTCTCATTGGATGCGGCATCATAAGGCAACCCATCGGGTGCCCCAGGTCCTGTCGTCGCTGTGATCGAAGAACATGCATCCGCACCCGTTAACTTTTTCATGCGGCGTGCACCCTGGATGGCCTTTACAAGATATTCCGTACCATCGTCGGCGGTGAGCACCACATCGTCTTTCAAACTGAAGAACGGGTGGTAACGACCTTGGTCGTCATACTCACCTGGGAGACCAAACAACTGACCACGACCCATGTACTGCAACATGAAGGATTGGCCATACTGCTTACCATTGTCATCGCCCACACGATCATTTTCTTTTGTATGACGATACGTGAAACGAATTGCCTCTCCCAAAGTGGCATAAGAGCCATCGCTCTCTGTAAGCCCCTGGAAATTCTCCCATAGCATTTCCGTCGCTTGGGTGGTCACATCACCTCCATTCATCGAGGCAGGATCCATCATAATAGAACCTCCATCGAACCAATTAAAGAACATTTCCTGTTGTTCTTCGGTTGCATCTTTAAGACGTAAGCCACGATCAAAGCCGCGGAAATCTGTCGATGAGAGAGAAGTTTCCGAATATTTCATCGCTATGTCTTTGACTATCTCTCCATCATCATCCGTTTTCGTGGAATACAGCATGTACTCAGCCAGAACAAAATGGTAGGTCGCCACTGTAGCCGCATCCGGACCAAACCTCATGCCATCATCCACAAATTCAACAACACCGTCTTCATCAGCATCAAGATCCTTAAGTATCGCAGCATTGGGTGCGATGGTTCCTGAGAATTGTTCACGCACACTGTCGTCGCCTTGCATATAAGTGACCGGACTGTCACTTCCATTGGATTGCATCCAAAGCATTTTATTAAAGGGAAACATAGGAGGTGAACCAGGCCCTGAGTTTGATGTTTCGTCAATTTGAGACATCAAAAGAAAAGGAGGATCAACCTTTTTAAACTGTGGTCTTTCAGACATTCCCTTGCCTGCCGTTGTCCCCATGGCAGGTGGTTGTAAATTTTCTTCCGCAACACGCAAAGCGTAGAAACCTGCTTTACTGTTGCCCACAGCAGGCATGTATTTTACTTCGATTACAAATTGTTTCATCGATGGCACCATGCCACCGCCATTGTCACCAGGAGGAGGTTGACCACCACCTGCAGGGGGTTGATTACCACCAGGAGGAGGTTGACCACCACCCGCAGGTGGTTGGCCACCCTCAACACATGTTGGCGCGTTGTCCTTAATCACGCACATTTTCCCCGATCCACAATTTTGCCTTTCAGCGACATCAGGAGAACACATGGTAGGTTGGGTACCACCTGCAGGAGGTTGGCCTGCGACGCATACACGCGTATTGTAATCGCAATGCATTCCAGACTCACATGCGGGACTGCAACCGGATCCGGTGTCCGAAGGAGGCTGGTTGGAAACACATTGTGTACTCCCAACGGGTCCTTCACAATGTTGATCCGGTGTACATGCAGGATTGCTGCATACGGGATTATCCTTGCATACACCTGCGCCATTGACCGGTTCACAATGTTGAGTCGAAGAACATGATACATTTTCGCACTCTGGAGGAGGTTGGTTACTGCCACCACCTGAAGGAGGAGGTTGGCCACCAGCGCCTTCCTTGCATGTACCTTGACCATTTATGACTTCACAATGATGTGTCGAAAAATTGCATCCCTCACACCCTGGAGGAGGCGTGCCACCGCTGGTACCACCCTCTGAAGGAAGCCCACGGCCTGGAGCTGGCGTAATGGTACTGCCACCACCGCCGAAATTAAAATCACGCTTCGCCAATGTGACAGTATCAGCACCTTCGTTCTTGGTTACTGTATAGTTGCTTCCCATATCTCTAAGAAGAAATGTACGATCGCCCAAATCACTCAATTTGATCTTACGCGACTCACGATATTCCATGCGTCCCGTTGTTTTCACATACGTAAGCTCGCGACCTTGAGACGAACCTGGTCCTCGGGAAAAATTCTCTTCATGAACCTTCGTCCCATTTTCCATGGAACAATAATAATCGTGAAGACGCACACCCCATCGGTCCAAATTACCACGAACTGTTTCTGTTTTGGTGCAGAAGGTTTGAGTACCTTCAACCGTTGTGCTTGCGCCCACCGGGCAAGACGATATCTTTTCTGACAAGGGTCTCTTACAAATCGCATCGCCTTTAAATTGTAAGGCAGTGGTCAACTCAACAGGAACCTGGTTATTGCCCACTTTTTTAGAAATATCATACGACCAGATCTCCTCGTTATATTCTTGTTTGTCATAGCATTCTGCTAATCCGCCCACTGGCCTGATAACAAATTTATCGCTATCAGAAGCAGTAAACACCGTATACGATGTCTCACTGCCTCCTCTTTCCAGCCCCACGCTCGCACGACGGCCGGTGGTCCCTACCACCATCTTCGCACGGGACCTCTCTGAACCACCATCACCACGTGCCGATGATTCATAGAAGCTCCATCCCTTCTGAGCCGACCCCTCTGAAGTCAGTATGCCATCTTCTGTTTCACCCAAAGTCCACAACGCACCACTGTTATCATTGCCCTCTCGCCACGATAAAATAAATTTCCCAAAATCACCTTTTGCACTGCCTCCACCATCAGGAACAGGACCTGCGTAAATCACAGCTTCCACAAACAAACGATCACCACCATCGCCCTCAAAGCTCAACTGAACGCGAAGAGGTGATTCTGGCGTCTCCTGGCACGACAACACCGTCACAGTCATGGACTGTGAGCCCTCTTGCTGAGCGTTTTCTTCGGTCTTTTCTGAGGCACCGCTTTCACACAGACTCATGTCCATAAGCACACCGTAAGGTTCACAATTGTCGTTGTCTTGGTATTTAAGGTGATCAAAAAAACAGAGGATCATCTCAGCCTGCTGTATCGGCCGCATCACATCGTGATCAAAATTAAGTTGAGGTTTATTTACGGATTCATTCACCGCACGCGACACCAATGCATTTGGATTTTCGTCGCTATCAAAATCCACCAAAGCCAAATCACTTGGTAGGCTAAGTGCAGCAACGTCACCGCCACCACCGCCGCCACCGCCACTATCCAAGCCTGTAGAACTAGAACCGCCTGTGCAGCCCGCAAGCCCAAGGGCTACAGCAGGCACCCATAAAAACTTTCTCGATAAATACAAACCACTGCATTTCATCACACAACTCGCTTTCAAAACGCAAAAGCCCATTTCGGGAAACATGAATAATTGTTCCACGAGTTTTTGCGTTGCGCTTGTTTATTTTGATGTAATTTTTTGGTACTGTGGGTACACGTTTTGTGTGCATATGTACGTACTGGGTTCCCGCTTTCGCGGAAATGGCGAGAAATAATAAATAGTAGAGACGTCATTCCCACGAAGATGGAACACAGACAAACAAGACGTCATTCCCGCGAAGGCGGGAACCCATGGTCGCTACATTGATTACGGCGTAACAACAGTCCAATCTTCAAGAATGGTTGGAGCCTCGACGCTCACAGGTGCATCGGTGAATTCACTGGGCGATATCGATGGCAAATGCGTAGGTGCGGCAGGTGCAGAACCATTGCCCATCGCAGTACAAGCAACAAGAGCATCAGAGTTATTATCTAATTGCGGCGTCATGAGACGCGACCCACGCGTTGCATATACAGCGTATTCTGCATTATCGCTGCCTTGAACAATCACACCATCTTTCAAACTGAAATTGGGGTGCCAACGGCCTTGATTATCTTGCGAACCCTGAATGCCCCACAATTGGCCTGGGCCCACATATTGAAAATCAACACGGTCACCAGCAGACGCAGAAGCCGATTCTGATCGTAAATCACTCACATCAATACTGTAATTAAACATCAACGGATCTTCGACGGTCACATAGGCACTGCCCTCTTTTAGGCCTTGGAAATTTTCCCATGACATTTCTTTGCGTGTGTTTGATTGCCCATCGTTGCCCCATCCGTCGTGCCATTCAAATATCAGGTTTGCTGAGTCACCTGTCGCATGATTAAGTTTCAATCGACGATAATTGTTATCTGATGCATTGCCAACCATCTCTTCAGTACCATTCAACAGCATGTAATCGTTGACATTAAACGTATATGTGTTCGAAGAATTATCGAAATCGACAAAATCAACCACACCTTCGATTGCATAATTACTCAACTCACCAGGGTTGATCGTACGACGATCATACGTGGTGAGCGTTAAAGAACTGCCATCATAGCTCGCATCGCTATTATTGCTCACATCATACATATTGAGTTGACCGGTGATCGGCACGTCATCAACATCAACCCAACTTGGATTTCCATTGTTTGTTTGATGCGCTGCTTTCACCGCATAAAACCCATCCGCAATATATTTCACTTGAAGATTCAGTTGATCGCCTTGTCCATTATTCACTGCAAGCGTGAGCGTTGAGCCTGACAAAGTGTAATTATTCGACCAGGTCTCAAACAAACGCCCATGCAAATCAGAAAGTGCAACCGAACGTGGCGTTTTTTGCTCAAGTTTTCCAATTTTCTTTACGTAGGTAAGCGTGCGGCCATTATTTCCGGGGAGCGATTCTTTCACTTGGGCGCCATCGTCAAGACTACACCGTTGGTCCACATACACGCCGTAGCGATTAAGGTTACCATAGCATCCACTCGCCGATTGAAACTGCACCGACGCTTTCGGTGGCGTTACCTCTTCCCATGTATATGTATTTTCATTTTCCACTTTCTTCCAAACATCATAACTCCAAATTTCTTCCGTGAATTGCGTTTTATCAAAACATTGTTCAATCACTGTATCGCCAATTTTAAAATAATTTCCGTATTCAGAAACGCTGTATGTTTCCGAATCATCCCCACGTCGAGAACTAACACTCGCATAACGCTTGCCAGCATCAACTACCAATGCCGCACTGGAAGAATCGTCACCCATTTCTTCCCTAAATCGCCAACCATTTTGGGCATTTCCTTCAGCATCAATCACACCATTTGTGTCAGCGACCGTCCACAACGCCCCTTGGGACTGCCCTGATGAATGTTTCCACGCCAAGATAAATTTCCCAAAATAACCAGAAGTAGCACTGTCGGACGATGCAGGTGCGGCGTAAATCGTTGCTTCAGCAAAAAGACGACCACCCTCCATATCAAAGCTCACTTTGACGGTGTGTGGAGCATCTGCATCGCGACGACACGATTTCACCGTAATCACTTTCACATCGCTTCCTGCATCTGAATTGCCGCCAGACGACTGACACTGGCTTAAGCCCATTTTTACGCCATAGCCTGCATCACCATCGCATTCGTCACCGGTTTTCATGTGCTCTTCGTATTTAAAATGCTTAAGCATGCAGAGGATCATATCCACCGTCTGCAATGGACCTACCGCTTCGTGGTCCAAATTCAGTTCGGGAGAATTGGCGGGAAGATTTGCTCCAATCGCACGCGAGACCAAAGCACCTGCAGGTGTGTCGTCATCAAAATGGATCACCGATAAATCCGGCGGGAGGCTCAACGCCTCAACCGTGCCACCATTTCTTCCAGCACCTGAAGTGCTCGAACTCCCAGTACAACCTGCAAGGGCAAAACCCATAGCAGGGATCCAAATAAATTTTCTGGATAAAAACATCGGCGTGTATTTCATGGTATGACTCTCCGGTGTCCGTACAGACACCAGCAACAGTCTTCCATGGCTTTGTTCAATGCGCTTGTGTTTTTTTGAATGTCGGCGGGGGATTTCTAAACACCTACGCTGCGGCGTAAATGTCCATCACTTTGTGCAGCAAATTCAAGGCTTCGGCCTTGGGACGTTGAAACGCATTACGCCCCATAATCGACCCAAAAGATCCACCTGCCGCCAACTCCGCTACCTCCGCATACACGTCATTTTCACCTTTGGTGGCACCACCGGAGAAAATGACAATGCGACGCCCCGCAAAACAGCTCTGCACCACATGCCGCGTACGATCTTTTAATGTCGACACAGGAATGGCTTGGGCATCATACACTTTTTTCGCATCGGCATGTTCGATGTGCGCGGTCGGTGGTTTCACTTTCACAATATGCGCACCCAACTGGCACGCCATGTGAGCGCCGTAGGCAATAATATCGATACCCGTTTCACCTTCTTTAGAAAGGGCCGAACCACGCGGGTAAGACCAAATCACCGTAGGAATGCCCACACTGCGCGCTTCTTCAATCAACTCTCGGATCTCTTCGTACATCGTATTGCGTTCGGAGGATCCGGGATAAATGGTAAACCCAATGGCATTGGCGCCAATACGAAGCGCATCATGCACGCTGCCTGTGATCGCAGGACATGGATCTTCGGGTTGATACATCACATCGGAATTATTCAATTTCAAAATAAGCGGGATCTGCCCTGCGTATTCCACAGCGCCCGTTTCAAGGGCACCCAAAGGTGCTGCATGGGCCGAACATCCCGACTCAATCGCCAACTGAAAATGATAGCGTGGATCATAGCCCGCAGGATTTTTTGCAAACGAACGGGCTGGGCCGTGTTCACACCCTTGATCCACAGGAAGGATCACCATCTTGCCTGTGCCTGCAAGACGTCCAGTATTAAGCATGCGCGCCAAATTGGCTTGTACGCCTGCGGGATTCCCATTGTACCAACTCAAAATTTCACGAACGCGATCTGACATGGTGGAGGTCTCCTTAATTTATCGTTTTCTTTTTTTCACCGACAAAGTCAGTGTAAATTTGGCCACAGGCCCGTTCTCGCCGTCAACACGTGCTTCGATGGGCAATGCAACATTGTGGCGTTCACCGGTTTCTATGGCCTTCGCAATACACGCTTTCACTTCATCACCGGCTTCGCAAACAAATGACACATCACCCATGGCGCGCTTTAAAAATTCCGCATGGAAATCTTTAAATAAGAGCCCAAGTTGTACCCCAGCTTTATCCATATGGTACATGGCCAAAATACCACCGCATGCATCGGCACCTACGGCAAGCGCGCCAAAATACAGCGATCCATAATGATTTTTGGTTCGACGACACAGTGGAATACGCACAATCGCGCGTTGGTCGTTGACCTCTTGCACCACGGGACGTGTGAACAAGATCATCGGCACTTTAAGAAGACCAAAGACACGCAGTTTAAACGTTTCTTTCCACTGAATCGGTTTTTTACCCAAGAGAAGTTCGAGCATGAATTACCTCCAAGCGACAACGTAAGCGATCCAAGCGTCGTCATTCACCCCTGTGTCTGCCTTGCTGAAAATGCCATCGCCATCGCCTTTTTTGGTCGTACCTTCCCAATACACCACAACGTCGCTGAAACCAGCATCGCGCAGGATATCGCGCATTTCCGCAAGGCCCCACAGACGCCAATCGTATACAAAAGCATCTTTCATCTCAGTTCCATCGGGAAATCTGAAATGGATTTTACGAAATGCATAGCCATTGATAGGATCGTAGGGCTCTTGGTCCCAAACATACGAAAAACGCTTATGATCCGTTTCTTCTTCAAGTTCTGCGAATACTTCCACGCCACCGTGAATATCGAGCGCAAAGCAACCATCGGCATTCAAATCATTCCGAGCACGCTTAAAGTACGCAAGCAGAGTCTCGCGCTCTTTAAAGCAGCAGTAGGAAAAGTTAAACGCAACGATAACATCGGATTTCTCTTGGGTCCCCTCCAGGACATCGCCCTTCACAAAATGAAGGCGATCGCTGGCACGTTTGAGCGTATCGGCCTGACGCACTTGCGCAACAGCCAATGTTTCTTCACATAAATCGAGACCCACTGCCGTCCGCTCGCGCTTGCTTCTCACCCACTCCGCAGCAAAAGCACCGGTCCCACAAAAATCTTCGCGCAGGCTCATGGCCGCACGTTTTGTCTTTTTCTTGAATAATTTACTCACAAACGCCACATCAACATCGGGCGTTTGGACTGAAGCCTCATACAATTCGAATTTATCCGCAGTTTTCGCGGTCAATTTCACTTTTTTTGTCTTTTTTTTCACAAAACGCCCCTCATCTGTCTCACCTCTCCGCTTGCGGGAGAGGTCGACGCGTATACGACACCTGATTCAAAGCAAGACCCTTTAGCGTCGGGTGAGGGTTCGCACAAGCGCAAACATCGCGTATAATTAGGGACATTCTACTTTTCCGCGTCATAGACGGAGCCGCAAACATGAAACCCATATGTCTCCCCACGGATATTTTACGCCGCCGCAAAAGCTGTAAATGGGCCACCATGGAGCCCGATGTCATTCCTGCATGGGTTGCCGAAACGGACTTCGCAGCAGCACCTGCGATCCAAGAGGTCCTCACCGAGATGGTCGCCATCTCCGATTACGGCTACCCCACACTGACCGACGGGCCACAACGTCGTTTGCGCGAAACATTCGCAGCACGTGAACGGGCTTTGTATGGGTGGAACATCGATCCATGCGATTGCATGGTGATCACCGATGTGGTGCAAGGTCTCTACGGCGTTGTGATGTCGATGAGCCAAGAAAACGACGGTGTGATCATTCAAACACCCATTTATCCACCGTTTTTTAACGTCGTCACCGATTGCAAAAGGCGCCTCCTCGAAAATCCCCTGATTCAAAAAGACGATGGCTCGTTCGAGATCGATCTCGAAAATCTGCGCCATCTCGCCAAAGATGCCAAAATTCTCATGCTATGCAATCCGCACAATCCCACCGGCCGCGTATTCACACGTCCTGAACTCGAAGCCATGGCCAACATCGCCATGGAGCACAACTTGATCATTGTCGTCGATGAAATTCACAGTGAAGTGATCTACAACGGACACACGCATATTCCATTCGCGAGCCTGTCGCCGGAAATTGCCGCGCGAACCATCACCGTCACATCGGCCACCAAAGCCTTTGGGATCCCCGCATTGCGTTGTGCAGTCATCCATTTTGGAAGCCATGTGTTGCAGCACACATTCAAAAATACCCCTCGGGGCATTCTGGGCGGTGTCAACACCATGGGACTGCATGCCACCATCAAAGCCTGGGATGGATCCTGTGATGATTGGCTGCACGGTTTGATCAACCAATTGCAAGAGAATCGCGATCGCGTCACCGCATTTTTGAAAAAGACATTGCCCAACGGAAGACATGCCATTCCCGAAGCCACCTATTTGTATTGGATCGATTTTCGCGACCAAAATTTAGGCGGAAATCCTGCACGAACCATCGCACGCGACCGTAAAGTCATGCTCGGAGAAGGCCCCGCTTTCGGCATCCAAGGCGCTGGCTTTGCACGTCTTAACTTCGCAACAGGGCCTGATATTTTGGAAGAGATCCTAGAGCGACTCACTCACGAAAAAGAAGTCCCCAAAAAATAGCCCCCGACAAGGCTTGCCATAAACATTTTCCTATTTGCCTTATTGACATTGCATATAAAATAAAAATACACACATCGCTGCGCCGCCATTTATTAAGGAAATCTGCGTGAAAACGTTAGCCTTTTTGAGCGTGCTTTTTTTCTCGGGTGCATCAAATGCTGCTTCGGTAAGCTTACCTGCATTTATCGTCGGCACATGGTCACAAGCGTCTCGTTCAGCTGAAAAAGACATATACAAAGTAGGTGCCGATTTGTCGTTTGTTCAGGAAATGACGCGCCAAGTTGGAGCCACTGGAACGTCTATCCCGTACCCTACCGTTTGCCGCTACCGACAAACTGGGATGATTGATTCTTTTGGACAGCCCTCAACTTCCACGTTAGACATCTTTCGTAACGCGGTAAAAGAAAAACCTGCCAAAAGTCTAGGTTATAAAGTGACACGTCTCGAGCTCTTGGCCTCGTCATCCAACACATCCCTCTGCACCAATTTTATCCAAAATCAAAACACGAAAGCAGCGACAAGCGCCGGACTTCATTACACATGGAGCTTCAGTGATTTCAGCGACAACGTAATTTTTGATCCATGGTATATCACCGTCTACACAAAAAATTAAGTAACAGTCACTGTTCCCATAATCTCAATATTTTGGGAGATATTTCACACCGGTTAGAATATCCCCATGGATCTCAAAACCAAAAACACCCATGAATATTTGCTCTGGATTGCAACCATGGCCTACGGCATTCACGTCATGGAGGAACATGCCTTCAACTGGGTCGCATGGGCCAATAGCGCCGGCCTACCCTTTGGTTGGCCAGATTTCTATATAACAAACACCGTCGTCATGATCCTCGGGATATCGGTGTCAGCGGTTGGATGGAAGGCACCTATTTATGCGCTATCACTGCCAGGTTTGATGATCGTCAATGCACTGTTTTTTCACATAGGCATTTCATCTGTACAAGGACGACTCAATCCAGGATGCTTAAGCGCGATGTTTTTGTTTTTGCCACTCGCATGGGCATGTTTTAGAGGTGCCCATCGTGATGGCGTGCTCAATACAAAAATAATTGTACTCGCCATTCTTCTAGGTGCTGCATGGCAGGCCTCGCCGCTGATATTTAGCGCGCTTGCGCCGATGTTGTCGTATTGAAGAGATGATACGAAAAAAAACAGAAATTACATTCTCGTTTTGTCCTCATGGGCCATCATATTTTCCATGAACCAGCGATAATCGGTATCTGATATTCGTCCCTCCTCACAGGCCTTACCTATCAGATCCATATGTGGCGACAGAATTTTGGCCATATCTTCATCAAAAACGAGTAAATGTGATCCGAAATAGGCTTGAATCCTAGCCGCAGCCGCTCCTGCACCAGTCAATGATAACGCAGCAAACAATTCATTTTTTATGCGCATCAACGGAGAAAAAGCAGGTGTTCCTGCCAGATTCGCAGATTGACTGCCCTTGGCATCACCCGTAACAAGCGCATGTTGCAGCAACGCAACCACATGCGTTGCAATACCTTCATCCTTTGGATCAGGAAAGAATGGAACAATCCAGCATCCATCCAACGCCGATACTTTCATACGAGGGTCAGCTGGAGATGCCTCTAAATACAACCCATGACCCACTGGGGGTTCACTCGCAGCAACATCAAACCCAATGCCTAGCATAGGGACCAGCTTCTTAAGCAAAGCCCCTTTCGTCGCGGGCTCTATGTCTTTAAAATTTCCACTTGCCCAGGCCGCTTCAATTTTCGACGCTGACCCTGGCTTACGCAACTCTGGCGGTGTCTCACCATCCAACAATTGATTGATCAAATTGCGCAAAACAACAGGCCGCAAAGCGGCAACAAATTTCTGCACACTTCCTGCAAATTCACCTTCGATGCTTTTCGCCATTGCTCCCAAGCCGTTAAGCTTATCAAGAAATGCTGCTTGATTGGTTGTGTCCATCTGCACAACCGACATCAACTCCGCATGCAAAGCAGAGACATCTTTGTCTTTTTTACCCTTGCCCACGCCGAAATCAGCAAGCACTTCATCAGGAAATGCAGCATGCAAAGCGCCACCGACCATGGAACGCGTCAACTCCGTGGGTACACGCTCGGCGCCAGGAAGAACGCTTACCGCTACAGGGGGGACCTCTGCCTGACTTTCTTTTCGTTCATACCGATACTTCTCGACGTGGCCCTTCCCACGCCTAAAATTTTTGGAAGCATCAGGCACAACAGAGGTGGAGGAGGCATAAAGACCTTCACTGGATAGCCGTTTTTGCTGTGTTTGCTGCTCATAAACATTCTCCTCGACTTTGACCTTTAAAGCATCGAGTCTGACGTATGGACTACCTTTCCCCGATGCAACCTCTCCCTCCCTCAGCATGCACGACCTTGTTGCAGTATCCCACTTGAGGGTGAAAACCTGCCCATCTAATGTGAAGGGGACGGGTATACGAGCATTCACAGGGTCACTTTTAAGAAAGTCCAATCCCGACACCATCGCGCCAGAACGATTCTGCACAAGCCGCGACAAAGCCGCATGTATGCCATCCAGTTGAGCTTGCGTCACAATCAATGGCGCAGGCTGAGCCAATGGAGCGGACATCGTCCTTCCCGCAGAAGCCCCCCGCGTAGCATCACCATCGTCATTGACTTGAGCAGCTTGGGGGTTGGACACACGACCAGCAGCAGTATTTGGGTCAAAACTTGCCATACCTAAATCCTAACCCCCCTTTTCTCGCGTTGCTGAGGTTTTTTCTCAATCCATCAAAAAAGAGCCCACATTGACATCCATACGCGCAATCATGCTAGGTTCGGATGATCATGTTTTCCCGTTCCCGTGGCATAACCACGCTCTGTGCGTGGCTTTGTATGGCGCTGCACATCGGTGCTATGATCCATGGGATTGTCGTCCAGCACACCACCTGTGTGGAACATGGCGAGATCATTCATGCCGGTGAAGTCCATCACGTCGGCCATGCAAATTCGAGCCATGCGCTGATAGCCGAAGCGTCTGACGAACAACACGACGCCCATTGCGCACTTGCTGTGCTCTTAAGAAACGTCGTTCTTGATGCCCCTGCATCCGTTGCGCATGCAACAGGCGTGCATGCCACAGCAGACCCCGTCACCGAACAATCCATTCTTACGCAAGTGGCCATCTATGCCCTTGCGCCCAAAAATTCACCGCCGGTTTAACATAAGGGCGGTTCGCGAACCGCCCCTACAAAAGTCACAACCATACGCATGAATTTGTAAACACCCGCTCCCTGTAGGGGCGGTTCGCGAACCGCCCTTATG
>SYDY01000097.1 GCA_005801425.1 Bdellovibrionales bacterium | reverse complement strand
GCGACAGCCTGTGGAGATGGGGGCTCTGGCCGAAGCCGCAAGGTTTCGGTGAAACCACCATCGAAGAAGCAGGAAGTTAACACCGGATCTGCCCCCGGGTAGATTTGGATAGGTTTAACAGAACGGTTTATTGGGTAGATGCTCTATTGTAGCATCTATGTGGCCTTGGAACGCGGGCATCCTGCCCGCTTATACTTCCACAATTTTATGGTCGGGCAGGATGCCCGCGCTCCAAGGGGCCGCTTGCTCGATCGGCGTTCTAATCATCTTCTGTATCCGTGCTGTCAAACTTCAGCAATGGAACATCCGAATCATCAGTGGCCGCATTCGGGCGTGATTTGGGTGGTGATGACGAGAGCGACCAAAACGGTGCTTTCTTTTTCCCGCGCACGGAAAATTCAGATCCGTGACCCAATCGATGGGCGCCATCCTTAGGATTGGGGAACGCGGGTAATTGTGTGCGGTAGGCCTCGCTGGCATCCTCATCGGATTGATCGGTCACCCCACGAGCCCTAGACGTGCAACATCCCCATAGACTGAAGGTGAAACCTTCTGCTTTTTCCCTTTCAACATAGCGTATGGCGGACCATCCAAGATGGGTGAAACCATCGGATGTTGACCCAGGGGCAAGCTCTGCGATCGATGCCAAAAGTGCTTCATAGACAGCTCGGTTTTTGGCCGATTTCTGAAGATGGCTCGCAGCATTCGTGCGAAGGTGCTTGGTCACCAATCCCCTCATCACTTCGGATGACACTTCGGTATTTTTGACGAGAGAGTCGGTGATGATCCCCAAAAGCTCAGGTTGTTGCAGCAATACATTTTTACTGCCATTGACCACGTGCTCGTAAGCCTCACTATTGCGACCAAATTCAATATGATTAATCAGTGTGAGCGAACCTAGCTCAGGTCCTAAGAGCAAGGTCAGGGGTACATGACCTTCACGCATCTCGCGTTTGCTTCTGATACTGTCTCGGATCTCTTGAAAAATGGTAAGGATTTGTTTTTTTGCAGTTTTAACTTCCTGCGAACTTTCAATGTTTGGATACGCACGGTAGTATGCGATCCGTCCAGCAAGCATATATGTCCATGCAAGCATATTGGTGATAGTTTTGACTTCGTGTTGTTGCCACAATCGAGCGAGATCGGTTCCGCGCGAAGCATTGTTCGGTACGCTCCCGTGAAGGAAAATACCCGTAAGAATACGTGATGCCTGTTCAGAAGCCTCTTGCTTAAGTCGCGTGTCGTCGATGCGATCAACGCGACTGACCCCCCCCTCAACTTTTATGGGGATATCGATGCGACTTATCGCCTTGGTCGTTGATACAGACTGATTCCACTGCGCAACATTGAGTTGGATAGAATTGGGCTTATCCGGTGTATATTCTAAAACAATTTTTACGCTGTTATAACTGCCCAAAGTCGCGAGCAGAATTTTACTAAGCTGTGTTTCAATATTTTGTGCAATGAAGGCATATATCTTTGCTTTCACCTCAGCAGGCGAGATCCTGAAATTTCCTCGAACAACGAATTTACTCAGCAATATTCCAGCTAAAACTTTCTGATTGATATTGAAATCAATGCTCACAGATTCGAGTGGATTGCGTTGATGCCAGGCAACCACCCAATCTTCGATTATGCCTTCGGCAATCATAGGCCATTCTTCGTCACCAGGGGGCTCTTGCAGTGGCCATGGCAAGCCGAATCGACGGCCTCCTCCTGGGAATTCGGCAAAACGGCCCTTGCCAAAAACCCGGTCAACACAGCTTTGCAACGCGATTCCTGTTGCGTTCGCCTCTCTGTAGGCATCGCGAAGCGCTGTTGCGGTGGGAAACTCATTTTTTAGTTCTCTTCTCTCAATCTCCTTGAGAAAATCGATGGGATTTCCTGCGAAAACAGCACATAGAGGTCCGTAGTTAACTTGCTTTCCACCCGTCAATGAAAGACCGGCGCGTGTGCCCCAATCGGTGAGCACATCCGCCTTACCCTTGGTTTTCTCCAAAACTTCTTCTGCCAAGCTTCCATTTCCCAAATCCAGGTTTAATGAAAGAACTTTCGCGAATTCGGTAAAATTGCCTCGCAGAATGGTGTCGAGTGGCGCGAGATCTGATGTCGGGACCTTGGGTTTTTGTTTCGGATATTTGGTGGGCAACTCTTTGTACAAACGCCGATAAAGTTCACTCGCTTTGGCCAAAACGGGTTGATTAATTTCAGGCTCAACAATGATATCGCGAGAAACGGCGTGGGGTTGCTCTTGGGGATGTTGGGCGCCAGGCACAGATGTGCTTGATACGCTGGACGGGATTTCTCGTGTAACGACTTTGGTCAGACTCTCTTTGAGATTACGTAAACTCTCAGTAATCGCTGATTCACGTGCGCTTCGTTGCTGTGATGTCCAGTGGGCTTCACATGTTGCGAGTGATGAACTCGCAGTATTTCTGGGCAAGCTTCCAGATTCAACATTGCATTCACGAAGGATCTGGGATTCCGCATGCATCGTCGAATAGGCGTCTTCCTCAGCGAGTTCTTTAAGTTGCTTTCGAATATCAGCAATTTCACGCTCACATTTGGGGTGTTCCTCATCATACTGCTCTTTAAGCTTCCGGTAACGTGTAACTTCCTCCGTGTTGAAAACACGTTCAGCTTCATCGACAATTTTTCGCCAGGGAACATGGCAACCTTCGGTGGTTGTGCTGCCACCGAAGATAAAAAATAGTTCCTGGAAATCAGCATCATCTTGAAGTTTCGCTTCTTTTTCTGCTTTTAAATTTTCGCGTATCGTTTCTAATTCTTTTGAGTATTGCTCTAACTTTTTTTCAGCCAGAGATTCAGAGTGCTTTTGCATGGCAAGCTCACTATCAAGACGTGCCAACTCCGCCTGATGTTGATCAATAAGAACATAATATTCATCAAGCTCTTTCTGGTACTTTCTATCGACGTCGGGTCCCTTTTCGGCAGATTTTCGTGGTTGAGCGATTGTTTTTTGTCTTTGCTTCGTAAGCGTTTGATTCAACGCGGCAACGGTGATGTGCGCGTCGCTGACTTGATCTTGTTGGGCGGATACGTGCTGCAACATCGTAGCCAATTTTTGTTCGAGCGCAGCCAATTTTTCAGGATCGCTTCGCGTGCATGAGCGAAGAAACTCATCGATTAAAACGAGTCGTGGCCGATCAGTCTGCTGACGCAATATGTGAAGTGGGAGTGGCTTGCCTTCCAGTACCTGGAAATCAACAACTTCCACTTCACCTCGTGTTGCTGTTTCAATCGTTTTCACCAAACTGGTTTTCCCCATGCCTGGGGGCCCTATGAGAAAAACGGCGGTGGGCAGTTTTGACACGGGTTTGGGCAATTCGCTGGGCGATTGGGAGTCGGATGATAATCGTTCACCGGTCAGTTGTGAAATGGGTTTCTGCACCTCACTGGGTAGTGTAAATACATACTCTCTGATCCATGCCATGACCGCACCGAGTGCTTGTTCTGAGAGTCGAAATCGAAGTAATTTTTTTTCAAGATCGGCACGCCGCAGCTCGATATCGCGCCACTGGAGATCACGCGTTGGAAGCGTTTGATCGACTGTATGGTACGTTGGCGCCGATGAGGCTTGAGAAATACTGTCATAATCACCGCGGAGCGGGCTAGGACGTTTGATCGCGCGAAGCAATGAAGGACTTTCTGGGGAACTCACGTAGGGTCTTAGAGATGGGCTTGTATCGCTAGAAAGCCTTCGCATTCCTTGTGGAATATCGATGGGTGCGGATGCTTGTATCCTGAAGTCGGGAGGCACATCGGTTCTTACAACATTCTCAACAGAAGCCATTATTCAACTCCTCACCATGTTATCTTACGTCAGCATACGACGTGGGGAAGTATCGTCTTTTTCTGTGGGTTGATGTCGTAAAAGTGAAAACAAAGTATGACACAGTGCGTATTGCGATCATAGATCCTACATGTGCATACCTCATGAATGACATCAGGTATTCGTGCATGTTTTGCAAGCATCGGTCGTGCAATCTGCAACGATGGTTACGGAAATATTCGTACGCCTACGCAGGTATGCAAAGACACCCTCACGCATCATGCTGAGCACCTTGCGGATGCAGCCAAGTGGGGCGCCAAATTTGCAACCGTCATCGTGTCAGGAAAAAATAATGCAGCATTTAGTGGAGGTGATACCTGTGCAAATAATTCAGCAGGCATTCCAACCTATGCTGCGACGATAGGATCCTTTGCGTTGTCTGTCGGCATCGATACATTCAAAGCATGGCGTGATGGCGATCATCATCAACGATCCGGCTGGACAACATTTCGCGCTGCCTTGGGTTGGGGATTGGTGGAGGCGGGGACGCATTTAACCGTCACAGGTGCAGGCCCGCTTATTTACAATGCGATGGGGCTTGTGCCTGACGACTGCCCTGATGGACTTAGCTCTGTATGGCATCAAGCCATGATCGGTGTTGGTGTTACAAGTGTTGTGATCGGTCACTTTATTCGCCCAACGCCGCATCATGATCCAGCGAGTCAGGGTTACAGCAGGCTTGAGAGTGTGGCGTAGAAATGTCTTAGCCTGGGTTGCTTCGCCCTGCGGGCTCGCAATGACGAACATTTTTTTTATGGGGAGTTTTCTAACGCCAGCCTAGTTTTTGAATTTCTCGATTTCGATCTTCATCATCGGTATGCACATACAACATCGTAGTATCCAATTTACTATGACGTGCATTGGCTTTGACATGCGTAAGCGGGATGCCTTTGTCCACTTGGCGCGTCAGCGACGTATGACGAAACCAGTGGGCCGAGGCGCGACACAGTGCATCCGCTTTGTGGGAGTCACCCAATTTGATCGCGACATTTTCTAAAAAATGTTTCAGTATTTGGCTGATGCGCCGTGTACCGATACGCGTAAGACGATCAATGCTGCAAACCAAAGGATGTTTGTCGTCGGGCGAAGGCCATGGCGACAAGCCCAGATGCACGCGGTAACGCTGCAATGCATCGAGCAACACATCACTGACAGGAATTTCCGCTTCCTTGTTGCCTTTGCCCGTGACGTAAAACCGCCACACACCCCGCACGCGCACAAAATCACCCATTCGATGGCTTGCAAGCTCACTGATACGCAAACTCAAAAAATGGAGCAGGGCGATCATGAACCGGAGGCGCTCTGCTTCAATGCGCTCTGGAACCGTGTTGGTGGGCATGGCATCCAAGGCATCCACAATGGCATTCCATTGTTCATCGTCAAACGTGCGTGCGAGCACTTTGCGACGTGATCCTGAAATATCGGTATTGCGTCCACGACGGCGAATAAGCCCCAAGGGATTGCCTGCAAGATATCCCGCTTGCACAAAATAATTCATCATCGAATTAACAATCACAAGGGCTGTCTTTTGTGCTGACGATGACAGTGGACCGACAAACGGTTTCCATGCTTCGCTGTAACGTCCACTGCCACGACCCACTTTGGGTCCACACCAACGTTCACGCGGTTGTGGATCAGCCAAAAACGCCGCATACAATGCAAAATCACCACGATCCAAATCAGACAATGCTTTGCCGCGTTCGAGCACAGCCCACAAAAGCAAACGCTCGACTTCTTTGCGGTAATTGCGAAACGTGGCCGGCGAATCTTTGTATTCTGCAAGAAATGCGGCAACCGCTTCACGATCCGTTTGCGCTCCCAATTGATTGTGGATCTGCGATGATGCGCGATTGATACCATCGGCACCGCTAAGAGCACGGGGAAGTTCCAAATGCTCCATGGGGCGGAGGGCAGGAAGTTGGGTTGAACTCTTGTGCATCTCTTGG
>SYDY01000096.1 GCA_005801425.1 Bdellovibrionales bacterium | reverse complement strand
CTACCAACTGAGCTAACGACCCACGTGCGGCCGCACACTAGAAAAAATATGGAGATGAATCAAGGCTTTATCGCACACTCTTCGAGAAAAAATACACCATTGGCCCCATCGTCATGATTTGCTACCACACCCATCCATGACATCCATTTATATTCTAAGTGCTGCGCGTACCCCCATCGGCAAATTTCAAGGAAGCCTCGCAACCGTCAGTGCCCCCATGCTGGGCGGTATTGCCATCAAAGAAGCCATTGCACGCGCTTCGCTTAAACAGGAGCCAAATCACGTTATTATGGGGAATGTTCTCATCGCGGGCATTGGACAAGCCCCTGCACGGCAAGCCGCACACCATGCGGGCCTCACGCGCGATGTCGGCGCCATCACCCTAGGAAAAGTATGCGGATCTGGCATGCGGGCCATCATGGACGCCCACAACGGCATCGTGGCCAATGAATGGCAGGCGGTGGTCGCAGGCGGCATGGAATCCATGTCCAATGTCCCCTATCTACTGCCGAGTGCGCGCACAGGGGCCAGGCTCGGCCACGCCCAAATGATCGATGCCATCATCAACGATGGCCTTTGGGATCCCTATCACAACCAACACATGGGCAGCTGCGCCGAGCTCTGCGCCAAAAAATATCTTTTCACCCGCGAAGCCCAAGATGCCTACGCCCTTGTGTCCTATCGCCGTGCGCAATCAGGCCAAAGTGCCGATGAGATCGCCGCTGTCGATGTGGCAGGACGCAAAGAAACAGTTCGCGTCACAACCGATGAAGAGCCCTTTGCCGCGCCTCTTGAAAAAATAACAACGCTGAGACCTGCGTTTGATCCCCAAGGCACAGTCACCGCGGCCAATGCCTCAAAAATAAATGATGGTGCCGCAGCCTTGGTGTTGTCCAACGAAACCATCGCAAAAACGGGTAAGCCTTTGGCACGCATTGTGGCAACCGCAAGTCACGCCCAAGAACCCCAATGGTTCACCACCGCGCCCATTGAAGCCATTCGCAAAGCGCTCGCCAAAGCCCAATTGCGCATTGAAGACATCGGACTTTGGGAAATCAACGAAGCCTTTGCCGTGGTAACCATGGCCGCCATGCACGATTTGAATTTGGATCCCGAACGGGTCAACGTACGCGGGGGAGCCGTCGCCATGGGACATCCCATCGGCGCATCGGGCGCACGCATTGTGGTGACACTCTTGCATGCGTTACGCGCACGACGTGAAAAGTATGGATGCGCTGCGATTTGCATCGGCGGTGGAGAAGCCACCGCCATCATTGTGGAAAATCTCGGAGCCTAATGTGAATACAGAGACGATAATACCCGGCGAAATACTTTGGGCCCCATCGCCTGAACGCATTGCCGCAAGCAACATGGAAGCATTCCGCAAAGCAGCCGAACAATGCGCAGGACGTGCACTTCCTACCTATGAAGCACTGCATCGTTTCAGCGTGCAAGAACCGGATCTTTTTTGGCCTTTGCTGCTTGAAAAAATGCAATTGCGTGTGAGCGGCGATCAAACCCCCGTGCGCACAAGTGCGCATATGCCTGATGCGCGTTTTTTCCCAAATCTATCGCTTAATTTTGCAGACAATCTGTTGAACAACGGATCTTCCCAAGATGCCATTCGTTTGGTGGGAATAAGCGATGCACGCGGACGACAAACATGGACGCACGCAGAGCTCACACGCGCTGTGGCCAACATGCAAGCCAAACTCATTGCCTTGGGTATTACATCGGGTGACCGCATTGTGGGACTTCTTCCCAATATTCCCGAAGCTATCATTGCGATGCTTGCAGCAACAAGTCTCGGCGCCATGTGGTCATCGTGTTCACCCGATTTTGGCGTCACAGGCATTGTGGACCGTTTTGGACAAATCACACCACGCATTATGTTTTGTGTGGATGGTTATCTCTATGGCGACAAACGCTTTGATTGTATTGCCAAAAATGAAGAGATTGCGCGCGCGGTTCCAAGTATCGAACATGTGATCACGATCGCGTTGTTGGGAGACGAACCTACAAATTTTTCAGAATACATTGAAGGCGATGCCCTTGCACCGACGTGGCCCCAATTTCCATTCAACCATCCACTTTACGTGCTTTACAGTTCAGGCACCACCGGTGTTCCCAAATGCATCGTGCATGGCCAAGGTGGCACACTGTTGCAACACGCCAAAGAACACAAACTGCATTGTGATCTTAAATCGGGAGACAACATCACCTACTTCACCACGTGCGGCTGGATGATGTGGAATTGGCTGGTAAGCGCGTTGATGGTTCCTGGTGTGACCGTGACGCTATTTGACGGATCACCCGGTTATCCCGACATACATCGCTTGTGGAAGCTCGCAAACGACGAACAGATCACGCATTTTGGCACAAGCCCCAAATTTATTCAGAGCTGCATGGATCATGTGAACCCGCGTGAACACTATCCACTTGATCGTTTGCGCGTGATCTTATCGACGGGTTCGCCCCTTTTACCCGGTCATTTTCGTTGGGTTTATGACCATGTAAAATCCGATGTTTTGCTAAGTTCTATCAGTGGGGGCACCGATATTGTATCCTGCTTCTGCTTGGGAAATCCGACACGTCCTGTGCGTGCCGGAGAAATTCAGGCATTGGGTCTCGGTATGGATGTCGCGGCCTTCAATCAACATCATCAACCGGTCATAGGCGAGCGGGGCGAACTCGTGTGTCGTAGCCCGTTCGTTTCTATGCCCGTCTTTTTTTGGAACGACATGGCGAGCATCAAGTACAAAAAATCTTATTTTTCTAATCTTGAAGAAACCTGGTTCCACGGAGACTATATTGCCCTTTCAGGGAGCGAGGGAGAAGCTGGCGGTGTTGTTATTTTTGGACGCTCCGATGCAACACTCAACCCGGGTGGCGTACGCATCGGTACCGCAGAAATTTACCGAATTGTGGAGGGTCTCGATGAAGTGGAAGACAGCCTCGCGGTGGGTCAACCCTTTGAGGGTGATATTCGCATCGTGCTCTTTGTGAAACTTCTTCCTGGGGTAATATGGGATGATGCATTGCGGATCAAAATCCAAAACACCATCCGTGCATCGGCCACACCGCGTCATGTTCCTAAAATTATTTTGCCGGTAACAAAAATTCCATACACCTTAAGCGGAAAAAAAGTGGAAATCGCGGTCTTGCAACTGCTCACAGGACTTGAGCCCGCCAATACCGAATCACTGGCCGATCCATCGGCCCTTGATTGTTATCGGAAACTAACGTCCACGGTGCAGTCGGCATAGTACCTAAATATTGGAAGTCATAAGCACCATCAAAATTTATTGGAGATGATTTTATGTTCGCATTGACAACCCTCCTTGCCGGTTTGATGACCGCCCAAACAGCCGCGGCACCATCGCCCGCTGATCAACAGCCTCAAATGATCACGGTCATTCAAAACGGTGTGCCGGTACAAATGATGTTGGTGCCCGTGCCAGCGCAACCCGTGCTGCAACAAGCACCTGTGGTGCAAACGCAGCCCGTGATGCCACAGGCACCAGCGCAATACCCTCCTCCGTCGTATCAACCGGCTTCGCCCATGAAGCCCGTTCCCACACGCCATCCCGACGAATACTACCGCTACAATGTGGGCACCAATACCCTCGGATACGTGATCGGTTTGTTTTCTATTTCCTTTGGTGCAGCGGTACATCGCAATTTAGCGATACGCACCGAGTACAATATCTACAAAAATTACTTTGGCGACGGTTGGGGCGTTGGTGGCAGTTTGGGATTGCCCATTTTTATCAACAAAGCGTGGAAAGGTTTTTTTCTTCAGCCCGGTGGCAAAGTATTTTACATACACACAGATGGCATAGACATTGTTGCGGGTGGTCCAGAAAGCTTGCTGGGCTTTCAATGGGAATTGCGCAACGGCATAACTTTGGCCCTTGCGGGTGGTTTGCAATTTGTATTTATTAGCAACAACAGCCCCAGCAACGAGGATTTGGGCCTATTCCGAAAAGGCGTTTTGCCAGCGGGTTATTTTCAAATCGGGAAGTCATTTTAGCCACATTCATAACGAAAATTGACTCGCGTAGCGTTCTTTCGCCATTGCGTGTGCAGGTTCCTCCCGCCTTCCACAAAAGCCACGTGACGCGCATGGTTATTTGTTACTGATTGAATGTGTTTAACGCGTCACAACGCTTTTGTGGAAATGCGGTCCGGTCCGTTTACACTGCAATGGCGATGCAAACGTTTTCAGATGCAAGGTGGGCAGATACTTAACAGGAGCGAATCATCACACAATATGGGACTGTGAGTCCTCGTCATTGTCTACCGAACCCGGCCTCGCCGTGCCGTGTAAACGGACCGGACCGCATTTCCACAAAAGCGTTGTGACGCGTTCAAAAAATACAATCAAATCCCAAACATCATGCGCGTCACGTGGCTTTTGTGGAAGGCGGGAGGAACCTGCACACGGATGGCGAGGCAGAGAGAGGCACAGCGTGACAAATCAATCCCCCCGCGCAACATCAGTGATGTAGATGCGATAGCCCTGATAACGCCTACACTTGTATTGTCAGTTGCCTCTTCATTATATTTTCATATGCAATTCGCCCTACTGTCACTGTTTATGGGATTATCCGTTTCCAATATGCAAACCCATACGCTACCCAACGGACTGCGCGTGGTGATCGTGGAGGATCAGTCCACGCCCCTTGCCGCTGTGCAGGTATGGTACCACGTCGGATCCCAAAACGAAGATCCCACGCGCCAAGGCTTTGCGCACATGTTTGAGCACATGATGTTTCGCGGCACCGATCAGTTGGGCCCCACGGGACATTTTGAGAAAATCAAAAGCGTAGGCGGACAATGCAATGCATTTACGTCCTTCGACAAAACCGTTTACGAAAATCAAGTGCCCGCCAATCAGCTCAGGTTGGCCCTGTGGCTTGAAGCAGAGCGCATGGCCAAATTAAACATTGATCCCCAAGGTTTTCACACCGAGCGCAAGGTGGTGGAAGAGGAACGTCGCATCAGTTCATTAAATAAGCCCTACGGGACCGTCATCGAACAACTCGCGCCGTCCCTTTTCCCCGATCATCCTTACCGATGGCTGCCCATTGGCAACATCCCTCAGTTGCGCGCCGCAAAAATAGAAGAACTGCAACGTTTTTGGGAACAGCACTACGTACCCAACAACGCCATTATCGTGATTGTCGGACCTGTTCCTCACACGCAAGCCCTTCGCGACGTGGAAGCGTTGTTCGGCTGGATCCCCTCAGGACCACCCCATGTGGCCATTGCGCCTGCAAAATCTGAAATCGGTCCCAAAACATTGAAAATAAAAGAAGAACACGGTCCCCTCAATATTGTGGGCGTAGGCTATCGCACCGTTCCCTTCGGCCACCCCGATGAATTGGCGTTGGATGTATTGGCCCTTGTTTTGGATGGCGGTGATGCAGGACGATTGCATCAAGATCTTGTCAAAACGAAAAAAATTGCACCCGTCGCCAAAGCCATCCACATGACCATGGAAAGTGGCGGTCTCATGGGATGGGGCGCAGGCGTTATGCCCTTGCGCAGCAGCAAGCGTGTTTTAAAGCTTCTTCAAGCCTATGCTGACACACTCAAAACAACACCCATCACCGACGCCGAACTTTTGCGCGCGAAAAATACCTACGTGCAGGACCATGTTGCATCCTTGCGCAAAGTGAAGACCACCGCCGAACACATCGGCAACGGTGCCTTGCTGCTTGATGATCCGAACGTTCTCAACACACGTTTGCAAAAGGTCATGGCACTCACTGCGCAGGATCTGAAAAAAATCGCGCAAACCTATTTTGTGCCTGAACGACACCTGAGTGTGTCGGTCGAGCCCACATGGAAAGCACGTTGGAACTTTTTGTTGGGCAAAACCCCTGCCCGAGAAGGCGACAGTACCTTCATCGCCGCTGCGGAAAGCAAGCCCAACCCCCAAGGCCCCAAAGCCCATGCCATACGGCCGGCCCATTACCCCAAAGCACCGCCCATAGACACCAAGCCTTGGTTCTTCAACGCGCCCAACACCCATGAAAAAACGTTGTCCAATGGCCTCCGGGTTGTGGTGATCCCCGATGCGAAAATTCCTTGGGTCACTGCACGCCTCATGCTGCCCCGTGGACGCTCAAGCGAGCCCACACCCGGCGTCGCTGCGGCTGCGACAACCCTGCTCACCCGAGGCACATCGCAACATAGCAGCCAATTTATTGCTCAAATCTTGGCCGAAAAAGGGCTCGCCTTGGATGCTTCGGCCTTGAACGACAATACCGCGATCACGCTTGATGGGCTTTCCCACCAATGGACCGATGGATTATCGCTCATGGGCGAAGTGATCCATCAACCCACGTTTCCCGCAGATGAACTCAAAATATACAAAAAGACAACCAAAGCCGAACTCAGCATCATGCAGCGCAGCGGTGGGGCCTTGGCCGATGTGGCACTGGCGCAAACATTGTTTGGCGCAGACCACCCTTACGGACAATTAAGCACCGGCGGGTCACGCGCATTGAACAAGCTCACGCCGGATCTGCTGCGATCCTGGTGGAAACAGGTTGCACAACCTCAACACGCCACGTTGTACGTGGTCGGCGCAGTGGCGCCCGAAGAAGTATGGTCGGTGGCTGAAAAAGCCTTTGCAGCATGGATCCCAGCAACGCAACCTTTGCCTTCCATGGCAGCAGCCCCGCTGCCCGGAAAACCTGGACTGCGCATTGTGTTGGTGGATCAGCCAGGTGCTGTGCAAAGTCAAATCCGCATGGGTCAAGTGTCGGTGCCCCCCAGCGATACGCGATGGATGTCCCTGCGTTTGTTGACCGAAGTCCTCGGCGGGTCTTTTACAAGCAGGATCAATCGTAAAATCCGTATTGAAAAGGGCCTTACCTATGGTGCCCACGCAAGCAATACCGCCTATCTCAACACCGCAAGAACCACACTGAGCACCTATTCCAAAACATCGGCCACCGCAGAAACCATGCGCACGCTTCTTGATGAAACACAGCGCATCCAAACAGAGCCGCCCACCCAAAACGAGGTTGATACAAGCATTGCATCCATCCAAGGGAATTTTGCAGCGCATCATGAATTGCAAAGCGCCTGGGCCAACACATGGTGGACGCAACAACGCTTGGGCAAAGCCCATGATGCATGGCAGCAGGATTTAAACGCATTGCATCACCCCATGGATTTTACACAACGCATTCCAGAATTGTTGCCGAAGGATGCTTGGACCATCGTGGTCGTGGGAGATGCCAAAAAGATCAAACACGACCTCCAAACGATCGCTCCTGTGGAGATGCTAAAGCTTTCGTTTTAGCCCAAACCCGTGACAACTTTGTTTTGATGCCTTATCATTGGGTTTATGTCTGACAATCGCGAATTGAGTTATCGGCCAGCCGTTGACAACGCCAAAGATCACCGCGCTGTGGTCGACATGCTATGTGAACTCGTCGACGAACTCTCGCCCGACGAAGACAATGCCGATGTAAAAAAATTGTTTGAAACAGACATTCGAACCGCGCTTAAATCAACAACAATCCATATTGTTCTCGCACTTTTAGGTGAAGAACCTATTGGCCTCTCGCGGGGTGATATTCTTACCCAAGATCCTATTTTTCGTCTGCGCGAGGACAACCGTTGCGGCTATGTCGATCAAATGTTTGTACGCAAGGCCTATCGTGACCGAGGTATTGGCGGCTATTTGATGCGCCTGTGTGAGGATTGGTTTCGCGAACAAGGGCTTAAACATTGCATTTTGCATGCAGCCCCCAAGGCCGTACGCTTTTATGCACGTATCGGCTATCAGCCCAATCGTGAGATGTTTAAAAAACTATAACTTTGGCCGCCCCCAACTCACACGCCTTCGCAATACGCTCACCATGGCGCCCTACAACATCAAGCAACGCATCGGCTGTGCGAATAGGACGTTGCGCTTTTGCAAAAACATCGATCACCGCATCGCTCACCACAAAGCCATGGGTTCCGTCTTGGGTTTGTGCCAAAGCGCATAATTCATGCACAACCGCCGCCCAATTGACAGGATCGGCCCCTTCAGCAAGTTCAGTCAGGGCATATTGTGATCCCGCTTGGGTCAGAACAACACCCCATCCAACCAGCGCGTGGATCATCTCAGCCGCAGCAGCATCCAACGTGAGCATCAACGGAACCAGCAAACGCCTGCGCGGGATTTTTCCACGCGTCGCTGCCGCTTGCAGTGACGTATGCAGCATACGTGATGCCAGAAGTTCGCCATGGATCATCCAGTAGGTGTCACCCTGGCGGCACACAAACACACCGTCCACTGCATCGCCTAAAACACGAATGGGTGGTTCGGAGGGTTGGGATATGATCCGTGGCAAGGTTGGTTGGAGGGGTGGTTGTTCAGAGATCCGTTCCGTAGGGGCAGGGCAAGCCCTGCCTGCGGGCGCAGCGAGCTGCGCCCCTACAGTATGCTCAAACCGCGCCAAAGCCTGCACAACACCCCCACCCGCCCCTGCAAGCAGTTTGGGCGAATCAAGCAATGCTTGGGCAATGGCCGCACTCACCGCACGATAAATAGATTTAGGATCGCGAAAGCGAACTTCTGATTTTTGTGGATGCACGTTCACGTCCACCGCTTCCCCAGACAGTTCCACAAAGATCACGGCCACAGGATAGCGTCCTGGGCCCATGTGACCCACATAGGCATCGGCAAGGGCACGTTGCAATGTACGATCACGTACACTGCGTCCGTTCACAAACCACCAAATCCCTTTGCTATCGCCACGATCCACTTCGGGAGGACTTAAAAAGCCATGCACACGCACGCCATCGTTTTGCGCATCAAAACCATGCAGATCTTTGACGCGTGCACCCAACAGCAAACGCACCCGCGCATCGGCTGTTATGTCCCATGGCACATGCAATAACCGCCTTGCGCCCGCATTGATACTGCCACCTGCGCTTGAGGCTGAGAGTAAAACGCGCATGGCAGCATCCAAACAACGCGCCTGTTCGGTGGCAGGCGAAGCCATAAATTTACGCCGAGCGGGTGTGTTAAAATACAATTCATCCACCCGCATGCATGTGCCCACGGGTGCGCCCACCAAGGCCCGTTCGATCACTTCACCGCCACGCATGCACAAGCGCGTTGCTGCGGGATCTTCGACGCGTCTGCTGGTAATCGTAAGCCGAGCAACTTGCGCCATGGAAGACAACGCTTCACCACGAAATCCATGGGTGTTAATACGAAGTAAATCATCAAGGCAGCGAAGTTTGCTTGTGGCATGGCGTTGCACGCACAAATCAACATCATCGGGCGACATGCCCACACCATCGTCAACCACGGTGATGCTGGTAAGGCCTCCGCCTTCTAAAAAGACATCTACGTGCTTAGCACCCGCATCGACGGCATTTTCCATCAACTCTTTAACGGCCGAAGCAGGACGCTCCAGCACTTCTCCAGCCGCAATTTGGTCCACCACATCGGACGAAAGAAGCCGGATCATTTAAGACACCACACAATTGCGCCCACCCCGTTTGGCGTCGTAAAGGCGGCTGTCTGCAAGGGCCAAAAGCGTTTCAGGATCCTCAGCGGTATCGTTTCCACCCACGGTCGCAACGCCCAAACTCACATGCAAGCGCATGTCGCCATCAAGCCCTACGAATTCAAGATCCGCCACAAGCTGCCGTATTTTTTCGGCCACACCTGCTGCAGCCGCATGACCTATTTCAGGAATGATCACAGCAAATTCTTCGCCGCCATACCGACAAAACAAGTCATCACCGCGCAGATTGGCTTGCACCGCTTGTGCGAGTTTACGAAGCACAAGATCCCCTACGGGATGGCCATAGCGATCATTGATATTTTTAAAATGGTCGACATCAAAAATAACAAGCGAGACAGGACGGCCATAGCGCCGGGCACGCAGCACCTCCCTGGCGAGGGCCTCAAAAAAACATCTTCGATTGGCCACCTCGGTCAGAGGATCGGTGCGGGTCATGCGATGAATTTCATCGCTAAAAGTACGTTCTATACTGCCACCACGCAAAAACTTAAAGACCGTGGATCCAACCCGAATGCGGTCACCGTGAACAAGCGAGTGTTCATTCACACGCATTTCATTCACGAAGGTTCCGTTGGTTGATCCAAGATCATAGACCCTAGAAACCATTTGATACGTGATCAATTTGCAGTGACGCCTTGAAACGTTGTCTTGGAGCAAAGAGATACCGCAATCGCGTGAACGACCGATAAGCAATTCAAAGTCGCGAAGAACAAAGCGTTGTCCGAGGCCATCGCCCACGTAGACAACAAGGCAGGGGTCGTCTTGAAAATCAGGGGATGATCCGTCCGCCAGTCCCCTTGCGGTGGTGACCGACGTTCCTTCATGACATGGGTCTAATTTCGCAACCATGCCAAATGCCACCCGAACCCTTCTGAAGGGATTTCATACCAGGAGCTTAGCGGATAGGGCTAGTGCCGTCTGTCACTTTGCTTGCGCCACCCGAAAATCCATCGGCATAACGAAGTAAATCAGCAAACTGACCATTGCCACTGCTCACGATACCCTGAAGTGTCTTATCGGGGATCAAGTTAAATCCTAAGTGCGTAAGGTTCAGCTCACCCGCCTCATATTTCCCAGTTTTTACGCTAGGCGCAGTAAATGGATCGCGCATGGCAGCAGGAACAGCAGGCACCTTGAATGATGTATTCGCACTTGGGCTTGCGTAAATGTTCCAAGTAACAACTGTGTTCATGCTGTTTTCAGCATCAATGGTTGTCGCCATGATCCAGTGCGCATCCAAATCGGTTACTTTTTTGATTTCGTAAACACGTGATGTCACCGTTGTGTCCGGCATCGGCAACGGCGCAAACACAAGACCAGAAAGATCTTTCGTGCCTTGTCCAGGCATTTTCGCCGCATCGCCACGTAACACCGCAGCACGGGCACGCAAATTGCTCAAACCATCTTTCAGCAACGAGGTGATCGGGAGAGCAACTGCAACGGTCACCCACTCATCACTGGCCAACGCATCGCGTGGAATCGATCTAAACATGCCGATTTCATCTGTACGTAGAGATCCTGGAAACGGCGCACCCACAGGACAGAGACTTGGGCGATTATTCCCATCCAAGGCACCGTGGGGGGTTCTGCAAACCGTAGCGCCAGTGACGTGGCCGTCAAAATGGGCTGCGCTGGCACGATTGGCCGAATCACCACATCCCAATGGATTGAGGCAATCGAGGCCCAGTCCCAAGCCCATAGGCACAAATCCATAGCCTTTGGAATCTATGCCCGTCAAAAGCACCATGCCTTCAAAGGCTTGATTCGAGGCTGTGTCCATAGGAAGCGAAGGCATCTTTACCGTGGTAAAAGTCTGTAAACCATCCAAGGCCGTCAAAGACGGACGGGTATACGTTGCATCCTCACCACTCGCCGCGCCATCAAGCACGGTATCAAGAAGATGAAAGTCTTGGCTCGGTCTACGAACAGGTGTTCCAGCATTATCAAAATAAGCATCACCTTTGCGCGCATTCCAGTCTGCAACGGGACGTTCTGGTAAATTGAGATTGCCCGTGCTGCCAATACCCAGCGCAGGGATCAGGCCATGGATGTCAGTCGCCAGTTGGTTGAAATTGAGTTTGGTGACATCGAATGTTTCAGCTGTCCCGTTAAAAGCTTTCGGAAGCACTGTTTTGTAGTCGGCAAGCACTCTGAACAGCAAGTCAGAATAGACAGCCCCACCAAACATCCATGCATAGCGACGTCCTGGCCTTGCCGTCACGTCCACATGACCGCCACGCACATCTTCTGCTCTGGGACTCGTCGTGCTGGCATCTTTCTTTCGCAAAAATCCACCCGCCGCACGGGCAAAGACTGTCGAAGGAAGAGGCAAACAGGGTTTGTTGGCGGTGGGCACATCAAGAATCGCGCAATCGCCTTCGGCCAGCTTATCGCCCGTCAACATGCTCAGATCAAAATTGACAATGCTACGCAGGGGAAAACTTCCTGCAACCAAAGCGATTTCAATAAAAGGTGTGTCTTTTGGGGCGTTCAATACATTGCGACGGTATGCGATGAAATCTTCAACCCCTGAAAAGCCAGCAACCTTGCGAGAATCCACAGGCGCAATCACAGAGGCAAGCGGCACGCTCACTTCTTTGTCGTTGGTGCTGAGTCCTACCAATGAGACATAGTGGTGGGCGCTGTGAAATACAGTCAGCGCGTAGGTTCCAGTGATTGTTTGGGTTGTGGTTGCAACACCGGATGCATTCGTTGTGCCATAGGCACTGGCGCCACCATTGGTGCTAAAGCCATCATCAAGACCATCGTTGTTGGTGTCGATCACAATACGGGCACCGGCTACAGGCAAGCCTGTGCGATCATTAAATACACGAACACGAATGCCGGTTGCAACACCCGAGGCACCCAAATTCACCAATTTGGCGGTGCATGTAACCCCTGAAGCAGCAGTGGCGGTCAGCGTTGCTTCGCCCGCAGCAGCGCCTGCCGTCAGCATTCCCGCTTCATCGATCGAAAAAGTGTTTGCTGTACCAGAAATCCCATATGAGTATGTATTGGATGGAATAGTGGTCCCACCCATAAAGCCCAGAGACACAACCGCCATATGCTGCGCGCCAGGTGTCAGGGTGATCACCGAATCGACATCATCGGCTACAAACTCACCTGCGCCGTTGGCGATATGGCACTCGCACGGATCAACACTGTCATTGCACGCCGATTCAACACTCACGCATTTCAGATCTTGGCTGCAAAAGGTCCCTGCAGTGCATGACTCAGGGGTACATTCGGCTGAAGGCACACAACCACCATCAAGAAGGCAGGTTTGGCCTCTCGGACAGTCGCTCTTTGTTCTGCACTCTGATCCCCCAGTACCACCTTCACAGGCGACCAGGGATCCCCCCATTACCAGTACAAAACCCCATTGTACCCAACGATTCATCAAACCATCTCCGTTGTAAAAACCCCGATCCGAACTGCGGACACCCTATGGGATGCTTACATGGGAGGTCAAGCATGAACAATAACAAGACATAAGAATCATTTATGGAGGGAGAAATTGCATAGGATTGACACTGGACACACCTTGTCGCACCTCAAAATGAAGCTTAGGTTGACGTGTTGCCCCTGTACTTCCAACCCGCGCCAAGGCCTCTCCCCGCTTGATTTTTTGGCCTTTGCGCACCAGGCTCGTTTCGAGGTGGGCATAGACGGTCACCAAACCCCCCGCATGTCGCACCAGCACCAAATTACCGTAATCACCATGGCGATTGGTAAAAAGCACTTCACCATCGGCGGCTGCGCGAACGCGTGTCCCACGTTCCGCTTCAATATCGATACCATCATGCCCTCCTTCGCCTGCCCCGTAGCGCTGGATCACCGAACCGTCCACCGGCCACATCAATCGCGAAGGGGCTGTGCCTTTCGATTTGGAGTCCTGCGGGGGGTCGTCCGTTTGTTTTTTCACTACGGATGGCTCAGGCGCTGCCTTGGCCAAACGTCCCCCATCCGTCTGCGCTTTCTTGGTTTCGAGCATCAGTGCATGGGAATCATACCCCGACCGAACCCAGCTTCCCTGCGCACCCAAAGGTTTGCTGGGACCTGTCGTACACGCCGTAAGACATCCCAGCCCAAATACGATTTTGATCAGCGCATGCACAAAACAACCCCAACGAGCGCTGCGGAGATGGCCAAAGCAAACCATGCAAAACGGGGACCTAAAAATTCACGGATCCTGTCGTCATAGCGCTTAAGCAACCATGCAATGAGCAAATAACGGGTACCGCGACCAATCAAGGATGCAATAATAAATGGGGGCAACGCCATGCTGGCCGCACCACCAACCACCGTAAATACTTTATAAGGAATGGGCGAAAACGCTGCCACGAAGACAATTAATGGACCGTATTCGGCAAAAAGGCCCCTCACTTGTTCGTAACGTGCAGGAGAAAATCCTGGAACCGACTCAAAAAACCACGGTGCAACCGCGTCCCAGGCCCATGCGCCGATGGCGTATCCAAGCAATGCACCCGACACCGACGCCAAAGTACAACCAATGGCGTAGGTATACGCGCGGCTTGGTCGAAAAAGTACAAGCGGGATCAACAAGACTTCCGGCGGTATCAAAAAGAACGAGGCTTCGATGAATGATACAACAAGCATCATCGCAAAGCCCCAAGGCGAGTAAGCAAATGCTTCAAGACGCTTTGACAGTGAAAGACTTGGATTTGTGTTTACACAGTACGCGTCACCGGACATCAGTCTCCCCTTGATAGGAACTACACCACGCTGCGGTAGTTTGCCCCGGAGATCAACCCCGTCGCAAGATCGAGTCCACTGAACTGCGTAAGATCTGTTGTTAAAGGTGTTACGCTGGCGAAGCCTTCAGCCACTGCCGCCACATCACCATGGGGATCCACGGGAGCATCATTGCGATCGCCTGCGATCCAGTAATAACCCCGTCCACGGGGATCTACACGTTCAAGCACCGCATGTTGCCAACCCACACGCCCTAAGGCAACAGCACGAATACCACGCACTTCGTCACGCGGTACATCGGGACAATTCACATTGAGCAAAACCGGTTTTTCTGGGGGTGAAGCAAGCACATGGGCGCCCAATTCAGCGGCCACGCAAGCGGCGGTTTCGAAATGATGACGCGCTTTACGCAAACGATGATCTTCGGTGATCACGAGCGATACGGCAATGCTATGGCAACCACAAAGATGGCCTTCCATGGCCGCTGCGACAGTGCCTGAGTAAATAACATCACTTCCAAGATTGGGTCCGTGATTAACACCGCTCACCACCAGATCTGGTTTGCGTGGCAACAGGTGATGGATGGCAAGATACACACAATCAATGGGTGTACCATCGACCATAAGCCATTGCTCATCAAAACGCTCGACACGAAGCGGACGATGAATGGACAATGAATGACTTGTGGCGCTGTTTTCTCGATCAGGTGCGACGACCCATACGTCACCGACGGATTGAAAAGCATGTGCGAGGGCAGCAATACCTTCAGAGCGAATGCCATCATCGTTGCAGACTAAAATAAGAGGCTTTTGTAATTGAGATGATGCTTGTTTTGTATTCATCGGCGAGATGTCCTGGTGAAAATGGTCGG